>JAFRPB010000034.1 GCA_017429345.1 Clostridia bacterium | reverse complement strand
TTTCACATCTTCGTCTTTTTGTGCTTTGACACTGTTCCCACGGCCTGCGAATGATCCTGCGCTTCTGTATATGGTTCAGTGGCATTAATCCATGATTTGTGCAGACGATCATATTTCTTTTGCTCTCCTTTAATAGAAAAAACGGCTCCGTTTATACGAAGCCGAAATCGTCTGCTATATATAAATCTACCGGGCAGACAAAACGGCGTCGTATAAAAGGTTCATGGTTTTCGTCATTTTGTCCACTTCGCTCTCTTCTGAAATATGAAAATAGTTTACCATAGATTTCGGAATAAATCAATACAAAGATAGCACTTTCGGAGTGTCTGCTGTTTTTGTTATCGGTGTTGATATCAAAATGATAACAATATAAGAATATTTTCCACAGGAATCGATATACTGAAAAAGAGTTGACATGTGGCCTAATCTGGTATATAATTTAATCACAGAAAGGGTGATTGTATGCAAATAGTACCGATAAGAGATTTAAAGGATACCGTTCGGATCGAAGCGCTGTGCGCCAAGGAGAACGGGCCGGTATTCGTAACCAAGAACGGATACGGTCGTCTTGTGGTGATGGATATCGAATACTATGAACGTACCATGCGGCAGATGCAGGAAGCGGCGGCGCTTGCCGTCGGGCTCGGCGATGCCGAAAACGGAAGATTGCGCCCCGGTGAGAACGTTTTATCGGAAATGAAGGCAAAGTATGGCGGCTGATTATTCTTTCTCTTTTACCGATATTGCCGCTGCCGATCTCAACGAAACGCTGAATTATATCAGCGGAGAACTGAGCAATCCGACTGCGGCGCAAAGCTTTATCCAAAAAATGGAGACTGCGATTTCGACGATCCGCACATTTCCTCTTTCGGGGAGTCCCGTCGATAACCCTTATGTCAAACGGAACGATATACGCAAAACGACAGTCGGTAATTATGTTCTGTATTATTTGCCCGACCATTTCAAACACGAGATCATTATTTTGCGGATTGTTTACGGACCGCGCGACCGAGATCGAATCGAGACAAAACTGTGAGTCCGTATTTATCAGATGTTTTGCATATATCTGTTGCGATCTGCCGGATCCGTCCGATATAATAAAGCATAAGGAGTGTTTATGATGAATACTATCTGGGCAAAGATCGTCGCCTTTTTTACGGCGATCGCCGCGTTTTTTTCGGGGCTGTTCGTTTATAACGCGAAGACCGTGACGGCTCCGGCAAACATCTCGTTTCAGTCCCTGACGATCGACGTCGGCGCTGACGAACCGTTTTGTTTTATGCATCTGAGCGATACGCATCTGACGCTCGCGGACAGCCGCGACGGCAGGCGGAAGGTCAAACTCGCCGAGAGCAGATCTTCTATTTTTCCCTGGGCGCAGGCGAATCTGCAGGCGGCGATCGAAAAATCGCAGGAGCTGGGCTGCTTGATCGTGCATACGGGCGACCAGATCGACTTCGTTTCGCAAAAGAACCTGGAGGCGGCGAAAGACTTCACCGACCGCTGCGACGTGATCATGGCGGCGGGCAACCACGAATTCTCGCTGTACGTGGGCGAGGCGAAAGAAGACGCCGCCTACCGGAACCAAAGCCTTGATAAGGTGCAGGCGGCGTTCAAAAACGATATCCGGTTTTCTTCCCGCAAGGTCAACGGCGTCAACCTCGTCAGCCTCGACAACGGATACTACCAGATCGAGCAGTGGCAGCTGGACAGGCTCAGGGAGGAGCTTGCTCTCGGCATGCCGACGATCCTGCTGCTGCACGTACCGCTGTACGCGGAGGATCTTTACAACGCCGTCGTGACGGAGCCCGGCATGCCCTCCTATCTGATGAGCGTTCCCGGGGAACAGGATGAGATCACGGCGCAGGCCTATGAGCTGATCACGACCTCGCCGAATATCAGAGCGATCTTCGCGGGGCATCTGCATATGAATTTCGTCACCATGGTCACGCCCGCGCTGCCGCAGTACGTCACCGCCTGCGATACCGGCAGGATCGTCACCGTGCAATAGTCTTCTCCGGCCGTTCGGCTTCGCTGAAAGCCGCCGGTTAAAAAAATACCGCGGGAGGAATTCCGATGTCTTCTCTGTTCGCAGCGTTAAGAAAAATATTCTCTCTGTTCTTCGCGTTTCTGTTCGCGTTCGCAGGGGCGGTCTCGGGGCCTTCCTCGGTGATCCGGGGCGATCTTGTTCCCGAGGGCGAACTCGCCTACCCTTATTCGGAGGGGGCGGCGTTCTGTCAGGGGATCACCACCGACGGGACGTATCTCTACGGCACCGGGTGTATCAAATATATCGACTATAACGCGATCGTGAAGATCGACGAAGCGACGGGCCAGATCGTGAAGATCAACGATATGTGCCTGCCGGAAAGCGTGATCCTGAAAGGATATTCGCACCTCGGCGACTGCGCGTATTCCGGCGGCAGGATCTACGCCGCCTGCGAAGCGTTCTTCTTCCGCGATCCCGCCGTTATGGTCTTCGACGCCGAAACGCTTGAGCTCATCGAATATCACGTTCTGCCCGACGAAGGCAGGGGCAACGGGCACATCCCCTGGGTCGCGGTCAGCGACGGCACGGTCTACTATACGCAGGCGCGGGACGTCGACGAGGTCAGAATGCTGCGTCTCGATGATTTCTCCTATGCGGACGCCGTCCGGCTGGACCGGACCGTCACGAAGATCACCGGCGGCGACGTGCTGAACGGAACGCTTTATCTCTCGAGCAACGACGGCGTGAACGAGAAGATCACCTACGCCGTCGATCTCGCAACGGGCGAAACGACGGAAGCCTTCGTCCGGGATATGGGCAACGCCTTCACCGAGGCGGAGGGGCTTTCGATCAGCGCGGGCGAAGACGGGGTGCTTTTCCGGTTCCTCGACGTCTCTCTGGCCTCGAGAACGATGATACGAACGTACCGTTTGGAAAAAGGTGCAATGTGATAGATGTAAGAAGCAAGGTGTAAGGTGTAAGTTTATGGTCAACAGGTTACCGGCAAATTATCTATAATCAAATCGCGCAGCGATTTCCGACATTCCTCATTCCTCATTAGAAAACAAGTCGCGCTGCGACTTCACTAAAAATAAGACAATCCCGCCATAACAGTTCCGGCAGTCCGGACGTGTTACGGCGGGTTGTATTTTACGGATAGATTTTGTTGAATTTACAGCACCGATTCGTCCGGCATGGGCGGCGCGTCGTACGCGTCCGGCGCGAGGATCGCGGGATTGCCGCGGAAATGCGCCGCTACCGCCCGCACGAACACGGGCGTCGTCACGTAATAACTCACGAGCTGTCCCTCGCAGCCCCTGTCCGGCAGCAGCTCGCCGTAAAGGCGCAGGTATTCCGCCGCGCTGTCCTCCGCCGTTTTCAGAAGCGCTTCGACCGCGTCCGCCTGCTCCCGGGTGAGCGGCTTCGGGTCGTCGTAATCGTAAATATCGCGGAGCAGTTCCAGGGAAAGCAGCGAGCGGATGTGCAGGATGCTCGTTTCGCAGCGGTTGATCATCAGGCGCAGGTGTGCGGCTGCCTCCTTGGTCCCCGCGCCGGGGAGCAGGCGTTTGTACGCCCCGATCAGCTCCCGGTAGCGGGCGTCGGCTTCCCGCATCGCCGGCACGGAAAGCCCGCGCGGCAGCGTCTCGCCGTTGTCGCCGCGGCACCAGTCGAGCCAGCAGCCGACGGCGCAGAACCCGATATTGAACAGGTGATCCCGGTTGTAGGTGTCAAGTTTCGCGAGCCTGTCGCAGGTCTTCGCAAACAGATCCCTGTCCGCGACGCCGAGCTTTGCCGCGAACTGCCGGTAAAAATCGAATGCGCCTGCGCCGCCTGCAGCCGCTTCCGCGGCGTAGGCGATCGTCAGGTCGTTCTCCGACGTGCGCCAGTGGTTGATGCACATACCGTACGCCGATTCCGCCTCCGGCATCCTTGCCAGCTTTTCGATCCCGTCGGTCGAGAGCTGCTGCAGATACATATTGCCGTCGAATTCCGCCCAGGAATAGAACATCGTGTTCTGCCAGTCGGCTTCGACGGTTCCTGTATTTTCGATATTATCCGCCGCAGCCAGCGCGCCGTGGGCGGGCAGCAGGCTCATCGTCATCCCCTCCGGCAGCTTTTTCCGCAGGACGCAGCGCAGGACTTTCAGCGTCGCTTCCTCTGTCAGGTACAGCCCCGCCCGCAAAGCCGGCCTGCGCGGGAGCCCCGCAAGCCACCGTTCACGGTTTTCAACCGCGCGCAGGATCCTTTTCAGGCTTTCCGCCGCCGCGCCGAGCTGCGTCGGAAGCGTCTCTGGGAAATACGGGATCTCACCGTTTTCGTCAACGATATCCCCGCCGAGGGTCCCGGTCAGGAATTCCCGCAGATTTTCGATCGTCAGCCCCGGGATGCTGCGGAAACCGCCGCATTCCTCTGTGATCAGCTCAAGCGTGTCGATCAGCGGATATGCCTCGCAGACCGCGCGCAGCATCCGTACGGTCTTTTCTTCGTCGTCCGTCGTGACCTCGACCGAAAGCGTCAGTTCCATACCGGCGTCCTTCGCCGTTTTCATGACCTGATTGAGCCAATACCGGGCGTATTCGCCGCGGGCGGCTTCGTCCTCAAAAATCGCCTCCGCCTCGGGGATGCAGTAATACCTGCGGTTGCGGAGCCGTTCGGCGAGCAGCGGGTCGTCGTCGGGCACGGGATGGACCTGCCCATAAAAGAAATGCCCCGGGCGGTCGTTCGGATCGGCGGGATCCACAGAGTGCCACTGCCCGGGATAGGAGTGGAAGGTGATCGCGTTGAAGCGCATCCGGGCGAGCGCGCGGATGTATTCCTGCGCGTCCCAAAGCGGATAAGAGGAGATATCCATAGGGAAATTGATGTGCTGCCGCACGCCGCGCAGGCGGAATTTCGGGCGAACCTCTTTGCTTGCTCGGAAAAACGCGTCGAAGTCAAAGCCCTTCGGTGCGGAATATCCGGACGCAAGGAACAAAAGGCCCGCGTCGGAGAGCGCGTCGCACACGCCGCACAGTACGGCGGAGGGGCTTGCGCCGCGCACGGTCAGCGCGTCGCCGTCGCCCGTGAGTCGATAGCAGTGCGCGGGCAGGGCGGTGTCGGTCAGAAGCGTCACGCTCCGCTCTGCCGGCGCGTTCTCCGTCAGGATCGCGTTTGTGAACTCGCCGAGAAACTTTTTCAGCTCCTTTGCGGCATAGTCCGTCTCGGACGGGTCGTAATGAATGGAAATCGTCATCGGCTGATCCTCCGGTTTACAGTTTCTCGTATTCCGCCTCTTTGAAACCGACGATAACGAAACCGTCGCCGATCAGGATCGGGCGTTTGACGAGCATCCCGTCGGACGCGAGCAGGGCGAACTGCTCGTCCTCGCTCATCCCCGGCAGGCGGTCCTTGAGGTTCAGCGCCTTATACAGCAGGCCGCTGGTGTTGAAAAACTTTTTCAGCGTAAGACCGCTGCGCGCGTGCCACTCGCGCAGCTCCGCCTCGGTCGGGTTTTCCTCTTTGATGTTCCTGAAGTCGTACTTCACGCCGTGTCCGTCCAGCCATTTCTGCGCCTTCTGACAGGTCGTGCATTTGGGGTAGCATACAAACAGCATGATTATTCCTCCTAATTTATAATTCTTTATAATTCGTTTTTCCTGAGAATATCGAGCACGTGGTGCGACGCGCCGATCAGATCCTGCCGCTCGCAGACGGCGAGGTGGTATTCGACCCATTTTTCAAACGTGAAATCGTCCGCTTCGTCGATGAAATCGCAGAGATATCTTGTCGCGCCGTCCGTTGCGACGAGCTTCTCGCGCGCGGCGTTGACGGTCGCGTCCAGCGCGGCGATATCCTCCGTGCGGACGAGCTCGAATATTTCCTTCGGTTCGCTGACGCAGTGCCAGTCGGCGGTCAGCATATGATTTTCGAGCACTTCCCGCAGGTTCCCGCGCTGAAAAACGTACTGAACGACCGTCGGCTCGTTCATGCAGTAGGAAACGAGGAGATACCCGCCCTTTTTCGTGACGCGCACCGCCTCGGCGAGCGCTTTTTGTTTGTCTTCAAACGTAAACAGATGATACATCGGGCCGAGCAGCAGCACAAGATCGAAGCTGCCGTCGGCAAACCGCGAGAGGTCGAGGGCGTTCCCCTGCAGCGCCGTGAGCTTTTCGCCTCCGGTGAGCTTCCCGCGCAGAACGTCAAGATTGTGTTCCACCAGCTCAAGCGCCGTCACGTCGAAGCCTTCCCGCGCGAGGGGCACGCTGTAGCGTCCGGTCCCCGCGCCGATCTCAAGAACGAGCTTTGCGCCGACAGTCTGCGCGCAGGCGTGGATATACTTCTGCGTCGTGATATACTCCACCTGCCCGTGCCTTGAGAGCAGCCGCCCTTCTTCGTCGTGCGTTTCGTAATGCCGGATCAGGATATCCGTTTCGTTCATCTTTTCCGCCTCCGATCTTTGAGAAATTTGCGGTTATAAATTCGGTGTTTTTAGCTTGTATTTTCGTGATATAACGGAGTCTGTGGACCTGTTATTCCGTGATTCAGCTGTTTTTCCGTACTTCTCTGCCGACGTATTTCAGCGCCTCGACCTGCGCGGGGTCGAAATTGCCGTGACAGTCCACGAAGATATCCACGGTGATGACCGCGCCGGCGGCATTGTTCTTTTTGATATAGTCCGCGACGTATTCTTTGCTGCGCCGCACGCCCGTATTGCGCCAGCCCGCGCAGATGTTCCCGTCCCGGTAGTCGCCGAGGGGGATCAGCAGGTGGTTCTGCGCACCGTCGGTGAACCGCGTTTTGAAAATATAGGTGAAGTCGTTGTCCTCGCCGCAGGTGAAGCCCTCGTTCTCGTACCATTTGATCGGCGTATCGTCGCCGTCGGGATGCACGAAGGACGCCGTGCCGCTGTTGAACGCCGCCAGCGCGTCCGGGTTGCCCTTTCTGATCGCGTCGTAGTAGATCGAGAGCAGCGCGTTGTTGTAGCCAAGGCTTTCATAGCAGCCGTCGACCCACCAGCCTTTGACGAGATCTCCGTAGCGCGCGGCATATTCCCCGAGGACCGCCGCCCAGTTGCGCACGAAGGTTTCGCTCACCATGCCCCGGATGCCTGCCTCATAGTCTTCGTATAAGCTCATTTTCGGCCCCGCGATCTTATCAAAATGCGGACCGTCGCCGGTGTAGTAAAGATACAGGTCGATGTCATATTTCCGAAGCGACAGCGCGATATCTTTTATAAGGTCGCGTTTGCAGCAGCCATGCCCGGGCGCGACGCCCGTGATGCGCGTGTAAGCCTCATTCGGCGCGAGCAGAAAACGCGTGCCCTGCATGACGGTGATCATATAATATCCGCAGCCGATCTCATGCAGGGTGCGGGCGAGCTTTTCCGTATCGAAAGACGCCGTCTGCGCGCACCATTCCTCTGCCATAGGCGCGATCCCGCGTTCCCACGCCTCGCCGTCCCCGTTGGGGAATGCGAGGCCCTTCTCGCTGTAATAGAGATAATGGTTGAAGACGCCCCATTTTTTGCTCATCATTCTGTCCTGTGCGTTCATAATGCTCCTCCTTATATGCTCCGTGATGCCGTATTATTCCGTCCCCGCTTTGAATACCCCGCTGGTCGCGCGGATGACGTAGCTTTCCACCCCGACGGGGACCGTTCCCTCGACTGCGACGTAGAAAAGGACCGTGCCCTCGGGGATCCCGACGGTGCCGCAGCCGTTCTCCGCCACGCCTGCCGCGCGTTTCCACGGCTCGATCAGATCCGGGCAGTCCTTTAATCTCGGCGGTTCGTATTCGAGGGGAGAATACCGGTAATAGATACAGACTTCGGCGCTTTCGACGTCGGCGGGCAGCGTGAACGATACGCGCACGCAGGACGCCTCGATCGAAAGCTCCGTCAGATGGATATTGCCCTCGCCCATGCCGCAATGCTCGTCGGCAAAACGCGCGATCTCCGGCAGGTCGATGCCCTGATCCATGCCGTGGATCAGCGACGGAACGAGCAGCGCCTCGCCGTTTGCGCAGGCGGCGGCGCTGGCTGTAGTGCAGTCCGCGGGGAAGAACGGGTCGTTGTCGCCGTTGACCCAGAGCACGGGCGTTTTGACCTCGGGCAGCAGGAGCTTCGGCTCCCACACGTCGGTGACGCCCTCGCCGCGGAACCAGTCGCCCCAAAGCGCGCAGGACGTGTCGAGGAAGCCGCAGCCGTAGACCGGCGCGACGAACGCGAAGCGGGGATCGTACCCTAAAACCGTGCCGGAGGCAAAGCCGCCCCACGAAATGCCGGTCAGACCGACGCGGTCGGGATCGACGCGCGGATCGGACCGCAGCACGTTGTGCGCGAGGATGATATCGGCGACGAAGTAATAATACCACTGCTCGGAAAACGGCTTGCCGCGCGACGCAAGGCTGTCGGTCGGCAGATGCCCTTCGGGATCCGGCGCCCAGAGGTTGATATCCGTGCTGTAGGTATGATCCGATCCGTTGTACACAAGCCCGTTGAAGTCAAATGAGATCGCCGCGTAGCCGCGGTCGACCCAATAGGCGACCCACGGCGCCCACGCGTGGCACCCCCCGCCGTGCACGAGCACCATTGCCGGGACCTTTGTATCCGCGTCTGCGCCCTCGGGAAAGCCGAGATAGGCGAAGACGCGCGTTTTTTTGCCGCGGCATTCCTCGCCCTCATAGAATACCGCGTGAATGCGCCCGTCCCCGGGATAAGGATCCTTTTCCGGGCAGGGCGTCACGGTCGGGATATGCGCGCGCACCGCGGCGAACAGGGCCTTGAGCTCGTCGGTTTTTTCGTTCCCGCCGGGGGAGACGAGATCGGATACGCAAAACTTTGACATTTTCATACTTCTTTCGCTTTGATGTTCAATTTCTATTTTATATTAGTTGCGCTCGCGTTGTCAACGGGAAAATGCGTCGTACGTGCGTCGGAATAAGCAAATTCTTTACATTGGAATAAAAAAATGTTATACTTTTTCTGTACACTGACAGCACGAAAAAGGTGATTCATATGACCGAATACAGATCAATACAGCTTACGGATTGGCTGATCGATATCGACCCCGAAAACGACGGCGTCGCCCGCGGCTGGACGGCGGCGGTATCGCAGACCGCGAAGAAAACCGTCGTGCCCTCCGTGATCCAGCAGACGTTTCCGGAATACCACGGCGTCGCGTTTTACTGGCACGCGTTCACGCCGGAGCTCACCGTCGGGGTGCGCGACCGGCTCCTGCTGCGCTTTGCGGGCGTGGATTACAAGGCGACGGTGTGGCTCAACGGCGTTCTGCTCGGGGAGAACGAGGGCGGAGAGGTCCCGTTCTCTTTCGACGTGACGGAGCGGATCCGCCCCGGGGAAAACCTGCTCGCCGTGCGTGTGGTGAACCCCACGGACGAAGATATCGACGGGCTGAATATCACCAACGTGCCCTGCCGGAACAAAACGGTCCGGAAGCGCGCGGGCTCGAGTCTGAACCACGGCGGGATCTGGTACGGCGTGACGCTCGAAGCGCTGCCCGCCGCATACCTCGACGAATATTTCTTTTCCTGCGACGCAAAAACGGGCCGTCTATCTGCCCGGGCGGCGGTAGTGAGCGCGGCGGAGGAAACGGCGTCGCTCACGCTTCTGGTATACGACGGCGACCGTCTGACGGCGCGCCGCGAAACGACCGTCCGGCTGTACCGCGGCGAAAATGAGAATGAAACGGCCGTCGACGTGCCGGAGTTCCGGCTGTGGGACGTGGACGATCCTTATCTTTACCGCGCCGAGCTGCGGCTGGAGCTTGCCGACGGTTCGCACTGCGTTTCCGCGCGCGTCGGCTTCCGGGATTTCCGCATCCGGGACGGCTGGTTCTGCCTGAACGGCAGAAAGCTCTTTATTAAGTCGGCGCATTCCGGCAACGCGTTCCCCGCGGGGCAGATGCTTCCGGCAGTCCCTTCCATGACAAAGCAGGATTTTTATTACGCCAAAGCCTGCGGCTTCAATATGCTGCGCTCCATCGCGGGGCTTTTCCGCAAAGAACAGCTTGATTTCTGCGACGAGATCGGGCTTTTAGTCTATGAGGAATGTCTTGCCTCCTGGTGCCTCGGCGTCGGCGCGGAGAGCTGTCCCGTCGGCGACGAAGAATCGATGCTGCGCCGGTGGGATCGCTGCACCGAGGCGATGATCAAACGCGACCGCAACCACCCGAGCGTGGTGATCTGGGGACTTCTGAACGAGACGCAGGAGGGCCCGGTGTTCCGACGCGCAGTCTCTTTCCTGCCGCGCGCGAGAGAACTTGACCCCACGCGCCTGATCCTTCTTAACGCGGGGCGGTTCGACAACGATCCGACCCTCGGCTCCGTTTCGAATCCCGGTTCCGACCGGTGGGAGCCGGTGTGGGGCAACGAGGGCGGCTCGGAACGGCTCTGCGAACTGCTCGATTTGAATCTGAATTACTGCGCGGGCGATTTTCATACCTATCCGGAACTTCCGATGAACGGGGCCGTTCTTTCGGCGTTGCGGACCCTCGGCGAAGGGAGCCGCCCCGTGTTCCTCTCCGAGTTCGGCACGGGCTCCGCCTTTGACGTGATCGACGAGTGGCTGCATTTCTGGCAGAGCGGTCTCGGACCGGATCTCGAGGACGCTGCCTGGGTCGGAGCTCAGAGCGAAGCGCTGATGCGCGACTGGCGCAGGTTCGGCATGGAGTCGGTCTGGCCCGACGCCGAAATGATGCTGCGGGAAAGCCAGCGGCTGAACGCCGACGCGCGCCTGCGCGACTTCAACGCGATCCGCGCAAACCCGAACCTCTGCGGCTTCAGTCTCACGGGGCTGCTCGACCACGGCATGTGCGGAGAGGGCCTGTGGACCTACTGGCGGCGCTTCAAACCGGAGATGTTCGACGCGGTATCGGACGGCTGGTCCCCGCTGCGCTTCTGTCTGTTCGTCAAACCGCATTTCTATGCGGGCGAGCCGGTGGTCTTTGAGGCGGCGCTTGCCAACGACGGCGTGCTGAAGCCCGGCGTTTATACCGCGGAGTTTGCGGTCGTCGGCAGAAACGGGACCGTGACCGCCTTCCGCCGGGAGTTTACGGTCGCGGACGACGCGTTCGCAGTCCCCGTTTGCAAAGAGACGCTTTCTTTGGATATCCCCGCCGGGGAGTATACCTTCACGGCGTTTCTGACTGACGGCGGCGCGCCCGCGGGCAATAGGCTGCGATTTTACGTGACCGATCCCGCCGACACGGTCCCGAACGAAAAAACGGCGTGCGTGTTCGGCGTCGAAGACGAAACGGTCCGCTATCTTTCGTCCCGCGGCGTGACGGCGCAGGATCGTATCCCAGAACGCGGCGCTTTTCTGGTCGGAAAACGGATCGACCGAAGCGATTTTCTGCGTGTGCTTGCCGCGGCGGCGCGCGGCGCGACGGCGGTCTTTCTGAACGCCGGGCTGTTTCTTGCGCAGCCCGAGCTGTTGGAACTGACCGGGATCGCGGACGATCTTCGCATGGCGAACCGCCGCGACTGGCTGTATCACAAGGAATGCGTGATGAAGCCGGGAACGGTCTTCGCTGCGTTCGGTGCTGGTCTCGTTGATTTCCCGCGGTTCGGGCAGACCTTCCCGCATCCGGCGATCGAGACGCAGAAAACGCCGGATCTCACGCTCTGCCCGGCGTTCTATACCGGCTTCCATGAGTTCGACGGCGCTTACGGAGCGGCGCACGTGCTGTGCGGCTTCCGGCACGGCGCGGGGATGCTGGTGTTCAATTGTTTTTCGATCGAAGAAAATCTGTTTTCCGAACCCGCCGCGGGACTGCTGCTGAAGGGGCTTCTCGATCATTTCGGCAAAAACCTTGCGCACCCTCTTGAATAACCGATGCTTTTCATGTAATATGGATTTATAGAAAATTTCAGGGAGGTCTTTGTCATGATGAAAAACAAAACGCTGCGCATACTCTCACTGCTGCTGACCGCCGTTTTCATCTGCGGCGCGTTTTCCGCGTGCGGCGGAAAGCAGAAGGAACCTTCGCGCTCCGTCTCGGGTCTTGCGGTGATCCACGAGCCCGAATTCGGCGGCGTGTATCTCAAAATGACGATCGACGAGTTCAACGCCGAGGGCTTTGAATACGGCGACAGCGTCAACGTCTCCTTTTCCAACGGCTATAAGATGGATGACCTGCCGTATTACAACGGCTATTATACGCTCACGGGCGATCCGCTGCTGATCGCTTACCCGGGCTACGACTATATCAAGGCGGCGATCAACAACGGCGACGATCTGTGGACCGTCGCGGGCCTGAGCGAGACCGATACCGCCGATATCACGGTCGCCGAGCAGGGCAAATACGCGGAAATCCAGAACGCGCGGGATATCCATTACGAGGACGACCGCACGCTGTTCCCGAGCGACGAGGTTTTCGCGAATTTCAGAAACATCACGGTCGGCAATATTAAAGAGGGCGTCGTTTACCGCTCGGCGTCTCCGTGCGACAATCAGCACAACCGGGCGACCTACGTTGACGCGCTGATCTCCGACGCCGGGGTGAAATGCATTCTCGATCTTGCCGATAACGACGAGAAGATCAAGGGCTATATCTCGAAGGATGGCTTCGCGTGCCCGTATTTTCTTTCGCTGTATGAAGCGGGGGACGTGATCCCGCTCGCGCTGAATATGAATTACGGCTCGGACGAATTCCGCTCGAAGGTCGCCTCCGGTCTTGCCGAAATGGCGGAAAAAGACGGGCCCTATCTTATTCACTGCACCGAGGGCAAGGACCGCACGGGCTTCGTCTGCATGCTCATCGAAGCGCTCGCCGGCGCGAGCTATCAGGAGATCGTCGACGACTATATGATCACCTACGACAACTATTACAAGATCACGTGGGAAAGCGATCAGGAACGCTATGACGTGATCGTCCGCAGCGTTCTGGTGCCCATGATCCGCAGCATGGCGGGGGACGATTCGCTCGATCTCAGAGAAGCCGATCTTTCCGTTTACGCCGAGGCCTTCCTGAAAGACGCGGGCATGAGCAGCGAACAGGTCGAAGCGCTCAAAGCGAAGCTCGTCGGATAAAAAAGCGGGGCTTTCGGTATATCGACGCATTTTGAGGAACAAAGGAGCGCGTATGATGCGTTTTACCGTTACCGACGGCGAAAAGGAAATTTCCTCTGCCGCCGTTCTTCTCCTGCCGGAGCCGCAGTGCGGCGAAGAGCTGTATAAGATAAAAGTGAATGCGTATACGCTTCGCCTGCGCATCGAATGGACCGAGCCCATGCGCGGGCATATCGCCGTCTGGACGCCCGACTGCGGCAGGAACAGAGGCCTGCCGCAGTGGTTCCATGCGCAGAAGACCGACGCCTGCTTTTTCCGCGGCGCGCCGGTGCTCGCCACGGTGCGCACGGACGGGAATACGCACTGCGTCGTGTCCCTCGACGACGCCTGCGTGCATTCGTCGCTCGGGTATTACGTCGACGATTTCAGCGAACGGGATACGGTCGTATTCTTCGCGGAGCTCACCGGCGTCGGCGCGGGGTATGAAACGGTCCTGCGCATCGACAGAAAAAACGCCCCGCTCCCGCAGGCGCTGGGCGAGGTCCTGAGCAGGTGGAACGTGGGGATCGAAAAAGCCGTAACGCTGCCCGAGGACGCGTTCGCGCCGCTGTATTCCACCTGGTATGCGTTCCATCAGGACCCGAAACAGGCCGAGCTCACCGAGGAGCTGCGGATTGCCGCGCAGCTCGGCTTCCGCACGGTGATCCTCGACGACGGCTGGCAGATCGCGGGCGGCGGCACGAAGGATTATCTCAAAAGCGGCGACTGGACGCCCGCGCCGGACAAATTCCCCGATTTTAAGGGCTTCGTGCGCGACGCGCACGCGTTCGGTCTCAGGCTCCTGCTCTGGTTCGCCGTCCCGTTTGCGGGCTTCGAGACCGAGGCGTATCGCCGTTTTCAAAACAAGCTTCTGCACCGGGAAGCGGGCTTTATCAACGCCGGGACGCTCGATATCCGCTATCCCGAGGTTCGGGAATATCTCGTCGGCACGTATCTGCGCTTTATCCGCGAATACGATATCGACGGCTTGAAGCTGGACTTTCTCGACAATTTCCGCGAGAATGAGGATACGCCCGCGTACAACGAAGAAATGGATATCCCCACGGTATCCGGGGCGGTGCGCAGGCTCCTTGAAGAGGTCTGCGCCGCCGCGGTAAAAGAAAAACCGGACTTTTTATTCGAATACCGGCAGTATTACGTCGGGCCGGAGATCCTGCGCTTCGGCAATCTGCTGCGCGTCTGCGACTGCGCGTTCGACGCGGTGACGAACCGGATCGGCGCAGTCGATCTGCGCATGATGACGCGCGATGTGGCCGTGCATTCCGATATGCTGTACTGGAGCCCTGAGGAGACGGCCGAAAACTGCGCCCTGCAGCTTCTGAACGTGATGTTCTCGGTGCCGCAGATCTCCGTGCGGCTGACCGCGGCGGGCGAAGAACAGCGGCGGCTGATCGGCGCGTTCCTTTCGTATTATAAGGCGAACCGCGATCTTCTGACCCGCGGGGAGCTTTGCGTAAAACACCCCGAGACGGGGTATTCCGCCGTGTCCGCAGAGAATGCGGACCGCAGGATCACGGTATTGTATTCGGAATCCGTATCGCGTTTCGGCGGAAAAAACGAGGACGTGTGGAACGCGTCCGGCGATCCGGGAACGGTGATCCTCAACGAAGACCGCGTCCGTCTGCGCGTGCGCGTTTACGACTGTTTCGGCGCGCTTCTGCAAAATTTTATATCCGGCGACGCCGCGATCCCGGTTCCCGTTCCCGCGGGCGGATACCTGAATATGCGGAAAGAACCCGATTGATAAAAAACGACCCGTCCGCACCCGCGAAAACACGGCTGCGGACGGGTATTTTCATGCTTCTTTGCCGAGGCATTCAAGCAGAAGCGAGCGGATCGTTTCGGCTTTTTCAAGATACGACGGGTCGTTTTCCGTCTCGCTCAGCGCTTTCAGATGGTGCCCGACCGCCCACGCGAGCGGTTCGAGCGCTGAGCGCGCCGCCTGCCGTTTTTCCTCGCCTGTGAGAAAGTACACGAGCGCGTTTTCGCGGGCTTTATAGAGATTCGGGAGTTTTCGCGCCTGCTCCAGCGCTTTTTCATGCTCGCCGAGCTTCCAATACGCGTGGCAGATATTGTACATCGTCGCGCCTCGCACCTCCGAATCCTCCCCGTAGCGCAGGATCTGCTCCTGCACGGCGACGGATTCCTCGAGGTGCTTTCTTTTTTCCTCGGCCGTCCCTTCGAGCTTTTCCAGCGACGTGGAGAGCTGCACGAGCAGCAGCGCGTCGTTCGGAAACGTCTTCAGAGATCTGCGCATCAGCGCGACGTTCTCCGCGTGCCGGCCGGTTTTGTTGTTCTCCGCCCAGCGCCGGCCTATTTCGTCGTACTTCTCTTTTTTCTCGATCTCGCCCGTGCCGATCAGCTCGTCGACGCTGACGCGGAAATAGTTCGCCAGCGCCGGGAGCATCGTGATGTCGGGATAGCCGTCGCCGCGCTCCCATTTGCTCACGGACTGAAACGAAATGCCCAGGTGCGCCGCCAGTTCCTCCTGCGTCAGATCGCGTTCGCGGCGCAGACGTCTGATGTTTTTACCGATCGAAAGTTCCATAATGACCGTCCTTTCTCTGCCGGATGTGTTTCGGTTCCTTCCTACAGTAGTATACGGCGTTTTCGCCGGTTTTGCAATCACTTTCGGCGCGATACGGTTCAACGGAAAGTAGAATTATTCTCTTTTGTGTAAAAATAGCGATCGGAATCGAAAAACAAGCTTGAATTGCGGCGCGAAATCCTGTACAATATAAGAAAATATGAAAGGATGCACGCGATCGCGGATCCTTTCAATAAAAACAGCCGCTTTGCGGCGCAGGTTTCGGGAGGATCGCAAGATGAATTATCTTTCAAAATCGGAGTATGAGGCGTCGATCGCCGCCACGCGCGACGAACGCATGGGGTGGTGGCGCGAGGCGCGCTTCGGCATGTTCGTCCATTACGGGCTGTACGCCGTTACCGGGCGGCAGGAATGGGTGATGGCGAACGAGAATATCGACGTCGCCGAATATGAAAAGCTCGCCGACCGGTTCCTGCCGAAGCCCGGCGCGCCGCGGGAGTGGGCGGCGCTCGCGAAGAAGGCGGGCTGCAAATATATGGTGATGACCACCCGCCACCACGAGGGCTTTTCCCTTTGGGATTCCAAAGTCAACCCCTACAACAGCGTCAATTACGGACCGCACCGCGATATCGTGCGCGAGTTCGTGGACGCCTGCCGGGAATTCGGGCTCGGCGTCGGCTTTTACTCGTCCGTGATGGACTGGCACCACCCGGACGGCCGCGACTGCGCCACCGACCCGGAAGCGCGTCGGCGGTTCAACGAATATCTTACCGCGCTCAACACCGAGCTGCTGACGAATTACGGCAAGATCGACGTGCTCTGGTACGACGTGGCTGCGCCGCTGGAAAGCTACGAGGGCTGGGATTCGCTGCGCCGCAACCAGATCCTGCGCTCGATCCAGCCGCATATCATCATCAACAACCGCTCCCGTCTCGACGAGGACTTCGGCACGCCCGAGGGGGAGATTCATCCGATGGACCGCGACTGGGAGGCGTGCATGACCTTCAACGACTTAAGCTGGGGCTACATAGATTCCGCTCAGGCAGCTCCTTACAGCTACAACGCGCAGCGCATTCTGAGAATGCTCTGGCGCGTCACGGGCAGCTGCGGCAACCTGCTCCTGAATATCGGTCCCGCGCCGGACGGCTCCGTGCCGGTCGAGGCGGTCGAACCCCTCACGCAGGTCGGTCAGTGGCTTGCCGCCTACGGCGACGCGGTGTACGGCAGAGTCGACCCGGCAGCCGGGGAGTTCAGCGTGCGCAGCACCACCCGCAAAAAGAACCGCGTCTTCGTGTGGAACTGGATCTGGCCGGATAACGGCGAGTTCACGGTGGGCGGATATTATACGAAGCTGCTTGAAGCGCGTCTGCTGCCCTCCGGCGAAAGTCTTCCCTTTACGCAGGATAAGGCGCGCATCACGGTGAAAGGCCTGCCCGCGCGTTCTCCCGATCCCGTCTGCAACGTGGGCGTTGTGGAACTCATTTTCGAAGAGGAGCCGAAGCAGGACCGCGGCAGTCTGTTTCCGCAGCTGCACGGCGGCGACCGCCTGCTTTAATCGCACACCGCACGCAGATCGGCGCAGACCGTATGCGCCGGAAAAAAGAAAAAACCGAGGCTGACCATGAAGCTTGATACACTCGATAAAAAACCGAAAGTTTATAATATCGCGATCCTGACCGCGGTCGTCGCCGCGGGTCTTGCGGCGCTGATCGTTTTCGGAGGCGAGAAAGGGGTGCTCTTCGGGTGCCTTGTCGTTTCCGCGTATTTTCTCGCGGTGACGGCGCTGCTGAGCCGCGCGTGCGTCCTGCAGATACGGTATAACCTGTATTCCTATAACACGGCGCTGTATTTCGGCTTCGCGCTGTTTACGCTGTTTATCGCAGCGACTTACACGCTGTTGTTTTTCCAGCTGCGCGCGCTTCCGGACTGGAACGTGCTGACCAACGCGCTCAACGGGCTGCGAAGCTCGGCGAAGACCTACGCGATCGTCTCGTTCCCGTTCCTGTTCGTTTTCTCCGTCGCGCTGGCGGTCTCGAACCTGTCGCTGATCCGTCACGAAGGCTTCCGCCCGGTGAATCTTCTGGGCGTGGCGCTGGCGGTCTTTCTGGTCGGCGGCGAGGTAGTGATTTTCATCCTGGATTATTCGGTCTCGGGCTCCCTCGTCGAGGTGATGCTCCACGATATCGTCACGGATCTGATGGCGACGGTTTATCTTTATTGTGAGTGTATGATGCTGGGCACGATATTTGCAGGCGTCCTTGCCGCGCGGTATGAGCCCGAAAAGGATAAGGATTTCATCATCGTCCTGGGCTGCGCGATCCGCAGGGACGGTACGCCGACGCCGCTTCTGCGGGGCAGGATCGACCGCGCGCTGACCTTCGCCCGCGCCGAGGAGAACGAAACCGGAAAAGCGCCGGTCTTCGTGCTCTCCGGCGGGCAGGGCGCCGACGAGGCGATCAGCGAGGCGGAGTGTATGCGCCGGTATCTCTCGGAACAGGGCGTTCCGGAGGAGCGGATGATCCTCGAGGACCGCTCGACGAATACCGACGAGAATATGCGCTTCTCAAAAGAGAAGATCGACGCGGCCGATCCGGGGGCGAAGGTAGCGTTTTCCACCACGAACTATCACGTTTTTCGCTCCGGGATCAAGGCGCGGCGCGCAAAAATGCGGGCGCAGGGGATGGGCGCGAAGACGAAATGGTATTTCTGGCCCAACGCCTCGGTGCGGGAATTCGCGGGCCTGCTCACGCAGCATAAGATCAAGCAGGGGCTGATCCTGCTGGGCCTTGCCGTGTTCTACACGGTCCTGACGATCCTGGATTATCAGGTATTCGGTTGATATCTTATATAAAAAAGACGGCGGCTGACGCCGTTTCAAAACCAATCCTGAAAAGGAGATCGTTATCATGAAGAAAAAACTGCTTTCCGCCGTTTCCGTTCTGCTCTGTGCCGTGATGCTGTTCTGCACGGGGAGCGCCGCGGCGTTCTGCGCGGAAAAACCGCGTTACGTCGTGCTCGGCGATTCCATCGCTTACGGCTCCGGACTGTCGAACCCGAACGAAGCCGTCTACGGCAAGATCGTCGCCGATACGAACGGCTTCGAATACGAAAATTACGCGATCCCCGGCTCTACGACGAAGAATCTTCTGTCCCGGATCGAAAACGAAAAGGTCAGCGCGGCGATCCGCGCTGCCGACGCGATCAGCATCTCGATCGGCGGGAATAATTTCCTGCTCGGCGATCTGCCCGGGATCCTTTACGACGGGATCGTCAAAGAAGATTACTCCCGGATCGATGCGATCAAAGTGTCTTTTTACTCGGATCTCGACGCGATCGTCGGCGCGATCCGCGCAAAGAATCCCGACGCCGCGATCCTTCTGCAGACGATCTACAATCCGCAGACCGGATATGTCGGCGAGGTCTACCGGCAGGGCGCGGACCGTCTGAACGCGGCGATGCACGATTACGCCGCATCGAATCCCGGGTCGATTCTGATCGTCGAGGTCGCGGAGAGTCTTCAGGATCACGAGAGTGACTTTGCCGAGGATAAGATCCATCCGAGCGCCGCCGGCAACGAAAAGATCGCGCGCGCGGTGCTTGAAACGATGGCGGAAAACGGTTTGGGAAGCGAGACGGAGCCGGTCGTGACCGTGCCCGGCAAGGACCTGCGCGGCACCGGCATGATGGCGCTCACCGTTGATTTCTACGGCGTCCTGTTCCACTTTCTGTCGACGGTGCGCGGCTTCTTCTCTTCGCTTTTTACGAAAGAGGCAGGTTATCGGCATCCGTTCGTATCGAAGATCACCGAGACGCGGGGGCTTGACAGCGCGTCGGACAGCAAGCGCCTGTTCCTCAACGCCGACGATTCCCACTGGTGAAAATTCCTGACCTCGCTCGCCGAGAACGGCACGTTCGACGACGGGAGCATCAACAGCTACGTGATGGAGTATGCCGATACCGATATCACGGATCTGCTGTTCTGCATCTTCTGCCAGACCTCCAACACGCCCACCGACGTGATGACCTTCCGCGGTGATCTCTACGGGCAGACCGAGCATGACGGCAAGCCGGTCGATTACAACGCGTACAAAGGCCTGGGCGTCTTATACAACGAGCAGCATATCGACGTCTTCGCCAAATGGATCGACAAATGCCGCGAGGTCGGCATCCGCCCGTGGCTGTCGCTGCGCATGAACGACCGGCACGACTGGGATTTCGAGACCTCCGAGCTGCGCGGCGATCTGTTTTATCTCGCGCGGGAAAACGGCTGGATGATCGGCGACGAGTACGGGCAATTCATCAACTGCCTTGATTACAGAGTGCCCGAGGTGCGCGAGATCATGCTCGACTATACCCGCGAGCAGCTTCTGAGATACGACGTGGACGGCATCGAGCTCGATTTTATGCGCGAGCTGTTCTGCTTCGACTATCTGCACGAGGATACCGACGAGATCGTCGGCATTATGAACGACTATATGCGCAGGACTGCCGAGATCGTCGAAGAGGCGGAGGCAAAATGGGGACACGAGATCCTGCTCTCTGCGCGGCTGATGCGCGATATCGACGAGTGCCGCGAATGGGGCTTCGATCCCGAGACCTGGAGCCGCGAGGGGCTTGTGGACGGCATCACCGTCGCCCAGTGGTGGTTCGACGACAACGCCATGCCCGTCGCCGACTGGAAAGCGAGATGCCCCGGCACGGATATCTGGGCGTGCGTCGACAGGCACGTGTACGCGCGCGAGTGTACGCAGGAGGTGGTGCGGGGCTTCGCCGCGCAGTATCTGACCGCCGGCGCGGACGGCATGTATCTGTTTAACTGGATGACGACGCCCGTATCCGATCTGCCCTCAAGGACGTTAGTATACGGCACTGTCGGCGGGGGACTCGAGAAGGTCCTGACGCTTCCGCGCCGTCACATCGTGACCTGGCAGGATATGACGCCCGAGGGCTGGGAGCCCTACGCGCCGCTGCCGCTCAAAGTCCGGTGGAACAGGACCGCGGCGCTGGACGTGGAAACCGGATATATCCCCGAAGGCGCGGCGGTCACCGTCTATCTCGGCTTTGACAGCGCGCTTGCGGATGCGGACAGCATCGCGCTGACGGTGAACGGCAGACCGTGCGATCCGGCGGGCAAGGTCGACGACCTTTCGCGCTTTGTCGGCGAGAACGACTCCGGTTACTGCCGCTGGGACTGTACGATCTATCGGTATGAGCTCACGGACGCGTCCCGTCTGCCGAATCTTCTGACGCTCGCGCTCGCGAACAGCGGAAAGACCGTCAATGTGCTGTATTGCGAGGTCGACGTGACGCCGTGACCCAGAAGTGCAAATAAGAGCCGGCGGCGCATATCCCGCGCCGCCGTAAAAAAACGGGCAAGCTTTCCCCTCGGAACGCTTGCCTGTTTTTTTGCGGGATATTACGCCTCGCCGATTTTTTCATTCAGCCACTCGGTCGCGAGGGTATACGCTTTTTTGCCGTTCTGCGACATATATGAGCTGTGATCCTCGCCCCGCAGCACCGCCATATCGCTGCCGGGGATATTCTGCGCGATGTATAGCGTATCGCTGACCCACATGATGTCGAACTGCCCGCTGACGATATAGGCGGGGCAGACGATCCCGGCGAGGTATTCCGGCGTAAAGTCCGGGAGCGTGAGCATCAGTTCGTTGAGCTTGTCGTTTTCGAAGATGTTTCTGACCGCGACGCCCACCGGGAAATAGGGTTTGAAGGTCTTCGGGTGGGAGTTCGCGCCGCAGGCGATGATCGCGCCGGGCGCGTCGGGGTATTCCGCCGCAAGGCAGATCGCGTCGATCGCGCCGTCGCTGTGGCCCATCACGACTGGTTTTTCAAGTCCCAGCGCATGGATAAACTCGTAAAGGTCCTTCGCCATCAGCGAATAGGAGATCTCGCCCGGATCGCTGCTATCGCCGTGGCAGCGACTCTCGGGGAGGTAGACCGTGTAATCGTTCGCAAGGTACTGCGCCGCCTCGCGCAGGGAGTTCGCCGACCCGCCGTTGCCGTGCACTAAGATCAGCGCAGGCCCCGCGTTCCTATAGACGAGGTAGTGCATATTGACCTCGGAGAGCTGAACGAACCCGTCCGTCACCGGTTCGGTCACCGCCTCCGGCAGCTCCGAGACTTCGAGCGTCTTTGCGTTGTATTTCTCCGGGTGGAGCAGAAAGTCCGTCTGCGAAACGATCCCGCCGAATACCAGCGCGAAGGAGAGAAGAATGTTAATGAACGCCGTCATATTTATCACCTGTCTTCCGAATTATTGAGAATATTCTTCTCCCGGATCAGCTTTTCGACCGTCTTCGCGATCAGGTAATGCCCGAGGTCGTTCGGGTGCGTGCGGTCGGTGGTGCAGATCGCGGGGTCGACCTTGCCGAACAGCGTCCTGCCGTCGATGAAATATACGTTCCCATCGCCGTTTTTCACCGCGTTTTCATATGTCTCCCGCACGATCGCGACCCGTTCTTCGGTCTCCGGCGTGTCGTCCGCAGGACGGCTTGTCATAATTACGGGGGAGCTCGGGTCGAACGCGCGGAACTTTTTAAAGAACGCCTCGTGCGTGTTTTTCAGGTGTTCGACCGTCGGCGCGTTGTGGTCGTAGTCATAAAAGAAGACGGATTTTTCGATCTTTCCGAGGTGCTCCGCCAGCTCCGGCTCGCCCTGCGCGTTGCCCGAGGCGCCGAAATTATAGAAATCCGCGTCGAAGAAGCGCGAGAGCAGGGAAGGGTAGGCAAGGGGCGTGAGGGTGTGCCCCTGCTGGGTGATCGACGAGCCGTAAAACACGAAGGGGCGTTTTACGCGGTGGGGCGTGGGCGGCAGGAGCGATGCGCCGTCGCACAAAAAGACTTCGATATCCTCCACGGTCGGGTTCTGCGGGAAGAAAACCGTAATATCGTTCATTCCGTCGTTGGCGAACTCTGCCGAGATCGTGTCGCTTTTGTAGGTGTCCCACGAGGTGATCAGCGCAGCATACCGCGCGCGGGGATAGGCGCCGATATACGCGTAGGCGGAATTCGCGTGGAAGAACGACATCGCGATATCCGGGTAATTGTTCGAGATCGTGAAGACGACGCGGATCTTTTCGCTGTCCGTGCGAAAGCGCAGCCGAGCCCCGACGCTCTTTTTATCCGCGTCCGCAAGGCGCGGGTATTGTTTGACGACCGCTTCCGGATAGCGGCGGAAGCGCCGCGTTTTATCAAAACCGAAGATCCCTTCGATCCGGATATTATCGTCGGTATAATGTATTCGGGTCATAATCGTCCCCCTGAAATAAATTGTTTATTTTGTCACGGATCGCGTTATTCTTTTTCGATCTCATTTGCCGCATACGCCTCTGCCGCCGCACGGCATGGGCAGGCGTCTGCCCGCGCGAAGCAACGCCGAGGATAACCGTTCGTTATCCCCGGCGAAAAAGATCTCATTTTTTGATTCGGATCCGATGCGTCATAAAACGGCGTCACCTTCCTGCGGTCTGATTTATTTCACTACGCCGATCAGATCGCCGTCCGATTCGTCGAAAATGTATACGCTCACGATATCGCCGTCATTCAGTTCTTTTTTCGAAGTGAATTTAACTTCACGGTCGATCTCCGGCGCGTCGCAGTACCCGCGGCCGGTGTAGCTGTCGGAGTACCCGTCGTAACCCTCCACGATCACCGGAAGCGTCGAGCCGATCTTGTCCGCGCCGATCATTTCGGTGATGATCCCCTGCTGCTCGTTGATGATCTCCGCGCGGTCGAGCTTCGTCTGTTCGTCGAGCTGATCCGGCAGACCGTAGGCGAGGGTGCCTTCTTCGCGCGAGTAGGGGAAACACCCCATGCGATCAAAACGCGCGGCCTTGACGAATTCAGAAAGCGCGGTGAATTGCGCCTCGGTTTCGCCGGGGAAGCCCGCGATCAGGCTGGTGCGGATCGTGACGTCCGGTATCTTCAAGCGGATCCTGCGGATCAGCGCGAGATATTCTTCACCGCTGCCGGGTCTGCCCATCTGCCTGAGAATTTCCGCGTCGGCGTGCTGGAACGGTATATCTATATAATGTAATATTTTCGGCGAGTATGCGATCGCATCCAGAAGCTCGTCGGTGATCCGCTCGGGATAGCAGTAAAGAAGACGGATCCACTCGACGCCGTCGACGTCCGAAAGCCGTTTCAGCAGCGGCGCAAGAGAATACTTTCCGTAAAGATCTTCGCCGTAACGGCCAGTATCCTGCGCGACGACGATCAGCTCCTTTACCCCCTGCGAAGCGAGTTTTTCCGCCTCGGCGATCACGTCCTCCTGCGGACGGGAGCGGAACGGACCGCGGATGCGCGGGATCACGCAATAGCTGCACCCGTTGGAGCAGCCCTCTGCGATCTTCAGATATGCGTAATGCGGCAGCGTCGTCAGGACCCGGTCGCCGTTTTCAGGCAGGTCGGTCTTCTTCGGAAATTCTTCGGTCTTTTCGTCCGAAGCGATCACGTCGCGCACGATGCGGACGATATCGCCGTTCGCGCCGAGCCCGCAGACCGCGTCGACTTCCGGTATTTCCTTCAGGATCTCCTGTTTGTACCGCTCGGCAAGGCAGCCGGTGACGATGATCCTGCCGATCATTCCGTCCTCCTTCATCGATACCATGTCGAGAATGCTTTCGATCGCTTCCTTTTTCGCGTCCTCGATAAAGGCGCAGGTATTCACGATCACCGCGTCAGCCCCGTCTATGTCGTCGACGAGCTCAAAGCCGTCGTTTGTCAGAAGCGCAAGCATCCGTTCGCCGTCGACCTGATTTTTCGGACAGCCGAGGGAAATATAGCCGATTTTATTCTTCACCGTAATATACCTCCGTATCGGCGGCGTTTTCCACCGCCGTTTTGACGTCGCCCCACGCGTAGCCCATCCGGATCAGCGCGGCGCAGACGCGGCGCACGCCCTTTTCATCGCCGAGACTGTTTCTGAATTTCGTTTCAAGCAGACGGGCGATCTCGTTTTTCGCATCGAATTCCAGCGCGTCGACCGCCTGCTCGGCTTCATCGCGGGAGACGCCTCTTTTCTGCAGCTCCGCCGCGATGCGCGAGGGCGCGTAATGCCTTTGCTCGAGAAGCTGCGACGCAAGAAGCTCCGCATAATCCCCGTCGTCGATCAGGCCGAGTTCTTTCGCGCGCTCCACCGCGCTGTCGATCGCCTCTGGACTGAAATTTTTCGCGAGCTTCATGCGCACGTTCCGTTCGGAATACGCCCGCGCGGAAAGATATTTGAACGCGGCGGCGCAGCATCTGCGGCGCTCGTTCTCCGCCCTGATCTCTTCCAGCCGCTCTTCGTCGATCTCGTCCTCTTCGTAAATGCCGAGCGAATACCAGAACGCCGCGTCGCAGACAAAGACTTCTGCGCCGTCGGCAAGCACAGAGAGCCTGCCGCCCTTTGCCTGTTTCGTCGTGATAATCATGGTTTATTCGTCGTCGTCGACGGTAATATCGAGCATCGCCTTCGCCTCTGCTCTCGAAAGCGTATCGGAGTGCCTTGCCGCGGGCGTTTCCGCGGGAGCGTCCTCGTCGTCGACCGCCCTGGGCTGCGCGCCGGTGCGTTTCTTCAGCTCCTCGCGCACAAGCGCTTCTATTTCGTCCGCAACGTCCGTATGCGCGCGAAGGAACTGCTTTGTGTTGTCTCTGCCCTGGCCGAGCTTTTCGCCGTTATAGGAATACCATGCGCCGCTCTTTTTCATAATATCGTATTCGGTCGCGATATCGATCATTTCGCCGAGCTTGGAGATGCCCTCGCCGTACATGATATCGAATTCCGCGGTTTTGAAGGGAGGCGCGACCTTGTTTTTGACGATTTTGACCTTCGTATGCGCGCCGATGAACTCGCCGCTCGAATTTTTCAGAAGCTCGCCCTTGCGCACGTCGATGCGCATGGATGCGAAGAATTTCAGCGCTCTGCCGCCGGTGGTGGTCTCGGGGTTGCCGTACATGACGCCGATTTTCTCACGCAGCTGGTTAATGAATATGATGATCGTGTCGGATCTTGACGCGGCGGAGGCGAGCTTGCGCAGCGCCTGCGACATCAGGCGGGCGTGCTGACCGACGTGGCTGTCGCCCATCTCGCCCTCGATCTCCGCGCGGGGCACAAGCGCCGCGACCGAGTCGACGACGATAACGTCCAGCGCGCCGGAGCGGGTAAGCCCCTCGGCGATCTCAAGCCCCTGTTCGCCGCTGTCGGGCTGCGAAACGAGCAGAGAATCGATATCCACGCCGAGCTTTTCCGCGTAGACAGGATCGAGCGCGTGCTCCGCGTCGATGAACGCCGCCTCGCCGCCGGCCTTCTGCGCCTCCGCGACGACGTGCAGCGCGAGCGTTGTCTTACCGGAGGATTCCGGCCCGTAGATCTCGATGATTCTGCCGCGGGGGAGACCGCCGATGCCTGTGGCTGCGTCCAGTGAGATCGAGCCCGTGGAGATCGCCGCCACATTCAGGGCGGAGGACTCGCCCAGACGCATGATCGTGCCGGTGCCGAAACGCTTTTCGAGCTGCGCGATCGCTGTGCTGAGGGCTTTTTCTTTTGTCATTTCCTTTTCGGATTCCGCTCCCGCGGTTTTTTTTCTGGTGACTGCCATATTTTATGTTCCTTTCCGAATTATTTACTGATACTGTATATTGATTATTTTACTATATCGGAATGTAAAAATCAATAACAAACATTTGCGCTTGCGGGAGGCCTGTTCTGCGTTGTCCGGGCCGTCGCGAGGCGCGAAAAAAGCATTAGAACAAATGTTCTAATGCTGATTATATCACATTTTTTACAAAAAGCAATAGTTTTTGTCTGCTTTTATGAAAAAATTTTTCTCAGAAAGGTCTTGCATTTTTATTTTGTATCTGCTATAGTATATGAGCAATTTTTTTATGCGTCAAAGGAGGTGCTCCGTATGGCAAAATGCGACGTATGCGGCAAGGGCGTTACGTTCGGCATCAAGGTCTCCCATTCCCACAGACGTTCCAACAGAACATGGAAGCCCAATGTCGTCAAAGTCAAAGCGATCGTGAACGGTTCCCCGAAAAGAATCAACGTTTGCACCCGCTGCCTGCGCTCCGGTAAGGTAACCAGAGCCGTCTGATCCCGAATTATATCAGCCGTATCCGCCGGCGCGGCCGGATTCATTTTTGCGGAGAGGCTGTGATCGGAGAAATTCGCCTGTCTTCGAAGACGGGCGTTTTTTTGTTTTGCCGAAGGTTCTGCCGCCGCTTTTCATCGCATATAAATAATATGACGATGCGTGAAAGGGAGTATTTGTATGACGGTGAACGAACGGGCGGCGATCCCGAACAGTATCGTGCTTGAGGACCGGAAAAAACTGACGGTCGAGGGCGTGCGGGAGATCGGCGCCTACGACGACGCGAGCGTCAGCGCAGAAACGGATCTGGGGATGCTGACGGTGCGGGGCGCGGGACTGAAGATCATGAAAATGAGCGTGGATACGGGAGAGCTGTTTATCGAAGGCGAGATCAGCGAGATCGCTTACACGGACGCGGCGCAGCCGGAGAGCAGCTTCTGGAGCAGGGTGTTCCGTTGAGCGCGGCGCTGACGTTATACGGATTTCCCGCGGGGCTGCAGGTGAAAAGCCTGTTCTGTTTTTTCGGCGCCGGTTTTCTTGCCGGCGTCGTCTATGATATTCTGCGGCTGCTGCGGATCGCCGCGGCGGCCGGCAGACGGACGTTTTATTTTTTTGACGGCGCGTTTGTGCTTCTGTTCGGCGTAATAATATTCTGCACGTCGATGGCGGTGAGCTCCGGCGAGCTGCATTTTTTCATGCTTCTCGCGGCGGCGGCGGGATTTATCGTCTATTATCTCGCGCTTGATAAGCTCGTGCGGCGCGTTACCGACCGCGTCGTCCGGGCGCTTCGCGCGGCGGGACGGTTCATTTTTCGCGTTTTTTCGTTTCCCGTCCGAATATTCGTTCTCTTTTTTGTCGTAATTTGCAAATTTTTCTCTTTTCCTGTGAAAAAAATAATTATTTTTATAAAAAAAGTATTGCAAAAAGCAATAACAATAATGTATAATATTCGGAGAGTATATCCGGGATTCGGAAAATTCGGGAAATCGCGGCGAAGGGCGGAGACTGCACCCAATGAGAAGCAATAAGAAAGAAAGCAAAGGTCTTGTTTTCGGCAGATGGACCTTTTTGTTGATTATCGTCGGCATTTTTGCCGTCGTTGTTTTTACTGTATACTGCTGTTCGGCGCAGAAAAGAATAAATACGAAACGGGCGGAGCTGGCCCAGCTTGAGGCGGAACGCGACGAGCTGATCGAAGAAAACAACGAGCTTCGCGCGATGAAAGCCCGCGGCAAGGATGAAGAAAACATGGAACGCGTCGCGCGGGAGAAATACGGGTATATCTATCCCGATGAAAGAGTCTATGTGATCTCGCCGTAAGACGGCGCGGAAAAGTGTATTCAATTCCGATCGGGAGGAAAAAATAATTCGTATGCAGATTGAAATCGGCGCAGTCGTTGACGGAGTCGTCACAGGCATCAAAAGTTTCGGGGCTTTTGTGAAGCTTCCGACGGGAGAAACGGGTATGGTGCATATTTCCGAGGTCGCCTCGGCGTATGTCAGCGATATCAATGAATTTCTTTCCGTCGGGCAGGAAGTTAAGGTCAAGGTGCTCGGAGAGAACGATAAGGGCAAGATCTCCCTTTCGATCAAGCAGGCGGCGGACGCTCCCGCAAAAGAAAAACAGGATCGCCCCGCGCAGAAAAGCGGCCCGCGCCGCAGCCCGCATTCACCGGTATGGCAGGGCGTGAAGCAGACGGATACCTCGAATATGAGCTTTGAGGATATGCTCGCGGCCTTCAAGAAAACGAGCGACGAGAAAATGAGCGACCTCAAGCGCAGCGGGGGAGAGACCCGCACGCGCAGAGGAAACGGGAATAAATCGTAAGCAAAACCGCATCGGCGTTCGCCGGTGCGGTTTTTTTTAAGTCCCGAGTCCCGAGTCCCGAGTCCCGAGTCCCGAGTCCCGAGTCCCGAGACCCGAGTCCCGAGTCCCGAGTCTCGAGTCACGAGTCCCGAGTCCCGAGTCTCGAGTCTCGAGTCCCGAGTCTCGAGTCCCGAGTCCCGAGTTTCGAGTCTCGAGTTCCGAGTCTCGAGTTCCGAGTCTCGAGGTCTTGCGTGTTGCGATGAGACGTGAAATCGTGAAGCCGTGAGATTGTGAAGTCGTGAGATCGTGAAGTCGTGATGTCGTCGCTGGTTGCCGGTTGATCGTTTCAGGTTGATAATTGCTCGTAAAATCGTGAGATCGTGAAAACGGAATTCTGCAATCGATATTCGAGTATAATTAACCGCCTGTGTTAATAATGTTACACATCATACAATTAACTCACCGTAGTCCGCAGCCCGCGACACGATCCCCGATATCCGACCCCCGATCCCCGAATAACGACTTCACGATTTCACGATTTTACGAATAACATCATATCGTCCCAAAATCGCCGAATCCGCCGAAAAACCACATCATCTTGTGTCCGCCTTCTCTTCTCCCGCGCCGTTCCGTGTAAAAATCCCCAAAACAGCCGCATTGTTTTTTGACTGATATTGTATGATACGCCGAAGTTATTTTTTCGTGTCGAATGCTGTTGACTTTGTACACGGCTTGTGATAAAGTTTTAACGGTGAATGAATAAAGTGTTTCAAAGCTTTGAGATTCTTTTTCGCGCCGCTGAAACAGTATATGTTATAATTTAACATATAAATTTGATTTTTAGGAGAAAAAGAAAATGAAAAAAGTAATTGCAGTTCTTCTCGCAGTTGCGATGCTTCTCGTCTTTGCGGCCTGCAACGGCAGCAAAACAGAAAAGCCTCCCGAGACTCCGAGCACTCCGGGCGAAGCTTCCACCGATGCTCCCGATGCGACTCCTGCCGACAGCACCGGCGATCTTGCTGATCTTAAGGTCGGTTTCATCTTCCTTCATGATGAAAACTCCACCTATGACCTTAACTTCATCAACGCTGCGAAAGCCGCGGCTGCCGAGCTCGGCCTGAGCGATGAGCAGATCATCCTCAAGACAAACATCCCCGAGGGCCAGGAGTGCTTCGATACTGCCGAGGATCTTGTCGACGCCGGCTGCACCGTCATCTTTGCAGACTCTTTCGGCCATGAAGATTTCATGATCGAGTCCGCGAAAGCGCATCCCGAAGTCCAGTACTGCCACGCCACCGGCACCAAGGCGCACACCGAAGGCCTTGCGAACTATCACAACGCTTTTGCCGCGATCTATGAAGGCAGATATCTTGCGGGTATCGCCGCAGGCATGAAGCTCAACGAAATGATCGAGGCCGGTCAGTTCTCCGCCGAAGAGGCGAAGATCGGTTACGTCGGCGCTTACACCTATGCCGAGGTTATGTCCGGTTACACCTCCTTCTTCCTCGGCGCGCGTTCGGTCTGCCCGACCGCGACGATGGAAGTCACCTTCACCGGTTCCTGGTACGATGAGACCGCCGAGAAGGAAGCTGCCAACAAGCTGATCGCCGACAACTGCAAGCTGATCAGCCAGCACGCCGACTCCATGGGCGCACCCACTGCCTGCGAGCTTGCCGGTGTTCCCGACGTTTCCTACAACGGCAGCACTGTTGATCAGTGCCCGAACACCTTCATCGTTTCCTCCAGAATCGACTGGACGCCTTACTTCGTCTATGCGATCAAGGCCGCCGTTGCAGGCGAAGCGATCGACACCGACTGGACCGGCACCATTGCTTCCGGCTCCGTCGTTCTGACCGAGATCAACGAGAAAGCCGCTGCTGCGGGCACTGCCGAAGCGATCGCCGAAGCGAAGGCCAAGCTTGAGGCCGGCGAGCTGCACGTCTATGACATCACCACCTTCACCAAGGACGGTGCGCAGCTTGATTCCTACCTTGCGGACGTTGACACCGACGCTGACTTCACGCCCGACACCGAAGTCATCAAGGACGGTTACTTCCATGAGAGCGAGATGCGTTCGGCTCCTTACTTCGATATCGAGATCGACGGCATCACGCTGCTTGACAGAAACTACGGCTGATTTAACGGATTGAAACGTTGAAAAAGACCGCGGGGGTGGGGAAACCCGCCCCCGTTTTTTTCCTTTAAAAAACCATAAACCCGAGCGATATTCTTTCAGAGGTGAAACGGATTATGGCAGTTCCGGCAATTGAACTCAGGGGCGTGACGACGCGCTTCGGTCATATCGTCGCAAATAAAAATGTGGATCTCGTCGTGAACCGGGGAGAGATCCTCGCCATTCTCGGCGAAAACGGCAGCGGCAAAACGACGCTGATGAACATGATTTCCGGCATTTATTATCCCGACGAGGGGCAGATTTTTATTGACGGCAAAGAAACGCAGATCCGCTCGCCGAAGGACGCGTTCGATCATAAGATCGGTATGATCCATCAGCACTTCAAGCTGATCGATCTGTTCTCCGCGACGGAGAACATTATCCTCGGCATCAACGACGGAAAAAAGTATAATCTGAAAGAAGCCGGGAAGCAGGTCCGAGAGATCACGGATCGCTACGGGTTCGTCCTTGATCCGCAGAAAAAGATCTATGATATGTCCGTCTCCGAAAAACAGACGGTGGAGATCATCAAGGTTCTCTATCGCGGCGCGGATATTCTGATCCTCGACGAGCCGACCGCGGTCCTCACCCCGCAGGAGACCGAGAAGCTTTTCGCGGTCCTGCGCAGGATGCGTGAAGACGGCAAATCGATCATTATCATTACCCATAAGCTGCATGAGGTCCTTTCGCTCTCCGACCGCGTTTCGGTGCTGCGAAAGGGCGAATATATCGCCACCGTCAATACCGCGGAAACCGACGAATCACAGCTGACCGAGATGATGGTCGGCAAAAAGATCTCGCTGAATATCGAGCGCTCCGACCCGAAAGAGCCGACCGACCGCCTCGAGGTCCGCGGCGTGAGCTGTGAGGATAATATGGGCGTTCGCGTGCTTGAGGATGTGACCTTTACCGCGCGCGGCGGCGAGATCCTCGGCATCGCGGGTATCGCCGGCAGCGGCCAGCGCGAGCTGCTTGAGGCCATCGCCGGGCTGCAGAATACGAGCACAGGGGATATCCTCTATCACAATCCCGACGACGGGCAGACCGTCGACCTGCGGCACAAAACGCCCACCGAGATCAGGGAGCTGGGCGTGCGCCTTTCCTTTGTGCCCGAGGACCGTCTCGGCATGGGTCTCGTCGGCAATATGGATATCATCGACAATATGATGCTGCGCAGCTATAAAAAAGGAAAGTCGGTTTTTCTCGCCCGCAAGGAACCCAGGGGGCTTGCGGAAAAGATCATCAACGAGCTCGAGGTGGTCACGCCCGGCGCGACGACGCCGGTCAGAAGGCTTTCCGGCGGCAACGTGCAGAAGGTACTCGTCGGCAGAGAGATCGCCTCGCATCCGAAGGTCCTGATGGCGGCGTACCCCGTGCGCGGGCTGGATATCAACTCGTCTTACCTGATTTACAACCTGCTTACGAGGCAGAAAGAGGGCGGCACGGCGGTGGTTTTCGTCGGCGAGGATCTGGACGTGCTGATCGAGCTTTGCGACCGCATCCTCGTGCTGAACTCCGGCAGGATCACCGGTATTCTCGACGCGAGAGAGACCACGAAGGAAGAAATCGGCCTTCTGATGACGAAAACGGACCGGGGAACGGAGGGGAACGCAGATGCACATCGTTAAACGCGATCAGATGGAATGGTATAAGTCGTGGCTGATCCGCGCCGCGGCGATCGTCGCCGCGCTGATCGTCTGCGCGCTCGTCACGGTCATTCTTACGCACAAGGATCCGATCAAGGTCTACGCGACGATGTTCAGCGGCGCGTTCGGCACGCCCCGCCGTATCTGGAACCTTTTGCAGAATATCGCGATGCTGCTTTGTATCTCTCTTGCGGTCACGCCGGCGTTCAAAATGAAATTCTGGAACATCGGCGCAGAGGGGCAGGTGCTCGTTGGCGGTCTCGCGACGGCGGCGTGCATGATCCTTTTCGGCGGCAAGATCCCCAACGCGCTGCTGATCCTCGTGCTCGTGATCGCGAGCATCCTCGCGGGCGCGATCTGGGCGGTGATCCCGGCGCTGTTCAAGGCGAAATGGAATACCAACGAAACGCTTTTCACGCTGATGATGAACTACGTCGGCATTCAGCTCGTCTCCTACTTCTCGATGTACTGGGAGGCGCAGAAGGGCTCGGGGCAGATCGGCATCATCAACCAGTCCACCCGCGACGGGTGGCTGCCGACCATCGGCAAATACGAGTATCTTCTGAATATCATCATCGTCGCCGTCGTGACGATCCTGATGTATATTTATCTCAAATACAGCAAGCACGGCTATGAGATCTCCGTGGTCGGCGAGAGCCAGAATACGGCGCGTTATATCGGCGTCAATGTCAAGAAGGTCATCATCCGCACCATGATCCTCTCCGGCGCGGTCTGCGGTATCGCGGGCTTCCTGCTGGTGAGCGGAACGAACCACACGATCAATACGACGACCGCCGACGGCAGAGGCTTCACCGCGATTATGGTCTCATGGCTCGCGAAGTTCAACCCGCTGTTCATGGTGCTGACCTCGTTCCTTCTTGTGTTCCTTCAAAAAGGCGCCAATGAGATCGCGACGGTATTCGGCCTGAATAAATCCTTCTCCGATATCCTGACGGGCATTATCCTGTTCTTCATTATCGGCTGTGAGTTCTTTATCAATTACAAGCTTGTTTTCCGTCATTCTCATAAGGAGGTAAAGTGATATGTTTACTTCTGCAACGATCATTACGCTGATCCAGAGAGCAATCATGCAGGGCATTCCGATCCTTTACGGCTCCACAGGCGAGATCCTGACGGAAAAATCCGGGCATCTGAATCTCGGTATCCCCGGCATCATGTACGTCGGCGGCATCTCGGGCGTCATCGGCTCGTTCCTGTATGAGAACAGCCTGCCCTCGCGCGACGCGATCAACCCCTTCCTCGCGGTCATGATCCCGCTGGTATGCTCGATCATCGGCTCTCTGCTGATGGGCCTGATCTATTGTTTCCTGACTGTAACGCTGCGCGCGAATCAGAACGTGACCGGTCTTGCGCTGACCACCTTCGGCGTCGGCTTCGGCAACTTCTTCGGCGCGTCCCTCGTCAAGCTCACCGGCAGCGAGGTCCCGTCGGTCACGCTGACGAATACCAGTCAGTTCTTCCGCGCGTCGCTCCCGTTCGCCGATAAACTCGGCGTGTTCGGTCAGCTCTTCCTCTCCTATGGCTTTATGACGTATCTCGCGATCGTCATCGCCTTTGTCGCGGCGTATTTTCTCAAAAAGACCCGCAGAGGCCTGTATCTTCGCTCTGTCGGCGAAAATCCCGCCACGGCGGACGCGGCGGGCATCAACGTCAATCGCTACAAGTATACGGCGACCTGCGTCGGTTCGATCATTGCGGGACTCGGCGGTCTGTTCTACGTGATGGACTACGCCACGGGCGTATGGTCGAACGAGGGCTTCGGCGACCGCGGCTGGCTTGCGATCGCGCTGGTCATCTTCGCGATCTGGAAACCCAATTTCGCGGTGCCGGGTTCGATCGTTTTCGGCGGACTGTATATCGTCTATCTGTTTATCAACGGTCTTCCGATGCGCACGGCGGAGCTGTTCAAAATGCTGCCCTACGTCGTGACGATCATCGTTCTGGTGTTGACGAGCGTGCGCAAAAAACGCGAGAATCTGCCGCCCGCGAGCCTCGGGATCTCCTATTTCCGGGAAGAACGATAAAAAAGAAAATAACGCTTTCGCTCGGTCGCGGAGGCGTTTTTTATTTTAACGCTTGTTATTTCGGAATGATTTTGGTAAAATGTCATTATCTGCGAAGTGTGAAAGGACGATCGATATGCTTATCCTGACAGCCGGCCAGACCCGCGCGGAGGAAGAACGCGGGGTCCGGAGCGGAATTTCATATGAAAAAATGATGCGCTTTGCCGGCGGGAACGCGGCTGAGCTGCTGATGCGGGAATATCCCGACGCGAACCGGATCGTCGTCGTCTGCGGCAGGGGCCGCAACGGCGGGGACGGCTTCGTTGCCGCGCAGAGATTTCGCGCCGAAAATAAAAAAGTGTATATTATACTCGCCGACGGCAGCCCGACGGACGAGCTGAGCAAGAGAATGTACGAGCGGACGCGCGTCGCGGGGATTCTTGCCTATGATTTTACGAAATCGCCGGATTCCTGCAGGGCGACGATGAACGCCTGCGATCTGCTGGTGGACGCGGTGTTCGGCGTCGGATTCAGGGGAGCTATGCGTCCCGGAACCGCCGCGCTCGCGGAGATATATAATACCGTAAACGCGCCGAAAGCGGCGCTTGACATCCCGTCCGGGCTCTGCGCGGATTCCGGCGCGCTCCCGGGGTTGTGGTTCCGCGCGGACTGTACCGTGACGATGCACGCGAAAAAGCCCGTTCACGCGCTTGCTCCGGCCTCGGCGGCGTGCGGAAAGGTTCTCGTCGCGGATATCGGCTTCGCGCCGGAGCCGGAAGAGATTTTCGCGTATGAAACGGACGCGCGCTTCGTCGCCGATTCGCTGCCTACGCGCAGAGCCGACGCGAACAAAGGGGATTTCGGCTTCGCGCTGTCGGTCTGCGGCTCGCGGAATATGCCCGGCGCGGCGATCATCGCGGCGCGCGCGGCGGTCGAGAGCGGCGCGGGACTCGTCGGCGCGGCCTTCCCCGACGCCGCTTACGGCGCGATGACGGCGCAGCTCTGCGAGCCGGTATTCATTCCCTGCGCGTCCTGCGAAGACGGGGGCTTCTCCGCCGAGGCGGTGAACGCGCTCTCCGCGCGGCTTTCCTCCGCGGACGCGGCGCTGTTCGGCTGCGGCGTCGGCAAAGGCGAGGGCGCGGCGGAGGTGCTTCGGTATCTGATAAAAAATACGTTTCAGCCGCTGATTATCGACGCGGACGGCATAAATTTGCTTGCGGAGAATATAGATTTATTGAAGGAACGTTCCGCGCCGACGCTTTTGACGCCGCATCCCGGCGAGATGTCGCGCCTGACGGGGCTGACCGCGGCGGAGATCAACGCCGACCGTGTCGGAAATGCGCGGAAATTCGCGGCGAAATACGGTGTTAACCTGCTTCTGAAGGGCAGAGGCACCGTGATCGCGTCGCCCTTGGGCGAGCTGTTTATCAACCCGACGGGGAATCCGGGCATGGCGACGGGCGGCAGCGGAGATATGCTCTCCGGGCTGATCCTGTCGTTTGCGGCGCAGGGAATGCCGCTGTTCGAGGCGGCGGTTTCCGGCGCGTACGTCCACGGCGCGGCGGGGGACCTCGCCGCAAGAGCGTATTCCATGGCGGGCACAACGCCGCTGCGGATGCTCAGGATGCTGCCGCGCGTTCTTTCGCAAATCGAAAAAAAGAAGTGAGCATTTGTGAAAAGAGCGCTTGCCGCGTCGCTGATCCTGATTTTTGTGTGGGGATTCGCCGCCTGTCGCGATACGGGAACGGAACGATCCGAAAATGAGCCGAATACGCCGCGGTTTGAGGGCGTGTACCGCCTGACGGCGGACGGCGCGGAATACGAGATGTCGCTGCGCGCGCAGGAAGGCTGCGTGAGGGCGGAGCTGCTTTCTCCCGCGTCGATGCGCGGCCTGACGCTGCAGTATGACGGCGCTTCGCTGACGTACGCGCTGGAGGGTATGACCGGCGCGCAGGACGCGGAGAGCTTCACAGCGCAGACGGCGCTCGGATCGGTGCTGAAAGCCGTTTCGCTCCCTGCGCAGGCGGATCGCCCGGAAGAGATGCGGACGAACGAAGAGGGCGTCGTGACGCTGATGAGCGATCCCGGCGGAAAGTGGAAGCTTGAGAAAAAAGGAGCGGAGAGCGCCGGATGAGCGCTCCCCGTTCTTTTTCCCCTCCACCGGTTGTCGGGGAAAATCCGATTACCGGATTCCGGCTTACGGTTTTCGAGTAACGGATCTCGGTTCCCGGTTCTCGCTTCTCGGCTTCCGGCTTCCGGCTCCAGGCTCTCGGATCTCGGTTCTCGTTTCTCAGATCTCGGTTCTCGTTTCTCGGATCTCGGCTCTCGGTTCTCTCAATCACAGCCCGAAGCTCACCGACAGCGCGGAGTCGACCCTGTGCATCTCCGGCGCGCCGAGCACGCCCATTTTATCGCGCAGGCGGCTTTTGTCGAGCGTGCGGATCTGTTCGAGCAGCACGATCGAATCTCTCTGAAGTCCGCTGTCGCCCGCCGTGACGCGGATGTGCGTCGGCAGCGGCGTTTTGTCCTTGCGGCTCGTGATCGCCGCCGCGATCACCGTGGGACTGTAGCGGTTGCCCATGTCGTTCTGCACGATCAGAACGGGCCTGAGGCCGCCCTGCTCCGAGCCGATCACCGGGCTTAAGTCCGCGTAAAAAATATCTCCCCGTCTTATGTCCATAAAAAACGCTCCTTTTTTCGGTTCAATGTTATTCTTGACCGGGAAGGGGAGTTTTAATCATTTTATATCCTGTTGTATCGTGAAATCGTGAGAACGTTGCTGGTTGCAGGTCGGCAGTAGAATATCGAGCAAAGACTTGATAATTCCGGTTCTCGCGCGGGATATTGGGGTTGTTTTTCCTGAGATAATATAGTATAATAAAAATCAACTGATTCTTTCTTGTGATATCGGGGGTATTTCTTGTGTCGAAGATGAAAACGAGGATTATGTCTGTTTTGCTCGCAGTGGTGATGACGCTGTCGCTCGCGCCGTTCGGGGTGCTGTCCGACTTTGCAAAATCCGCGCTGCCCGTGGCGGCGGCAAAGGATTACGCCGTGGGCGATATCATCGAGTTCGGCGGCTATCCGCAGACCTTGGTGACGGACGCGGCTACGGTCGCCGCGCTGAATAATGAGGTTGCGCAGACCGCGTGGAAATCTTACCGTTATTATTCCGGAGACGGCCGTTACGGAAGTTACGTTGTCGGAGACTGGATGCGTTATGCCGATTTTATGTACAACGGCAGCAAATACCGCGCCGTGACCTTCGATACATACCGACCGGATTATACCAGATTCCAATCGCAGACCGCCGGATCGCGTACATATCATCAGGACGTTAACAGCTATGTCTGCGGCAATGTCTATTTCTTTGAATGGGAACCCCTCAAGTGGCGAGTGCTTGACCCCTCGTCGGGACTGGTTATGAGTGAGAATCTGATCGATTCGCAGTCGTACAGCAATACGATATACGGGAACCCTAAAGGTTACACAAATGACGCGGAAGGTGACAATTTCGCCAACGACTACGTGACCAGCTCAATCCGCGACTGGCTGCTCCATGACTTTTATTACAGTGCGTTTTCTTACGCGGAGCAGGCTTTGATCAAAATAACGCAGCTGGACAACAGTGCGTATTCGAGATGGACGAATTCTTGTCCGCAGTATGACAGCGCGTCCACAACGGATAAGATTTTTTTACTCTCAAATGCCGAAATACGGAACACGACCTATGGCTTCAGTCAATATAATGCTGATACTGCCCGTTCCGCGCAGGGGACGGATTACGCGAAGTGTCAGGGCTTATACGTTTACGATTCGGGTGTCTCATATTGGTGGCTGCGCTCGCCGGGGTCCATGAATTATAGCGCGTGTGACATCAATCACGCTGGCTTTATCGACAGCCGCAATGACGTCGATGGTACCTTCAAAGGCGTTCGGCCCGCTTTTCAATTTAAATCCGGGATCTCTGAATCTTCTAATCCAAACGGAGGGTCGGGAATTCCCGTGTCGGGCAACCCGAACGAGTACTGCGTCATGGCCGTCGATACGAACGGAATGCCGATTGAAGGCGCGGAAGTGACATGGGACTGCAGCTACGGCGGCTACAATGACCTTGAGAAAAAACAGACGAACAACGAGGGGTACGCGCTGTTTACGTGCCGGACTGCAGGTCAGCCGACGATCACGATTGAGAAGGATGGCTATTTACCTTATACGACCGCGGGAACGAATTATAAAAAGAGCGCGGAAGGGTACGATGTCTTCACGCTGTACAGCGAGGCGGACGGCGGACTTCGGCTGAAAAGCGCGTACTACGCCAACGACGGCTCCGGACAGCGCCATAACCTTTTGACCCAGACCAAAAAAATCAGCGCAGAGGAAAAGAATACATACGATCTGGACGACGGCAAATTTGACCTTTACTGCAAAGCCGTTGATGAGAGTGTGGTTGAACGCTATACCGTCTGGCAGGGCGCGAAGCAGATCGCCGAAAGCGTAAGCGGCGAGTTTAAAAAGCTGAACGTAGACAGCTTCTCACCCGGCGGCGAGATCTATATCGGCGTGCACAGCGGACAGAAGTGTGTCAAAACAAAAATCAATCTTGAAATCTCCGACCCGAATCCCGGCAATGCCGCGTTCAATCTGGAATTCGGGAAAAAAGTGAAATGGTCGGTGCCGGATAATATTCCTTACGTTGGCGGTTCGGAGCTGAGTGTGGATATTCCTGACCTGCCGGTCGAGGTCAAATTCGATTACGCGGACGGAAAAACGACCGTTTATCTCGGCGTGAACCTCGATCGCGGGCATGTGGATACACAGGGAAACACGAACGAGAAAAAATCCATGAAGGAACAGGCGTCGGATATCAAAAAGCTGATGTCAGACCTCAAGCGTATAGGACGGAGTAATCTCGATAACCATGACAGTGTTAAGACTATGGTTAATGAGTATCTGAAGAGCAAAAAACAGCTCGACCTTCCCGTCATCGGGTCTGTTGACGGCACGTTTATCGGTTACGGCGAGGGTGTGCTTGACAATAACGGGATTGCGAAGGTCACGTTGGATCTTTACGTCATGGTCGAGATCGAGTTCAACAAGACGTGGCAGACAGTCGTGTGGGTCATTCCGGTCGTCATTGACATGAGTATAAAATGTTCGGTCGGTGCAGACGGAAATTTCGTCTACGAAGTGAAAGAGCAGACTTTTACCGGTGATCTGAAATTAAAGGGCAGCATCGGGCTTGAGGCGTTCGGCGGCGTCGGCGTCGGCAAGCTGGTCGGCGTCGGCGCGACCGGCAGCGCCGAATGCAGCGTTGAATATCAGCTTATGGGAACTACGCGCACGCCGGGCTTGAATTCTGTCGATCTGGATGGCAAATTGGGGATCAAGGCTTACGCCGGACCGTTCACCTATGAAAAGGCCTTCGCCCACCACACATGGAACCTGTATACGAGAAACACCGGCAAGAGCGCCGCGCCCGCAAAGCGATATGACTCGGATCTGTACGACGCTGAGAACTGGACGCTCGACGATCTGTCCTATCTGGGCGAACAGGGCGTGTGGAACGGCGGAAATGCCTCCGGCGGCCCGCGTAAGGCTTCCGCACTTGCGACAAATCAGTTGAGGATCCTGCAGGAGAATGCCTACCGTAACGCCTCACCCGTGATCGCTTCGAACGGCGATACGGCGGTGATGCTGTTCGTCGGCGCAGATACGACGCGCTCCGCGGTCAACGCTCCGGTCGTTAAGTATTCCGTGTTTGACGGCGCATCGTGGTCCGAGCCACGGAAGCTCGACGACAATGACACCGCAGACGCAACGCCCTATGTTTATTGTGACGGCGCGGATTTGTGGGCGATTTATGCCGATACGGCGCTGGTTCTGCCCGAGGACGCGGAGCTTGAAGATTATATTGAAAATCAGAGCCTTACCGTGATGCGGTTCGATCCCGCAACGCAGAGCTTTGCCGACGGCACGGTGTTATCCGAGCCCGGGTATTTTAACAGCGTCCCCGAGCTGGCGGTCGCGGGCGGTCAGCTTATCGCAATCTGGCAGCGGAATGCCGCCGCCGATCTGTTCGGCGCGAACGGTGACAATGCGCTCATGCGCAGCGTCTTTGACGGCGAAGAGTGGTCCGCGCCTGAGACGCTCGAAGAGAATATGAACAGCATTGTCGGTATGGCAGCGGGCGTTCTGGACGACAATATCTGCGTCGCATATATTACGGACGGCGATAACGACCTTGCCACAACGGACGACCGTTCGCTGTTTGTGAAGGCGGGAGAGAATACGTTTTGTTTTGCGTCTGGAACGCTTTCCAACCCGACGTTCAGCGGCAACGGGCTTTACTGGTACGGCGACGGCGCGTTATATAAAACGGAGGAGCTCGTGGAGCCGACGCTTGTTTCCTATGAGTTGAACGGCTTTACCGATAAATATCTGATTGACGGCGAACGTGTTGCTTATCTTGCCGCGGATAGCGACAGTTCACAGATTTTTACAGCGTTCCTGAGAGACGACGGCGCGATCGGCGGCGTTCCGCTGACGGCGCAGTCCGGATATATCGACTGCCTTTCCGGCGCGATGGTCGCCGGAAACGAGATTTTCGTCATGTCGATCAAAAACGTCACCGTGACGGAGGATGCCGTTGACGACGACTGCACGCTGGCGTGGATGACCGCCGGGGAGCAAAGCGAAATCACGATCGAAGCGGTTGACTTCGATCAAGCCCTCGTCGCAGAGGATGCGGAGCTGCCGGTCAACGTCGTAATAACGAACCGCGGCACCGCCGCGATCGAGAGCGTTCGCGTTACGATCACCGGCGAGGACGGCACGGTCATCTGCAACGACGAACGGAAAATTGCAATTTTGTCCGGCAAAACGGCGATGGTCGAAACCGAAGCAGTGTTCAACGAAGCCGTAACAAAGCAGGCGTATTCCGTCTGTGTGATCGCAACGGATGAAAACGGGGAATATACGCAGGACGAACAGACCGTAACACTCGGCTATGCAGATATTGACGTTTCCGCTGAATTGATCAGCATCGGCGAGAGCCGGTCTGTGGCGGTGAACGTCGTTAATAACGGCGCGTCCGCGAACAGTGGGACACTGGAGATGTATATCGGCGACGCCCAGACGCCCGCGCAGAGCTTCGATCTCGGCGAATTGCAGACAGGAGACAGATTTATCCGCTTGATTCCGATAACGGAAGAGCTGCTCGGCGGGACAGCAAACACGATCGTCTTTAAAGCTGTTACGGCGGAAGAAGAATACTATACAAAAAATAATGAGAACACCTTCTTTGTCGACTTAATGCACGGTAGGCACACTGAGCACACCTGGGACGGCGGCGTTGTGACGACCGCCGCGACGACGACCGCGACGGGCGTAAAGACCTACACCTGCACCGTCTGCGGCGAGACGAAGACCGAGGCGATCCCGAAAGCCCTCGCAAAGATCGCCGTTACGGCGGAGAATGTGACCACGGGTATCAAGCTTACCTGGGCGCAGGACGCGAACGCGACCGGCTACTACGTCTACCGCAAGACCGCCTCGACCTCATATAAAGCGATCAGAAAGATCACCTCGAATACGACGTTGACTTATACCGACACGTCCGCCGAGCCCGGCACGAAATACACCTACTGCGTGAAATCCTACCGCGGCACGGAAAGAGGAACCTACACGGCGAAGTCGATCACCTGCCTTGCGCCGATCACCCCGACCCTCGCGAACGGCAAGACCGGAATGACGCTGACTTGGACGAAAGTCGCGGGCGCCGACGGCTACTACGTATTCCGCAAGACCGGCTCCGGCAGCTACACGACGCTCAAGAAGATCGTCGGCGCCGATACGCTGACCTATACCGATACAACCGCGGTTTCCGGCACGAAGTATACCTACGCCGTGCGCGCCTACAAGAGCACAACGAAGGGCGCGTATACGGCGAAGAGCATGACGCGTCTTTCTGCGGTAAAGCCGACGCTGACGAATATCGCGAGCGGGATCTATGTCAAATGGACAAAGGTTACCGGCGCGACGGGCTATTATGTCTACAGAAAAGCCGGTTCGGGCAGCTATTCGCTCGTGAAGAAGATCACTGACACCGCGACGGTTACGTTTACTGATACGGCGGTCAAGGATAAAAACGGTGTGAAATACACTTACATCGTCAAGGCGTACAAAGGCACGACGAAGAGCGCATATACCGCAAAAGCGACCTATCGTCTGACCGGCGTTGCGATCTCGAGCGTCACGAACTCCGCAGCGGGCTCAATGACCGTCAAGTGGGCGCAGAACGCCAAGGCGACGGGTTATCAGATCCAGTACGCGACGAACAGCAAGTTCACAAGCGCGAAGACCGTCACGGTCAGCGGCGCTTCGACGCTTTCCAAAACGATCGCGAGCCTGACGAAGGGCAGCACATACTATGTTCGCGTCAGAGCATACAAGACCGTTTCAAGCGTCAAGTATTACTCCGCGTGGAGCAGCGCGAAGAGCGTGAAGATCGTGAAATAGTGAGATGTGAAATGTGAGATGTGAGAGGTGAGATGTGGAATCGTTATTTGTCAGTCGGCATTCGTGAGATCGTGAATCCGGTACGCAATACGCCGTCCTGCGCTTCTTATCTCTTATCCCTTATCTCTCATCTCTGCAGCGAAGCCGCGCATCTCGTTTCTCGATTCTCGATTCTCGAATCCCGTATCCGAAAAAAAAATAAAATTGGGTATTGCATATTTGATATTCCTGTGATATTATATAACAAGCGTTCTTTGCGCCCTTTGTCCGGGGCGGCGTTTAGTGTAACGCTGAAATTACATTAAAGCGGTCGGTCCTCTGTCCTCCGACGCCGGTGGGGAATGAACGGCTGAAAAAATCTGGAGGTATTATTATGGACGCTTTGAAAATGATCGCCGAGTCCAGCATCAAGAGCGACGCTCCGCAGTTTGACATCGGTGATACCGTGAGAGTACACGTGAAGATCCGTGAAGGCGAGAGAGAGAGAATTCAGGTCTTCGAGGGCACCGTGATCGCGCGCAAGGGCGGCGGCGTTTCCGAAACCTTCACCGTCCGCCGTCTTTCCTTCGGCGTCGGCGTTGAAAGAGTTTTCCCGATCCATTCTCCCAATGTGGCGAAGGTCGACGTCGTCAGACACGGTCATGTCCGCAGAGCGAAGCTTTATTATCTGCGCGACAGAGTCGGTAAAGCCGCGAAGGTCAAGGAAGTTATCCGCTGACCGGTCTTTATCTGCGTGTCATTTTCAGCACAGGGTACCTACCCTCTGTGTACCGACAACCGGAGGGAGCGTTTCTCGCTCCCTTTTTGGTTTTCGGGGGTAATTCTCAGAAAGGGGAATGCGAGAATATGGATGATAATAACATTACCGAACAGGGCATCCCTGAAAACGATAATATAATAAACGCGTCTGCCGCCGCGCCGGAGGTCGGCGTGACCCGCGGCAAAAAAAGAAACAAGAAAGCAAAGGCCGGGAATAATCCCGATGAGGAGCAGGTTGAGTTTTCTCTTGCCGGCAGCCTGATCGAGATCGCTTCCGTATTCGTCGCCGCGCTGACGGCGATCGCGATCATCTTCGTGTTTATCGTTCGTCCCGTGGGCGTCGAGGGCTCTTCGATGGAGCCTACGCTGCACGCGAAGGACTGGCTTCTCGTTACGCCGATCTACAACGGGCCGGAGTACGGCGATATCATCATCTCTTATCCGCCGACGATCTTCAACGAGCCGCTTGTCAAACGCGTGATCGCGGTCGGCGGGCAGACGGTGGATATCGATTTCAATCTCGGTATCGTCTACGTCGACGGCAAGGCGCTTGAGGAGACGGGATATGTTATGGAACCTACAACGCGGCGTTCCGGGCGAGATCAGACGTTCCCGCTGACGGTGCCCTACGGCTATGTGTTCATGATGGGCGACAACCGGAACGGTTCCACCGACAGCCGCTCGCTCGACGTGGGCTTCTGCCGTGAGGAGTATATCCTCGGCAAGGCGATCTGCAGGATCCTTCCGTTCGGCAACTGGGATATCAACAAATCCTTCCGCGAGTCCGTGCAGGCGAACTGAAAACGATACAGAATACAGTGAACGGTTGCGGCGATACCGGAATTGTTCACTGTTTTTTTATGAGGTAAAATCATGCCGGAACAAATCAAACAAAACATTCAATGGTTCCCCGGGCACATGGCGAAAACCCGCCGTCAGATCAAAGAGCTTCTGCCTCTGACCGACGCGGTCACCGTGCTTCTGGACGCGCGTGTCCCGAAAAGCTCGGAGAACCCGGAGCTTGACGAGATCATCGGCGGCAAGCCGCGGATCTATCTTCTGAATAAATGCGACCTTGCAGACGACAATATTACTTCTCAGTGGATCGAGTATTATAAACGCGAGCATCACGCGGCGCTCGCGGCGGATTGCCGCAGCGGCAGGGGCCTCAACAAATACCGCGCGCTTGTGCGGGACGTCTGCCGGGAAAAGATCGAAAGCAACGCCGAAAAGGGCATGGCTGGCAGACCGGTCCGCGTGATGGTGGTCGGCATTCCGAACACGGGCAAGTCGTCCTTTATCAACCGTATGGCGGGCGGCAGCAAGGCGAAGGTCGAAAACCGCGCCGGCGTTACACGCTCGAATCAGTGGTTCGTCGTCGGCGAGGGGCTGGAGCTTCTGGATACGCCGGGCGTGCTGTGGCCGAAATTCGACGATCCCGCCGTGGGAGACAAGCTCGCGTTCACCGGCGGCATCAAGGATTCCGTACTCGACCCGGAGCTGCTGGCGATGCGCCTCGCGGACGTCTTATACCGCCTCTATCCCGAAAAGCTCGAGGAGCGGTATAAAATAACGCAGCAGGGCGAGATCGAGCCCTATGAGCTGCTTTGCATGATCGGCAGAAAACGCGGGATGCTCGTCGGCGGGGGAGAGGTCGATACCGACCGCGCCGCGAATATGCTTTTAAACGAGTTCAAGGCGGGAAAGCTCGGCAGGATCTCTTTTGAGAAGCCGTCGGAATACGTCTGAAAAACGGAGAAGATATTATGATAAGCTTTGATATCGAAAATGAGGCGCGCGCGCGCGGCTTTGCCGTGATCGCGGGCGTTGATGAGGCTGGGCGCGGTCCTCTTGCCGGGGACGTCTACGCCGGGGCGGTGATTCTGCCCGAGGGGTTCGACGTTTCGGGGTTGAACGACTCGAAAAAACTTACGGAGAAAAAGCGCGAGCTGCTTTTTGAAAAGCTGACGGGCGATCCGTCGGTGATCTGGGCGGTCGGGATCGCGACCGTCGCGGAGATCGACGAAATAAATATCCTGAACGCCGCGTTTCTCGCGATGAAGCGCGCCGCGGAAGGGCTGTCTTCGCGCCCTGATCTTCTGCTCGTGGACGGCAACAAAGCGCCGAGAACGGGCTTTTCGGAGCAGACGGTCATCAAGGGCGACGCGCTCTCCTATTCGATCGCCGCCGCCTCGATCGTCGCGAAGGTCTCGCGGGACCGCTATATGAAGACGCTCGCGGAAAAATACCCCGAGTATCAGTTTGAAAAACACAAGGGGTACGGCACGGCGCTGCATTATGAGATGATCCGCAGATACGGCGTCTCGCCCGTGCACCGCAGAACGTTTCTGAAAAACTTTGAGGAAAAACACAATGGATGAAGCGAGAAAGACAGGTCTGTGGGGCGAGATTCTTGCCGTGAGAGCCCTGCGGGACAAGGGATGGCGGATCGTGAACACGAATTTCCGCGTCGGCAGAACCGAGACGGATATCATCGCCGAGGACGGCGACCGGCTCGTCTGCGTCGAGGTCAAGACGAGAAATCCCGACGCGCTTTTGCCGCCGGCGGAGGCGGTCGACGTTGATAAACAGAGAAATCTAAAGCGCGCCGGCGCGGCGATCGGCAAGATCTATAAAGCGGAGAAGCCCGTGCGGTTCGATATCATCGAAGTGTATTATACGGACCCGACGCAGTATAAGATCAATCACATAGAGAACGCTTTTTAGAAGCCCGGCTTACTTATGAAAAAGATCAAGATTTCTTCGGAGGTCGATTATATCCTCGCGATATTGCTGATCTCCTTTTCCGTCGCGATGGCGACGTGCGCGGATCTCGGCATTTCCATGATCGTCGCGCCGGCGTATATCCTTTCGCAGAAGCTTACGTTCCTGACCTTCGGGCAGGCTGAATACGTCGTGCAGGGCGTGCTGATCGTTCTGTTCTGCATCCTGATGCGCAAGGTGAAGCTCGTTTATCTCAGCTCGTTCCTGACCGGCCTCGTCTACGGCGCGGCGCTCGACCTCTGGCGGCTCGTGATCCCGCATTTCAATCCCGATATCACGCCGCCCGGATCGCTGCCGATGGCTTTGCGCATCGTCTATTTCATTCTCAGCATGCTGATGACCTCGCTTTCGATCGCGATGTTTTTCCGCACCTATTTCTATCCGCAGGTCTACGACTTCTTCGTCAAGGGCGTGTCGGAAAAATTCGGCCTTGACCGCAATAAATTCAAGATCTGCTACGACGCGGCGTTTCTTCTGATCTCCTGCGCGATGACGCTTCTTCTGTTTCACAGCTTCGTCGGGGTCGGCGTCGGCACCCTCGTTCTGACCGCCTGCAACGGCGTTCTGATCGGTCTGTTCGGAAAAATGCTCGATCGATTCTTTGTTTTTGAACCGCGGTTCAAGAAGCTCGCCGGGTATTTCGATATTACCTGAATTTTGCGTTTTTTTGCCGATCGTGTAAACGATATTCCCGCTCTATTGACTTTTTGCCGGATTCTTTGTAAAATAGAATTACCAAAATAACGGAGTCTGCAAACAAAAAGTCAATAGGAAAATGAGAAAAAAGTGAAATTTTTTCAATAACCGAAAAGGGGCACACCAAACCAGACCGGAAAGAATGCATGATTTTTTCCAGTGAAAAGAAGTCAGATGTCAGCCGTT
>JAFRPB010000033.1 GCA_017429345.1 Clostridia bacterium | reverse complement strand
GTTCGCCGCCAATGCGACCGCACATTTTGGCTCATTTGTCAAGCCCTTTTTTGAAAAAAACTCGTTTTTTTCAAAAAAAGTAGGACCCCTCTTTTGAGGAATCCTTAACTTAATGACATTGGGCTCTGCCCCGTACCCCTATTATAAAACTTTATATTCAGATCTGTGCCTATGTTTTTCATCAGTCTGTCATTCACGTTATACATCAAGTCGCGAAGCGACTTCCTTCACTTCACTCTGCACTCTGCACACTCCACACTTTTATCGGAGGCAATTCAGCCGCGATAATCCAGACTCTAAAAAGCGAGTTGATGCATTTGTTTAAAACCCTGTTAAAATCCGTGCGGGAATACAAGAAGCCGTCGATCCTCACGCCGATCCTCGTGGCGTTCGAGGTCGTGCTCGAGTGCGTGATCCCGTTCATCACCGCGGATCTGGTCAATCAGATCCAGGCGGGCTGCGAGATGAGCGTCATCCTGAAGGACGGCGGGCTTCTCGCGCTGATGGCGGTCCTGTCGCTGACCTTCGGCTCCGTCGCGGGGGCGACCTGCGCCACCGCCTCCTGCGGCTTCGCGAAAAACCTGCGCAAGGATATGTATTACAATATCCAGAATTTCTCATTCGAGAACATCGACAGATTCTCCACCGCCTCGCTCGTTACGCGCCTGACCACGGACGTGACGAACGTGCAGACGGCGTATATGACCATCATCCGCACGGCGATCCGCTGCCCGTTCATGCTGATCTTCGCCTTCGTGATGGCGTTCGTCATGGGCGGAAAAATGGCTTGGATCTTCGTCGTGCTGGTGCCGCTGATGGCGCTCGGCCTGTTCTCGATCATCCGCAAGGTCATGCCGATGTTCAAGCGCGTGTTCAAGAAATACGACAAGCTGAACGGCTCCGTCGAGGAGAACGTCAGCGCGATGCGCGTGGTCAAATCCTTCGTGCGCGAGGACTACGAAAAGCAGAAATTCAACGCCGCGGCGGACGACGTGTGCCGCGACTTCACCCGCGCCGAGCGCTTCATCGCGCTGAACGGCCCGATCATGCAGTTCTGCCTTTACGCGGTCATGGTTTTCACGCTGACCTTCGGCTCCTACGTCATCATCTCCACGACGGGCGCGAAGTTCAACGTCGGGCAGCTCTCTGCGATGCTGACCTACAGCTTCATGATCCTGATGAGCATGATGATGGTCTCGATGGTGTTCGTGATGATCACGATCTCCGCCGAATCCGCGAAGCGCATCACGGAAGTCCTGAACGAAAAAAGCACTCTTACGAACCCCGAGAACCCGGTGTATGAGATCCCCGAAGTCAGAATCGACTTCGACGGCGTGAGCTTCAAATACTCCGCCGCGGCGGAGATGAACGCCCTTTCGGACGTGGATCTGCATATCCGCTCGGGCGAGACGGTCGGCATCATCGGCGGCACGGGCTCGTCGAAGTCCACGCTGATCCAGCTGATCTCCCGCCTCTACGACGCGACCGAAGGAACGGTGCGCGTGGGCGGCAGAGACGTGAAGGAATACGATCTCGAAACGCTGCGCGACGGCGTCGCCGTGGTGCTGCAGAAGAACGTGCTGTTCTCCGGCACGATCAAGGAGAACCTGCGCTGGGGCAATCCGGACGCGACGGACGAAGAGCTCGTCGCCGCGTGCCGCCTCGCCTGCGCGGACGAATTCATCGAAAAATTTCCCGACAAATACGATACCTACATCGAGCAGGGCGGCACGAACGTCTCCGGCGGGCAGAAGCAGCGCCTGTGCATCGCGCGGGCGATCCTCAAGAAGCCGAAGATCCTGATTTTAGACGACTCCACCAGCGCCGTCGACACAAAGACGGACGCCGAGATCCGCAAGGCGATGGCGGAATTTATTCCCGAGACGACGAAGCTCATCATCGCCCAGCGCACCGCGTCGGTCGAGAACGCCGACCGCATCATCGTGATGGACGGCGGCAGGATCAACGCCGTCGGCACCCACGAAGAGCTTCTGAAATCCAACGATATTTACCGCGAGGTCTACGAATCGCAGAACAAGGCCGCGGACGACGGTCCCGCGGACGGCGATGCGCAGGGAAAGGCAGGTGACGGTCATGCAGAAGAGTAACCGCAGAAACGTCTCCAAGGCGAAAAAGGGCACCCTGCCGCGGCTTCTGAAAACGATGTTCGGCTTTTATCCCGTGATGCTGCCGCTGACGATCGTGTGCATCGTCGTCTCCGCGGCGGTCAGCACGATCCCCTCGATCTTCATGCAGCGCGTGATCGGCATTATCGAAATGAGCTGGCAGAGCGGCGACTGGAGCGCCGTCGCGCACGATATCATTTCCGCCGTGCTCGTGCTGGTCGTGTTCTATGTGATCTCCCTCGCCGCGGGCGTCGCTTTCAACCAGATGATAGCGATCATCACCCAGGGCACGCTGAACAAGCTGCGCAAAAAGATGTTCGACGGCATGCAGAACCTGCCGATCAAATACTTCGACACGCACAATTTCGGCGATATCATGAGCTATTATACGAACGATATCGACGCGCTGCGGCAGATGATCTCGCAGAGCTTCCCGCAGCTGCTCAATACCGTGATCGTGATCACGGGGCTTTCATTCATCATGCTGTATTTCAGCGTATGGATGACCCTCGTCGTGGTCTTCGGCATGGTGCTCATCCTGTTCCTCACCAAGGTCGTGGGCGGCGGCTCGGCGCGGCATTTCATCCGCCAGCAGGCGGCGATCGGCAAAGAAGAGGGCTTCGTGCAGGAGATGATGAACGGCCAGAAGGTCGTCAAGGTCTTCTGCCACGAAGACGCGAGCAAGGCGGACTTCGATAAGATCAACGAGGAGCTTTACAGCGAGGCGCGCGCCGCGAACCGCTACGCGAACCTGCTGGGACCCGTGCTCAACAACGTGGGCAATATCCTTTACGTGCTCGTGGCGATCGTCGGCGGAATCCTGCTGATCACACATGTGCCGAACGTCAGCCTCTCAGGCAAGCTTTTGAGTCTCGCGGTGGTCGTGCCGTTCCTCAATATGACCAAGCAGTTCGCGGGCTCGATCGGGCAGGTGTCGCACCAGATCAACTTCGTCGTGATGGGCCTTGCCGGCGCGGACCGCATCTTCGACCTGATCGACGAGGCGCCCGAGACCGACGACGGCTACGTCACCCTCGTGAACGCGAAGGAGGAGAACGGCGAGCTCGTCGAGACGGCGGAGCATACCGGCCTGTGGGCGTGGAAGCATCCCCACGGCGACGGCACGCTGACCTATTCGCGCCTGACCGGCGACGTGCGGCTGTTTGACGTGGATTTCAGCTACGACGGCAAAAAGACCGTGCTGCACGAGGTCAGCATCTACGCCGAGCCCGGGCAGAAGGTCGCCTTCGTCGGCGCCACCGGCGCGGGCAAGACCACGATCACGAACCTGATCAACCGCTTCTACGACATCGCCGACGGCAAGATCCGCTACGACGGCATCAATATCAATAAGATCAAGAAAGCCGACCTGCGGCATTCCCTCGGCGTCGTGCTGCAGGACGTGAACCTGTTCACGGGCACGGTCATGGACAATATCCGCTACGGGCGGCTCGACGCGACGGATGAGGAATGTATCGCCGCGGCCCGTCTCGCCGGCGCGCACGACTTCATCTCCCGCCTGCCCGACGGCTATAACACACTTCTCGCGGGCAACGGCGCGAACCTCTCGCAGGGCCAAAGGCAGCTGCTCTCGATCGCCCGCGCGGCGGTCGCCGACCCGCCGGTGATGATCCTCGACGAGGCGACGAGCTCGATCGATACGCGCACCGAGGCGATCGTGCAGCGCGGCATGGACGCGCTGATGAAGGGCAGAACGGTGTTCGTCATCGCCCACCGCCTCTCGACCGTCAAGAACGCAGACGTGATCATGGTGCTCGAGAACGGACGGATCATCGAGCGCGGCAGCCACGAAAAGCTGCTCGCGGAGAAAGGCAAGTACTATCAATTATATACGGGAGCGTTTGAGCTCGAGTAAAAAATCGGATCCGTGCTCTGCACGGGTCCGATTTTTTCGGTCGACGGTCGACGGGCGGCGGTCGAAGATGCGAAAGCGTGTTGCGTGTGCCCGACCGGGCTGCGCGGCAAAGCCGCTGCAGTTGCCGCTGAAAACAGTCCCCCGGACTGTTTTCTTTACGCGTCAATTGCGTTTTGCGAGAGGCAAACCCTACGCCGTGCGCCAAAGAAAATTGGGATTGTTGTGAGAACAGCGATGTCCGAACCCCGATATCCGAACCCCGATATCACGATATCATTAACATCGATAAAAGCCGGCGCGCCATTTCTGACGCGCCGGCTTTATTTATACGCCGATCAATAATTCATCGAAAGAATACCGATCATCTGACCGTAGTGAATGAAGAAGTGGATGAACGCATAGAAGATACCGACGACCGGAATATTCTTATGCGATTCGTAAGTGTCGCAGTGCGTGCAGCGGAACACGTAGGTCGGCGCAGAGGGATCCGTATACTCCGTATCGCAGCGGTCGCAGATACCGTCGCCGTCCGCGTCGGTATGCCCGAGCGCGGGGATATCTCTCGTCTCGACCGTTCCGCAGGCGGAGCAGGTGCGCGATTCGACGCCCTTCGCGTCACAGGTCGCTTCTTCAACGATCTTCCATGCGGAGAAGTTATGCCCCTTCGCAGGCTCAAAGAGCGTGCGGACCTCGCCGCAGTTGCGGCAGGTATAGGTGTTCGTGCCGGCGCGGACGCAGGGATTATCGCTCGTGTGGCCTGTCATCTCCCAGGAGTGACCGGTCTTCGGGCTGGTGGTGCCGATGAAGAGCAGCGTATCGCAGGCGGAGCAGTAGGTATCGCCCGAATAGCCCTCGTTGTTGCAGTCGGCAGTCTGCGCGTTCCGCACGACCTGTTCGCCGACGTGGTTGGTCATATCCTTCTCACCGTATTCGGTCTTGGTCTGATGACAGACGCTGCACTCATAGAACTCGGCAGCGGGAGTGATGCAGGTGCCGGGCGTCGTGCTCTTCGGATTTCCCCAAGAGTGGTTGCCGGTGGCGGTGCCGGGATACGTAGTATACAGGATCGCGCCGCAATCCTGGCATATTTTCGCGGTAATTTTGTCGCTGCCGCAGGTGGACGGCGTGCTGTGCTCGGGATCATCCACCAGGATATGATCCTGGGTCTGGGTCTCGCCGGAGCCGTCAGTCGCGGTTCTGGTATGCGTGCTGCCGTTTCCGTCGTCGACCCAGGGACCGTACTCGCGCTCGAGCACGGGCAGGACTTTTTCTTCTTCATGTCCGCAGTCGGAGCAGCGGCTCTTTTCGTAGCCCGCGGCGGAGGTCGTCGCGTTCTGGCGCTCGTAGACTTCCATGGTATGCGCAAGGCCGGTCTCGTTGTGTTCGGGATTGTTTGCGCAGATATGCGCGTGCGTATCGCCGTCGTCGCGCCAGCTCCAGGCATGGGCGTTGCCGTCGATCGGGATCTCCTCGGTCTTCGAGGTGTCGCCGCAGCGGCTGCAGGTATAGGTCTTCAGGCCCGTCGCGGAGCAGGTCGCCGCGTACGTGATCTCAAAGGAATCGTAGGCGTGGCCGCGCGGTTCGATCGCTTCGCCCTCGGCGATCTTCGTATTGCACTTCAGGCACCAGGTATCGCCGGTATAACCGCCCGTCAGGCAGCCGGCTTCCGCAGCGTCTCTGATCTCGGCAGTGCCCTCGGCAACGGTGCCGTGACCGGATGCGGGAATGACCGTATCGGCGGCCGCGATCTCGTTCGCGCCGGCGGCATCGGAGAATATCTTATGGCAGTCGCCGCACTCCCAGTAAGCGATATTGCCGTCTTCGGTGCAGGTGGCGTCGTTCGCCGCATGCCCGGTCAGAGCGTGGGCGATCTTCGCAACGACGATATTTTCCGCGGAGATCTCGTTTTCGCCCGCGGCGTCGGTGAAGAACTTATGGCAGACGCCGCACTCCCAGTAAGCGATGTTGCCTTCTTCGGTACAGGTGGCGGACTTCGCCGCATGCTCGGTCAGAGCGTGCCCGTTCGCCGCGATAACGATATCTTCGACCTCGTTTTTATCCGCGTCGAAATACTTGCCGCATACCGCGCAATGATAGTAGGCAATATTGCCTGCCTCGGTGCAGCCTGCCGCCTGCGCCGGGGTCAGCGTGCCGTATGCGTGGTCGGCGTAGTCGCCGAAGGTCGCGCCGCATTCGTCGCAGACCGCTTTCGCATTACAGGTCGCCGCCGTGGTGCTGTGATGCGCTTCGCCGCTGTAGACCGCGGTATAGGTCCGGTCGCCGCTCACTTCCTCGATCGCGGGGCTCCAGTTCGAGAACGAATAGTGATACGTATCGTCCGCCGGTTTGTCATCGGGCGCGGTGCAGTTGGGCAAATCGCCGTATTCGTAGGGCGCGGAAGCGATCAGGCGGCCGTCGTAATCCTCGAAACGGATCGTCCCGACCTTCTTCACAAGCTGAAGCCCTTCATAGCCGTAGGTGTTCGAATTGAACGCGCCGAGCAGCAGGGCGGCTCTCGTAAGGTTGACGCCGCAGCTCGCGACCGCCGCGGAAGCGTCCGTACCGTAAGTATAATCGGTGTTATTCGGATTTGCCGCGAGCATCTGATAGATCGTCGCCTTGGCGCGGGCGACGGATTCGTCGGTATATTTCCATGCGTTCGCGCTAAGCTCGGTATAGCAGGAAAGCGCGTACGGAAGCGCGTCGTAGACGGGCTTGTAGTTCAGGACGTAATAGTTGGATTCCGACGCGAGGTCGCCGTAACCATCCTTATATCCCCAGTTGTCAAACGGCGACGAGACGTTGAATTCGAGGTTGCGGACGACCTCAAAGTAGGAGGTCGTGTTGCCGCTGCCGTTATAGACGACCTTGTTCCACCAGAACCGGGGCGTACCCGTATTGTCCTGACCGACGTCCCAGGCGTCTTCGCTGACGTGCGAGAACCAGTTGCCGGTCATAGGACCCGCCCAGAGCTTGTAGTTGTTTCCGCCGCCGTCCTGATAACCGTACCAGTACTGCGCCAGCGGGAGGATCGCGCTCTTGGATTCCACGTATCTGAGCGCCTGGTTGCTGACCGCCGCCTTATCATGCTTTAATGTTTCGACCTCGATCGGCGAATACACGTCGTGCACGCCGTCGTAGACCATAACGATGCTGCTCGGGGTGATGATCTTGAAGTAGATCGCGCCGATCTCCTTGTAACCGTCGTAGTCGTCTCCTCCGGTGAAATTCGTCTGATCATAGGGCGCGTAAACGAGGTTGCTGTAAGCGCCGACCGCTTCGTTCTCGGTATGATACGCGACCGCGTTGAACCGGTTCACCGCGTTGGACTGCGTCAGATTCAGCGACAGATTCACGCTGCCGTATTCCGCGTCGAACTGCGCCGCGTTATAGGCGATCAGGCTCTCCTTGTCGAGCAGCGCTGCGCCGTAGATGCGAAGATCCTTGACGGAGCCGTCGAAGTTGCTGTCGTTCCAGCGGGAACGGCCGATGAAGTTGTTCTGATACGTGCTGACTTCGTTCAGAAACTGTGTCAGATAAGTCGCGCTGTCGGCGTCGCAGGCGGTCGTGCAGAGAACGCCGTTGATGAGATAGACGATCTGCGTCGCGGAAATGGAGATCATTACGTCATAGGTCGCGCCGACCTCGAACGCGGGGCCGTCGGAGGGATAGGCGTTGATATGCTGATCGCCGCCCGCGTCCACATAACCGATCACGGGGACCTTCGTTCCGCCGCCGACGTGCGACGGGTTCGCGGAGATATAAAGATGCTTCGCGATCGTGGAGGCGTCGTTCGCGCCGAACGAGAGCAGATGGCGGTAGTTGCCGCCGGCGTTCGGCGTATACTTAAACGCCACGGTGATGCCCGTCGATGCGGAAACTCCCGAGAACAGGCTCGTGTTGTTGATTTTCAGATAGTCCTGCATAGAAGTAAATCCGGTCTCCGCATTGTACGACGGAAAGCCGCCGACGACCCATCCCAGGCCGCTGCTGTTGTCTGTCACAGCGTCGTACCACGGGTCCGTCGTGGAAAAATAACGGCCGATCAGCGGCGCGGACGCGCCTGCCGCAGACGCGGTCACGTTGAGACCGACCGTCATGACGGAGAACGCCATCAGGATACTGAGCAGAACGCTCAGCGATTTTCTCAGGTTTTTCTTCATTCCAATACGCCCTTTCAAAAATGATATGGGTACAAATAGGCATTTATCATTATAAAACATAGTTTTGTGTTTTTTTAGATAGAATTGTTAATATTATTAACAATTTCGGTTTTTGTACACTATTCCCGATAATTGTATACACAAGCGCCCTCCCGCAACGGGAAATTTCGGATCTTTCGGAAAAAATGTTGTTCTGATCCGCAAAACGTGATATATTTAAGAAAAAAAGGAGTTTTTTTTGCGATGAAGAAGATCAGAGTCGGCGTGCTCGGCGCGCGCCGCGGCGAAACGATGATCAATTACTGCAAACAGGCGGAGAACGCCGAGGTCGTGGCGGTCTGCGATAAGGCGGTCTACCTGCTCGACGAGGTGCGCCGCGGTTCCGAGGGGCTGCCGATCGCCTATTATGATAATTTCGGGGACTTCATCAAACACGATATGGACGCGGTCGTGCTCGCGAACTACGCCAACGAGCACGCGCCCTTCGCGATCCGCGCGATGGAGGAGGGCAAGCACGTCTTCTCGGAGGTCCTGCCCGTGCAGACGCTGAAAGAGGCGGTCGAGCTGATCGAGGCGGTCGAGCGCACCGGCAAGATCTATGCCTACGGCGAGAATTACTGCTATATGGCGGCGCCGCGCGAGATGCGCAGGCTCTACCGCGAAGGGAAGATCGGCGAATTCGAATACGGCGAGGGCGAATACGTCCACAACTGCGAGTCGATCTGGCCAGAGATCGCCTACGGCGAGAAGGACCACTGGCGCAACAATATGTTCTCGACCTTCTACTGCACCCATTCGCTCGGGCCGATCATTCACATCACGGGGCTGCGTCCCGTCTCGGTGACCGGTTTTGAGCCGACGAAAAACGACCGCCGCTTCCGCACCGGCTCGCGGTGCGCGACCTTCGGCGTCGAGATGGTCACGCTCGAGAACGGCGCGATCGTCAAGAGCATCCACGGCGACCTTTATAAAAACAATATTTCGTACGTCGTATACGGCTCGAAGGGCAGAATGGAGTCCGCCCGCGAGGACGCGCAGAACGGCGGTCACGACCGCATCTATATCAACGCGGACGCGTTCGACGGCGATTACGGCACGAAGACGCAGATCGAGACCTATCTGCCTGCCGAGCGCGAGGAGAAAAGCCGCGGCTTCGGTCACGGCGGCTCCGATTTCTGGTCGATGTATTATTTCATCGAGAAGATCAAAGGCGACGAGACCGCCGACACGATCGACGTTTACGAGGCGCTGGATATGTCCCTGCCCGGGCTGTTCGCCTTCCGCTCGATCCTCGCGGGCGGCGCGCCGATGGAGATCCCCGACCTGCGCAGAAAAGAGGAACGCGACAAATGGAGAAACGACGTCGCCTGCACGATGCCCGACGTCGCGGGGGATATGCTGCTGCCCACCACGAAGAACGGCACGCCCGACATCCCCGACGAGATCTACGATTCGCAACGGGAGAAGTGGGAAAAGATCCTCGCGGAGAGGGAAAAACAATAAGGCAACACCGCACAAATACGAGCGTGCGGCATTGCCTTAAGTCCTCCCGGAAATGCAGATGCTTTTATCCCGACAGAATAAAAGCTTAACTATCCGGCGCAGTAAAAAAGCTTTCCTTATTTATTGAAAACGCCCGTCGCGTCAGACAGAGATCCTGACGCGGCGGGTAATTTTTGATTGAACCGTCGTTTACTCAGGCGCGGAAAAGAATGAACTTCTGGGCGGGTTCGGAATAGGAAAACTCGTGCCGCAGCTCAAACAGCCGGCTCTGCGCGTCGGGAAGAACAAGGGAGCAGCGCCAATCCGACCGATCGATGGAACAATACTCCGGCTTACCGACGCCGAAGCAGGCGAAAAACCCGCTCACCGCTTCCCGAACGGAAGCATACCGGGCGTTGTAAACATATTCGCTGTCCGCGCCGCCGTGATAATACAGAACCGTTTCGCCGTGGCCCTGAAAATCTTCCTTAAAATACTCTCCCGCTCCGTCGACCGAAAAATCCACGTCCGGAGACTCTATGTCCATTTCCGCGGGCAGCTTTATGCTTACCGCAGTCTCGGTCCCGTCCGAGCCGATGCTGGGCCTGAAGATATTCGCGAGCTCGGTGAACCCGCGATCTTCGAGACCGAGCACGCAGCATTCATATTCATGATCATCATACAGAGAAACGCATTCATATATGATAAGCGTCTGTTCTCCCTGACGCACGGAAGACAGCGCGATATCATACTGACACTCTTCAAACGGCAGAGCGTGTTTATTTCCGAACCTGTTGTAATAATACAGCTCCGAACAGGGCGTCACTGTTCCAAGACGGACGACCTCGCCATTCTCAAATCCGTAACAGGCAACCCGGAAAAACGTATCCTCCGCTTCCTTTTCCGTATAAGCGACAACCATTTCCTCCGTTCCGTCGCCGTCGGGATCAAGATATGAAACGGAAACGATCCCCTGCGGGCAGCGCTCCGTTTCCGTATCGTCACATCTGCCGTATTCGGGAATCAGTTTCTCTTCAAGATACGTCTCATACGCAGTATGAATATCGACCGTATCGGTCGTCTCCGGTTCCCGCGCGGTCGTTTCCTGCGGCGTCGATTCACTGAGAGACGATTCCGCAAGGGACGATTCCGGCGGCGCGGTTTCCGAAACGGAAGCCGGAACGATATCGGTCTTTGCCGGATCGCCCGATCCGGTACAGCCGGAGAACAGGATTGTACAAAGCAAAACCGCGGCGCATAACGCCGCGCAGACCTTTGCCGTCGATTTCATAAACATGACCCCCGTAAGACACTTTTTCTTCCGTCTGCATTTCCGGAAAAACGCCGGTCAGTTCACGTCCGGAGACCCTGCGCGCTTTTCCTCCAATAAAACCCCGAATATCTTTTCACAGAGCTTTTCGGGCGCGTCGGACATTTTTTTTCTGATCTCATCGGCAAGCTCGCGGCTCGGGACATAAACGGTCAGATCCATCAGCGGATCCTCCGGCGTGCCGGCGCTCAGCGTGACGGCAAAACCGCCGTCGGCGGTCTTTTTCGCCTCGACGGAATTTTCCCTGCGGCGCTTCTCGGCGAGCTCGAAATACCCGACGCTCTCCACCGCTTTTTGTCGCGTATTTTTCGGCAGATCCCGCGCAAGGGCCTCCGCTGTCTCTCTGCCTTGCCGCGTCACGGCGAGCTTTTCGCCCGTTTCGGTACGCTCGGAGACCGAAAGCAGCCCTTTTTCAAGCAGATCCTCAACGGCGGCGCTCAGCTCGAAATAATTCGCCAGACCGCCGCCGAACAGGCCGCCGACCAGAACGTTTTCGGAAACCGGTCTGCCGCAGTCGGAAAGGACTGAAAGGATCAGCAGCCGCACATCGTTTTTATCAAACATTCCGCCGGGGCTGACGCCCTGACGGAACGCAGAACCGTCATAACTCATCGTCGACTCCCTTTAACGTAGACAAGTCGTAAGGCGTGCGCTGATATACGAAATAATTCAGCCAGTTGGTAAAAAGAAGGCTCCCCGCGCCGCGCCAGCGGATCAGCGGCGGCTGCGTCGGATCGTCGTTCGGGAAATAATTATACGGCACGGCGATATCCAGGCCCTTGCCCTTATCGCGGAAATACTCCAGAGCAAGCGTATTGCCGTCGTATTCGCAATGGCCGAAAGCGTAAAAATTGCGGCAAGCCTTATCCGCCACGAGATGCACCCCGGCGATATCGGAATGGGCGAGCACGGAAAGATCCGGCTCGTTGGCGATATCCGACACGCGGATCTCGGTATGGCGCGAATGGGGCGAATAAAACGTATCGTCAAAGCCCCGCAGAAGCGGATGCTTGAGATCCATCGGCGTATGCTCGAACACGCCGAACATCTTCGCGGGCAGAACATGCTTCTGAATGCCGTATTTATGATAAAGCGCCGCCTGCGCGCCCCAGCAGACGTGAAAGACGGAATACACATGGCTCGCAGCCCAGTCGAAGATGCTGCAGAGCTCGCTCCAATAGTCGACGTCCTCATACTCAAGCATTTCCACCGGCGCGCCGGTGACGATCATGCCGTCGTAACGGTTGTCTTTGATCTCATCGAGCGTTCTGTAAAACTTCAGCATATGCTCGGCGGCGGTATGCTTCGACTGATGCGTCGCCGTCTGAAGAAGCTCTATATTCACCTGCAGGGGCGAATTACTTAAAAGACGCAGAAACTGCGTCTCGGTCGTGATCTTTGTGGGCATCAGATTGAGGATCACGATCTCAAGCGGTCTGATATCCTGCGAGAGAGCGCGCTCCTCGGTCATGACGAAAATATTCTCGTTTTCGAGCAGACGATGCGCGGGCAGCGCGTTGTCGATCTTGATGGGCATAATTTAAACTCTCCGGAAAAGGGAAAATACTCAGGCGACGCCGCACATCCGAACTGTACGGTACCGTCTTTATTTTTTTGCGATTTTCTTCAGCTCGTCGCGGAAGGAATCCAGATCCTGGAACTGCTTGTATACGGAAGCGAAACGAATGTAGGCGACGTCGTCGATCTCACGCAGCGCGTCCATGACAAGCTCGCCGATATACATTGAGGAAACCTCGCGCTCAAGAGAATTCTGCAGCTTGAACTCGATCTCTGTAACGGCGCGCTCGATCACTTCAAGCGGCACGGGACGCTTTTCGCAGGCCTTCAGAAGTCCGTTTCTGAGCTTGTTCCGGTCGAAGATCTGGCGGGAATTGTCTTTCTTCACAACGATGATCGGCGTTTCCTCGATGATCTCATAGGTCGTGAAGCGCTTCGCGCAGCTGATGCACTCGCGCCTGCGCCGGATGCGGGTATTCTCATCGGTGGGACGGGAATCGACGACCTTACTCTCTTCATAGCCGCAGAACGGACATTTCATAAATAACACCTGCCTGAAAAAATATATACAAAGTAGATATTAGCACAACGACGCGGATTTGTCAAATCCGAATTCGGAACCGAAAAGACAAAGCGGGACAGAAACAATAAACATGGAAAAATATTTCTTTCCGCATTGATCGGATCATCGTAATACCCGATACTCGACGATCACGCTCGTGCGCGGCGCGGGGCAATACAGCTTCATACGCAGCAATTCTTCGCCGGACGTCGTATTCGTCGCGGCGTTCATTTCTTCGTCGGTGACCGTGACCTCGTAACGCGCGCGGGGGTCGATCGCCGAGAGCGTCGGCGAGAACTCCGCGAACGGGCATCTTGTGCGGCGCAGCCCGATGATCAGCCCTTCCCCGCCGAGATCGAGCTGCCACGCCGCCCATATGCGGTCGGAGTTATCCGGCACGGTGAGCGGATAAAAATCCCCGTGCCAGTATCTGCGCAGGCGTCGGCATTCCTCGACGACCGGCACGACCGGATCGGGGTCAAAATCCGGGGATAACACGTCGAGATTGATCTCGATGCCGCCGGAGAACGTGGAACGGATATCGTAAGGGCGCGCGCTCCAGCTGCCGTTCGAATGATACGGCAGATACCGCGTCAGCGCAAGGATATGGTTCTGGCTCCAAAGGTCGTTGGGATGTTCCTGCGTCGCGGGACTGCAGCCGGTGTCGCTGCGCCACAGAGGTACCGCGCGGCGGGTCGTCTCAACATCGAGACGCCTGCCGCCGCTCGCGCAGTTGTCGATCACGAGCCCGGGGAACCGCGCGCGGATCTCATCCCACATTTTGTAATGTCCCTCGACGAAGCGGATCTCCGCCATGCCGCGCCGCCCGGGGTGTTTTTTATCCTCGGTATCCCAGTAGCCCGAGGGACAGATATTGAAATCCTGCCGGTAGATATCGAGATGATGCGCCTTTATCATATCGCAGAGCAGCTCGGTCAGACGGCGGCGGACGCGCTCCTCGCCGATGTTCAGAAGACAGTTGACGCTGCCCTTGCTTTCGAGCACGATCACCTCGTCGGCGTGGTCTCGATAGGTCTCGCTGTAGCAGTTGACGCGCTCCGGCTCGAACCACTGAATGAACCTGAGGCCCTTTTCATGCGCGTATTCGCCGACCTCGGCAAGCCCGTCCGGAAAGCCCGGCGCAAAGCTGTAATTGCCCACGCCCGCGGGGAAGCCGTCTTTGAACCACCCCGCGTCGAGCCAGAGCGCGTCCATATGAGAGCGCACGGCGATATCGGCGCATTTTTTCTGCCCCGCGACCGTCGCCCATTCTTCAAGCTTACCGAAATAACGGTCGAAATTCTGCTCCGCGATCGGCAGCGTGACGTATTCGCCGTTTTCCGTATGCGGACTGAAACGGTCAAAGGTCAGACGACGGAACGCCCTGCGGGACGCGGAAATATCCTCCGCGCTCGCGCACAGGACCGACGCGGCGCGGAAGCCCTCGCCGGGATAAAGAAACGTCTCGGCGACGGCGAGCCCCGCGCGCAGGCGCAGCTCCGTCTGCGTCCGTTCCAGCTCGAGGACCCATTGACCGCTCCAGCCGATCCCGAAGGTCGCCGCGCTCCCGGAGAGCGCAAGGTCGAAATACGGAAAACCGTCGGTATCCGAAGGTCTGCCGAATTTCGGCTCTACATGCAAAGTATCGCCCGGCGCAAACGTCTTTTTCAGAGGATTGAAACTCTCTTTGCCGCAGGAATCGCCTTTGATGCTCTCCCATACGGGGTCGCCGTCCGCCGGGAGCGAGAGGTCGAGCGAGCGCACGCACGATACTATGCCGGAATTCTCTTCTCCGCGGTGCTCGAATCTCAGAAGCTGATAAAACGCGTTTTCACCGAACGTCTCGATCTCAAGGATCGCCGTCAGACCGTCCGGCAGCGTTTTTTCATATACGCCCTCCCCCGCAGCCGTCATCTGCTCCGGGATCAGCGCGATCTTCTCGCCGTTATGGCAAAACGACGCCCTTTCTGCCTGCATGTCAAAAAACATATTTTCCCTCCGTGTTCTGTTTGTCGTAAGTTCGTAAGAGCGTGAAGTCGGGAAGTCGGGATGAGAGGCAATAGTCAACAGGCAGTAGGCATTAGGTAACTCGCCGAGGCGCAGGGCGTATATTTGACATGTCTATTGCCTAAGTAAGCGCTGATTAATTCCGGTGCGCAGATTGCGCCGTCAGATTTTTCGTCAGATTGTTCAAAAAGACCGCAGGAAGGCTGTCGCCTTTCAAGGGATTTTTGGGCGATATGACGGAAAAGATGCAAGCAAGGTGCG
>JAFRPB010000032.1 GCA_017429345.1 Clostridia bacterium | reverse complement strand
TTCCATTTATTATTCTGACTGAAAATTATCGCCTCGGGACTCGGGGTGCGGATCCCCGGTGGGGATCTCTGCGGCTTGCCGCAGAAGCACCGACCGGAGCGGGCAGCGGAGACCTCGAAACTCGGGACTAAATTCTGATTTATCGCGAAGCGATAAATCAGAATTTACTGGTCCTTCAGCTTCCTGCAAACATAATACACCCGCTCTTCGTCTTCCCGTGGGGCGTTTCCGTCCTCGCCGAGCACTTCCTCGACGCGGAAATCCGCCGATGCAAGACATGCGCGAAGGGTTGCGTCGGAATAAAACCGCTCCGAAAAATCCTCCTGCGCGCGCTCGTAAGCGCCGTCTTCCCGGGGCTCAAAAAAATCCAGATGGATATCCGTGCGCTTTTCCGCCGGATCCCACGCGTTGCGCCACACGCACAGCACCTCGTCGGTCTCATAAACAAAGGCGTTGTCGCCGAGCACGCGCTCATGCTTGTATTCCGTGTTCACGTCGAAAACGAAAACGCCGTCTTTTTCCATAAAAAAGCCGACACTGCGGATCGCCTCGCGCAGCCCCTTTTCGTCCGGCATATGGTTGAGACTGTCGAGGCAGCAGACCGCGCATTGGATCGTGCCGTAGAGATCCAGCGCGCGCAGATCCTGATTGAGATACAGAATACCGCTTCCGCTCAAGAACCTTTTATTCATCGCCTCGCTCAGCATTTCAGCCGAAGCGTCGACGCCGATCACTTCATATCCCATCGCGGCGAACAGCTCCGACATCGTTCCGGTACCGCAGGCGGCGTCGAGCAGGATCCCCCGCTCCCGGCCGTATTTTTTCAGCAGCGACGCGATCAGCGCCGCGCGCTTCTCATAATCCGCATTACGCGTCAGCGCGTCGTAATAACAGGCGAAATCCCCGTACCCGCTCATTTATCGGCCTTCCGTTCGCAGCGCGCGAACACCTTATCATATCCGCCGTTGCCGTAACACAGACTGCGGTTGACCCGGCTGATCGTCGCGGTGGAAGCGCCGGTTTTCTCAACGATATCCTCATATTTGCACTTTTCCGTCAGCATCTTCGCGACAACCAGTCTGCGCGCCATCGATTTGATCTCCGGTACGGTGCAGAGATCCTCAAAGAACTCGTAGCATTCGTCGAGATCCTTCAGCGAAAGAATACAGCTCAGAAGAAAATCGGTATTCTCGTCTTTGATCCTGTTCATCTGTGCGCTCATGATTCGTCCCCCTTTACAGATGCTTTTCAATTTTACCACATTAAAACCGAAAAGTAAATATAAAAATCCGTTCGCCCGGTAACATTTTATACATTTTTTTATTGATTATTTGAATAACGCGTGTTATAATTATCAAACAGAGGCAATTATTTAAAAATTATAATTTTTGCGAGGTTTTCTTATGACGACTTATGATGTTGCCGTGATCGGCGCGGGCGTCACCGGCGCGATGACGGCAAGGTATCTTTCCGCATACCGTCTGAAAACGGTGCTGATCGAAAAATTCAACGACGTGGCGATGGGCACCACGAAAGCGAACAGCGCCATCGTGCACGCGGGCTTCGACGCGATCCCCGGCACGCTCAAGGCAAAGCTCAACGTGCGGGGCACGGCGATGATGGCGGACGTCTGCCGCGAGCTGAACGTACCTTTCAAGAACAACGGATCGCTGGTCGTCGCGTTTTCCGAAGAAGAGATGGCGACCGTGCAGAAGCTCTACGAGCGCGGTGTCGCCAACGGCGTGCCGCGGCTGTCGGTCATCGGCAGGGACGAGCTTCGCGCGCTTGAGCCGAACATCAGCCCCGACGCGATCGGCGCCCTGCGCGCGGACAGCGCGGGCATCGTGTGCCCCTACGAGCTGACCATCGCCTCCGTTGAGAACGCGATCGAAAACGGCGTGGAGCTGATGCGCAACGCGGGCGTGGAGAGCATCGAGGATCTGGGCGAAGAATTCGTTCTTCACACCGCCGCGGGCGACGTTCACGCAAAGTATATCATCAACGCCGCCGGCTGCTTCGCGGACCAGATCGCCCGGATGCTGGGCGACGACTCTTTCGAGCTTGTGATGCGCGCCGGCGAGTATTACGTGCTGGACCGCTGCGAGGGCGGCACGGTGCATCACACGATTTTTGAAACGCCCACGAAGATGGGCAAGGGCATCCTTGTCACGCCCACTGTGGACGGCAATCTGCTGATCGGCCCCACGGCGGCGACGGTCACCGACAGGGACGATCTCGCCACCACGGAAGAGGGTCTTGCGAAGGTCCGCGCCCACACCTCGAAGAACGTGCCCCGCGTCACGGTGCGCAACGCGATCACCTCCTTCTCCGGTCTGCGGGCGCATCCCACGAGCGACGATTTTATTATTGATATCAGCAAGGCGAATCCGCGCCTTGTCAACGCGGCGGGCATCGAGTCCCCCGGTCTTTCCAGCGCCCCCGCGATCGCGGAATACGCCGCGTGGAAGCTGTTTGAGGCCATGGGCGGCGAGCCGGATAAGAATCCGGACTTTACTCCCCTGCGCAAGGCTCCCGTCCGCTTCCGCCATATGAGCGCGGAGGAACGTGCCGAGCTCGTGAAGAAGGACCCGGCCTACGGCAGGATCATCTGCCGCTGCGAGACCGTCACCGAGGGCGAGATCCGCGACGCGATCCGCGCTCCGGGCGGCGCGAGAGACGTGGACGGCGTGAAACGCCGCACCCGCGCGGGGATGGGACGCTGCCAGGGCGGCTTCTGCGGCTCCAAGGTCGTGGAGATCCTTTCCCGCGAGCTGGGCAAAGAACTGAACGAGATCACGAAATTCGGCGACGGGTCCGTGATCCTCTATGAAAAAACGAAATAAGGGGGTTACCGTTATGAGTCAATATGATCTTGTGGTCGTCGGCGGCGGCCCCGCAGGCATGGCGGCAGCGCTGAAAGCGGAAGAATGCGGCGTTAAGAAAATCGTTATTCTGGAACGTGCCGAGACGCTGGGCGGCATTCTGGAGCAGTGCATCCATACCGGTTTCGGACTGCAGTATTTCAAGGAAGAGCTCTCCGGCCCCGAATATGCGGGCAGATTCATTGAGCTGGTCGAAAAAAGCACGGTGGAAGTCAAGACCGACACCATGGTGCTCGATATATCGGAGGATAAGATCGTCACGGCGGTCAACAAGACCGACGGCCTTTTGCAGATCAAGGCGACTGCGGTCGTTCTTGCGATGGGCTGCCGCGAGCGTCCCCGCGGCGCGCTTCCCGCTCTGGTGGGCACCCGGCCGTCTGGCGTCATGACCGCGGGCACTGCGCAAAAGTATGTGAATATCGACGGCTATATGCCCGGCAAAAAGATCGTGATCCTCGGCTCCGGCGACATCGGCCTTATTATGGCGCGGCGCATGACGCTGGAAGGCGCCGAGGTCAAGATGGTCTGCGAGATCATGCCCTATTCCGGCGGTCTTACGAGAAATATCGTGCAGTGCCTCAACGACTTCGATATCCCGCTGTATCTGAGCACCACGGTGGTGGCGACCCACGGCAAGGAGCGCCTTGAGGGCGTGACGATCGCGAAGGTGGATGAGAAGATGAACCCCATCCCCGGGACAGAACAGTATGTGGAATGCGACACGCTGATGCTCTCGGTGGGTCTGATCCCCGAAAACGAGCTGACCACCGGCGCGGGCATCCCGCTCGACCCGGTCACCCGCGGCGCGACCGTCAACGAGAAGCGCGAGACCGCGCGCTCCGGCATATTCGCATGCGGCAACGTGCTGCAGGTGCACGACCTTGTGGACTTCGTAACGCTCGAAGCGCAGATCGCCGGCGAAGGCGCTGCGGAGTATATTCTCGGCGGCGGCTTCGGCGCAGCGCAGTATATTGAGACGACGAAGGGCTTCGGCGTGCGCTATATCGTGCCGCAGAAGATCAACTTCAACAGCAAAAAGCCGATCGACCTGTATTTCCGCGTGGGCGCGGTCTATCCGAACGCGAAGGTGGTTCTTGAGATCGACGGGAACGTCATTTCCTCAAAGAAAAAAATAAAGCTCGCCCCCGGCGAGATGGAATGCGTCACGATCCCCGCGGACGTGCTGAGCGGTATGAATGCGGACAGCAACGTGACCGTCCGTGTGGAGGTGTAAGAGATGAAAAAAGATATGATCTGCATCGCCTGCCCCAGAGGCTGCTACATGACCGTTGAGGTCGGCGATAACGGAGAATTTGTCTCCGTCACGGGCAACACCTGCAAGCGGGGCGAGACCTACGCGAAGACCGAGATCACCAACCCCACCCGTTCTCTTACCTCGACGGTGAAGGTGATCGGAGGGGCGCATCCGGTGGTTCCGGTAAAATCCGCTTCGCCCGTGCCGAAGGGCTTGCTGTTCGAGTGCATGAAGGAGATCAACAAGGCCGAGATCAAGGCGCCGGTAAAGATCGGCGATACCGTGATCGAGAACATCCTCGGCACCGGGGTGGACATCATCGCGACAAATATTTGCTGAAATAAAAGCCTGCCGGACGGCAGGCTTTCTTAATTCTGATTTGTGCGCAAGCGCACAAATCAGAATTTCGGATATCGGGTATCGGATTTCGCGAATCGTGCTTGTATTATTTACTGTTTTGACTCTTTCCCGATCTCGCAGAGTTTATTTTATGATTCGAGCTGCAGTTTCGGCACGATATCCGATCCCCGATCCCCGATATCCGCGGAAGACCACAGCACAATAAATCAGAATTTATATAAACTCCGTCACAATCTTCCTCTCACACTCCTTCGGCGAATAGTCAAACCGGTCCATGTGGTCGCCGCTGAAGAAATAGCGCAGGCCCGGCAGGGGCGGAAGGTCCCCGCCGTTTTCCGTAATAATGAGCTTGACCTTCATTTTCGACGGGTTCACGCTCTTGATGAACACCGCGGTACGGTCCCCCGGCGCGACGCCGGGCACGTATTCCGAAAGCCCGGCGAGGTTCGGCGTCAGTTCCACGAAAATTCCGTATCGCTCGATGCTGCGCACAATGCCGGGCACGGTGTCGCCGACGCGGAAAAACGCGGCGTTCTCCTCCCATGTGCCGAGCAGCTCCTTCATCGTGAGCGTGAGTCTCCCCTGCTCATCGCGGCTTTTGACAGCCGCGCGCACGAATTGTCCGCAGCGCAGCGCCGCCGACGGGTGCGGGATGCGCGAGACGCAGATGCAGTCGATGGGCATCAGCGCGCTCACTCCGGCGCCCACGTCGCAGAACGCGCCGTAATCGTCAAGATGCGTGACCTTCGCCGAGATCACGTCGCCCGGCCGCAGCTCGTTTATGTAGTCGTTGACGCACGCCTCCTGTACCCGCCTTCTTGACAGAACGGCAAATTTGCCCGCCGCGCTGTCCTCGATCTCAAGAATGCGGAACATCACCGGCCGATCGACGCGGGACATGACGGCGGAATCTCTGATCTCTCCGTCCGCCGTCGCGGCGCATTCGTCCCGCGGAATGATCCCCGTCATGCATCCGAGGCTGACGTGAAGATTCCGCGCCGCGTCGCAGAGAAACGGCTGCGCCTCGAGAATTTCCCCGTCGATCGCCGCCTGCGTCAGCGCTTTGAGGCTTGATATGCGCATTTTGTTTTCTTCAGTACCGATCAGACTGCCCTCGGGCTGAAATTTTTTCATAAAATCATCCTTTTTCTTTTTGTATTCTTTAAATTTGTATTTTCATTTTATAAAAAGTATGCTATACTGTTACAAACGAAATGAAAAAGCGGGAAAATATGGATATCAGGCTCGAAGACGTTCTTGAAATGAAAAAAAAGCATCCCTGCGGCGACAGCCGTTTCACGGTAAAACGCACCGGGATGGATTTCCGTCTGCAGTGTCTGGGCTGCGGGCGGGAATTCCTGATCCCCCGCGTCAAGGCGGAAAAGAATATAAAAAAGGTTTTTCGCGAGGGAGTGCAGGTCGATGTTTGAAAATCTGGAGCAGGTTCTTCTGAGATACGACGAGCTGAACGCCGCGCTTCTGCGCGAGGATATCCTGACGAATCATGAAAAATACACCGAGACGATGAAGAAGCTCTCGGAGATCGCTCCGACGGCGGAAAAATATCTCGAATACAGGAATCTGCGCGCCCGGCTGTCGGATGCGGAAGCATTGGCGGAGGATAAAACAAACGACGCTGAGCTGCGGGATCTCGCGCGGGAAGAGGCGGAGGAGACAAAGCCGCTGATCGAAAACGTCGAGGCGGAGCTTCGCGTACTGCTCGCCCCGAAGGACCCGAACGACGATAAAAACGTCATCATCGAGATCAGAAGCGGCGCGGGCGGCGAGGAAAGCGCCCTGTTCGCGGGCGTGCTTTACAGAATGTATACGATGTACTGCGAAAAACGCGGCTTTAAAACCGAAGTGCTGAACGCGAACGCCACCGAGCTCGGCGGCTTCAAGGAGATCAGTTTCGCGGCAAAGGGAACCGGCGCGTACTCGAAATTCAAATTCGAGAGCGGCGTTCATCGGGTACAGCGCGTGCCGGAGACCGAGTCGCAGGGGCGCATTCAGACCTCGACGGCGACCGTGGCGGTGCTGCCCGAGGCGGAGGAGGTCGACGTTCGCATCGATCCGGGCGACCTGCAGATCGACACCTTCCGTTCCAGCGGCGCGGGCGGACAGCATATCAACAAAACCGAATCCGCGATCCGCATCACGCACATTCCCACCGGAACAGTCGTGGAATGTCAGGACGAAAGAAGCCAATATAAAAATAAGGATAAAGCAATGAAGATCCTGCGCTCGCGCATCTACGAAAAAGAGCTCGAGCGCCGACAGGCGGAGGTCGCGGGCGAGCGCCGCGCGCAGGTCGGCACCGGCGACCGCAGCGAACGCATCCGCACCTACAATTTCCCGCAGGGGCGCGTCACCGATCACCGCATCGGACTGACGCTGTATAAGATCGACGCGATCGTCAACGGCGATCTCGACGAGCTGATCGGCGCCCTGACCGCGGCGGATACCGCGAGGAAGCTGGCGGAGAGCGGGGAGAAGTGAACAGTGAACAGTGAACAGTGAAAAGTGAACAGTGAAAAGTGAAAAGTGAACAGTGAAAAGTGAAAAGTGAGAAGTCGTGAAGTCGTGATGTTGTTTGGATGTTTTGCGGTTACACCTTACACCTTACACCTTGTCCTCTGCTCTTTCTTTCCCTTTAAATCAATAATTATATAAATCAAATCGCAAAGCGATTTCCGACGCTTCACGCTTCACTCTCCACACTCCGCACTGATATAAATCAAGCCGCGAAGCGGCTTCCGACATTCCTCATTTCTCATTCCTCATTCCTCATTAATAAAAAACGTATGACCACTCAAATCCTCAATCCGAATACAGACGCCTCCGCGATCCCGCTTGCCGCCTCTCTTCTCAGAAACGGCGAGCTTGTGGTGATCCCGACCGAGACCGTCTACGGTCTCGCGGCAAACGCGCTCGATCCGGAGGCGGTCAGAAAAATATACGCCGCGAAGGGCAGGCCGAGCGACAATCCGCTGATCGTGCACATCTCGGACTTCGACGACATATATCCGCTTGTTCGGGAAGTGCCGGAAACGGCAAAACACCTCGCGGAAAAATTCTGGCCCGGTCCGCTGACGATCATTCTGCCGAAAAGCGACCGGATCCCCGACGCGACCAGCGGCGGGCTCGACACAGTAGCGATCCGGATGCCGTCGCATCCGACGGCGCGCGCCGTCATCCGGGCTGCGGGCGTTCCTCTGGCTGCGCCCTCGGCAAATATCTCCGGCTTCCCGAGCCCGACAAAGCTCGAATACGCGGCGGACGATATGACGGGCCGCGTTCCGCTGATCCTCGACGGCGGCGACTGCGCAGTAGGCGTTGAATCCACCGTGCTGACGCTGGCGGCGGGCACGCCCCGCATCCTGCGGCCGGGCGGCGTTACCCCCGGGATGCTGCGCGAGGTTCTCGGCGAGGTCGAAATCGACAAAGCCGTGCTCGATCCGCTCGGCAAAGACGAGACCGCCGCGTCGCCGGGAATGAAATATAAGCATTATTCCCCGAAAACACGGGTAAGAATATACAGAGGGAGCCGAAAAGGATATCTTCGGTATTTCGATCGGCATCCCGCGCCGGGGCTGTTCGCGCTCTGCTTTGAGCAGACCGCGCCGCTGCTGCGCGTTCCGTATGTGACGATGGGAAAAGAGAACGAATATCTGTCGCAGACGCAGCGTTTGTTCGACGCGCTTCGGGAGCTTGACGAAGCGGGCGCGTCGCTCGCCGTCGCCCAGTGCCCTCCCGCGCGGGATATCGGTCTCGCGGTCTGCAACCGTCTGTTCCGCGCCTCAGGCTTCGATTTCATCGACGAAGCGCCGATCGTCGGGCTCACCGGGCAGACCGGCGCGGGCAAATCCACGGTCGCAGCCCTGTTCTCGGAAGCGGGTTACCATATTGTGGATACCGACAAGCTCGCGCGGGAGATCGTCGAAAAAGGCTCCCCCGTTCTCTCGGTTCTCGCGGAGGCGTTCGGCGCGGATATTCTCGATGAAAACGGCGGACTTATCCGCACGCGTCTTGCGGAAAGGGCGTTCTGCTCCGAAGAAAAGACCGCGCTGCTCAATTCGATCACGCATCCCGAGATCCTGGGGCGCACGGCGGAAGAGGCGTTTTCATTCAGCGAACGAAATATCCCATGTCTGCTGGATGTTCCGCTGCTGTTCCAGAGCGGCGCGGACGCGTTCTGCGATATCACCGTCGCCGTGACTGCCTCGTTTGAAACGCGGAAACATCGCATTATGGCGCGGGACGGTATTTCGGAAGACGCCGCGCTGCTTCGTATGCGAGCGCAGGAACCGGAGGAATACTACGCCTCCCGCGCGGATATCGTAATACAGAACCCCGACGGCGGGGACCTTACAAAAGCCGTTCGCGCAGCTCTGGAAAGGATTCAAACCAATGGCGTCTTCGCGTAAGAAAAGAAAGAAATTGGATCTGCGCGCGCCCGCGCTGCTGCTCGCGCTGCTTCTTCTGCTCGGCGGAGCTGCACTCGCGGTGAAGATGCGTTCGCGCACAAAATACGAACCTCTGCTCAGACGATACGCACAGCAATACGGCGTGCCGGAAGCGTTCGCGCTCGCCGTCGCCGAGACGGAAAGCCATTTCAAGCCGGACGCGGTCTCTCGCGCCGGCGCGCGGGGAATGATGCAGATCACGCCCGAGACTTTCGAATGGCTGCAGATGAAGACCGGCGAAGCCCTGACAGACGACGCGCTGTTCGATCCGGAGATCAACGTCCGCTACGGCGTATTCTTTTTATCGATCCTGCTGGAGCGGTTCGGAGATACGGATACCGCCGCCGCCGCGTATAACGCGGGCATGAACGCGGTCGCGCGGTGGCTCGAAAACCCCGAATACTCCGACGACGGCGTGCATTTAAAAAAAATCCCGATCGACGAAACACGGTATTATGTCGTAAAGATCCGCAAAGCGCTGGATCGGTATAAATAATAGCAAAAACAGGAGAGATCAACGTGAACAACAGAATCGTCCGTCTCATCACAGCCCTTGCTCTGTGCGCCTCGCTCATTGCAAGCCTCGGCGCCTGCGGAAATAGAAACGCAGCAGGGACCTCCGTCGGCGCACCGACAGCGGCGCCGCAGGAAAACACGGAACCGACGCAGACAGATCTTCCCTCTTCGGAAACAAGCCCGCCCACCGAGGCTCCGACGCTGACGCAGGCAGATCGTGTTTCCGCGCTGACCGGCAGTCTGATCTATCATTCTTATAACGAGATCTGCGCCGAATACCGCCTTCTCAGAGAAGCCGAAGGGATTTCGGGCGGGATCACATATATCAGTCCCGACCTGCCGGGAATTGATCTGACCTTTGTTCCGTCGCTGATATTGTGCAATCGGCTTGACGGCCTCGTCTCGTCGTTTTTCATTGAACCGGAAATGACGGAGGAAAAAGCGAAGCAGATCTTCGGAGATGAGAATGTCGAATACGGCTATGCTCCGGAAAGCGTCAATTCCTATGAGGGATATCAGCTCACCGCGCATTATCAGGGGATCGTATATGATTTCGGAACCGTTTCCTCGCAATCGGAGGCGCACAGAAGCATTACGATATATTCCGAATCAGAAAGACCTTACGGCGAAACGGAATGTGAAGCGCCGGTGCCGCTTTCGATCGACTTGAACGATTACGCAGGCGAATGGGCGGAAAGCTCGTCCGAGTATGTTTTGCATGTGTCGTGTTCCGGGAACGACAGCATTGATATTTTGATGACGCGCGCTGACAGTACCGATCCGATCATCAACGCGTCTTTCACAATCGACGCGGGCAACAGCGCGCAGATCAGTTTTGACAACTACGCGGGCGCAGGCGATCTCGGTCTTGCGGGCGTCACATTTGAGAGCGGCATGATTACGATCATCGCTTACTACATCGACGGTTCGTTCGAGCATTATTGCGGTCAGTTTGAATTCATAAGGAAATAATACCGAAAAAAACGCCGATAACGAAAATCGTTTCGGCGCAACGCTGATTTTATTACCACACAAGGAAAGGTGATTTTTATGGACGACAAAAACAGCGAGGCGAAGCGCCTTAAAGAGCAGCTGTTCTATGAGCCCGCCCACGCGGACGATTTTCTGATCGACGCGGACAAAACGCGGGCGGACGAGTTCTGCGAGGGCTATAAAGCGTTTCTCGACACAGGCAAGACCGAACGGGAATGCGTGAGCGAGATCGTGCGCATGGCGGAAAAGAACGGCTTCAAGCGCTTTGCGAAGAACACGCTTTACGCGCCCGGCGACAGGATCTATTACCCGATCCGCGGCAAGGCGGTGATCCTGACTGTATTCGGCGAGAGAAGTCTTTCCGACGGCGTCCGGATCGCGGCCGCGCACATCGATTCTCCGCGGCTCGACCTGAAGCCGAATCCCGTCTATGAAAATACGGATATCGCTTATTTCAAGACGCACTATTACGGCGGGATCCGCAAATATCAGTGGCCGACGATCCCGCTGGCGCTGCACGGCGTTATTCTGCGCGCGGACGGGTCGAAGCTTTCCGTCTCGATCGGCGAGGACGAGGGCGACCCGAAGCTCGTCATGAGCGATCTGCTGCCGCATCTCGGCGCGGAGCAGTCAAAGCGCGCGCTTTCGGACGGTATCCGCGGCGAGGAACTGAACGTCATCATCGGCTCGCGCAAGTTCCCGAACTGCGATTCCGAGGCTGTGAAGCTCGCGATCCTCAAGCTGCTGTACGATAAATACGATATCACGGAACGCGACTTCCAGAGCGCGGAGCTTGAGGTCGTGCCCGCTTACAAGGCCTGCGATATCGGGCTCGACAGAAGTCTCGTCGGCGCTTACGGGCAGGACGACCGCGTCTGCGCTTACACTGCGGTCATGGCGGCGCTGGATACCGAAGCGCCCGAATACACCTGTCTTTCTGTACTGGCAGATAAAGAGGAGATCGGCAGCGAGGGCAGCACGGGGCTTCAGTCCATGTTCCTCGCGCAGTTCCTCGGGGATCTCTGCGCGGCGGAGGACGCCGACGTCAACGACGTGATGCGCGCGAGCGAATGTCTCTCCGCAGACGTGAACGCCGCGTTCGATCCCACCTTCCCCGACGTGTTTGAGAAAAACAATTCTTCTTATCTGAACCGCGGCGTCGTGATTACGAAATACACCGGCTCGCGCGGCAAGAGCGGCACCAACGACGCGCCCGCGGAGTATATGGGCAGGATCCGCGCGATCCTTGACAGCGAAAACATTCTTTGGCAGACCGGAGAGCTCGGCAAGGTCGACGCGGGCGGCGGCGGTACGGTAGCGAAATTCATCGCCCGGCTCGGCGTAACCACCGTAGATCTCGGCGTGCCCGTGCTTTCGATGCACGCGCCGTTCGAAGTTACGGCAAAATATGACGTATTCATGGCCTATAAGGCGTTCTGCGCTTTCTTCAAGGCGGAGTGATCCGCCCAAGGGTTCTTTGTCCGTTCAGTCCGTGCGGGACAAAACGGTACTTATGAAAAAGGAGAGTTGTATATGAGTTCTGTTAAAAAGTATCTCGCCGAGTTTATCGGCACCTGCGTTCTCGTCGTCTTCGGCTGCGGCACCGCCATTGTCACCCAATGCTCCACCGAGAACTACGCGGGTTATCTTCTGACCGCCCTTGCGTTCGGTCTTGTGATCGTCGCGATGGCGTATTCGGTCGGCAACGTTTCCGGCTGCCACATCAACCCCGCCGTTTCGATCGCCATGCTGATCAACGGCAAGATCAGCGTTAAGGATTTCATCGGCTACGTCGTCGCCCAATTCCTCGGCGGCATCGCCGGTTCCGTTATTCTTCTGCTGTTCCTCGGCAAAAACTGCGGCTTCGGCGCGAACGGCCTGTATAACGGCAGCATCTGGCTGAGCTTCGGCATCGAGATGATCCTGACCTGCGTCTTCGTATTCGCGATCCTCGGCGTGACCTCGAAGGAGAGCTTCGGCAACGCCGCCGGTCTTGTGATCGGTCTGACCCTGACCCTCGTTCACATTCTCGGCATCGCCTTCACCGGCACCTCGGTCAACCCCGCCAGAAGCTTCGGCCCCGCCCTGTTCGCAGGCGGAGACGCGCTCAAGAGCGTCTGGGTATTCATCCTCGCTCCTCTGGTCGGCGCCGCGATCGCTGCGGTCACCTACAAGTTCCTCGATCCCGAGAAGAAAAAAGCGAAGAAGAAATAATCTCCTTCGCTCCGCGCAGTCCGGATTTCTCCGGACTGCGCACATAAAAGCGCCCCGCACGGACGGCAAGCCCGCGTCTGCCACGGCAGATGCGGGCTTTTATAAATTCTGATTTGTCGGGATGTTTCCCGCGGTGTCGGGC
>JAFRPB010000031.1 GCA_017429345.1 Clostridia bacterium | reverse complement strand
CGCGGTCAGCGTCGTCGTATCGTCGTTATGCACGCAGGAAACTTCGACGGTCGCGATATAGGTATCGCCGGTCTTCGTCCACGTCCAGTCGCCCTCGGAGGGCTCGGCGTAGGTGTGCCCCGTCGCCGGATCGCCTGGGACTGTCTTCGTCTGCGGGTCCGTATAAGTAACGCCGTTATAGATCACGGAGGCGGTGTATACGGTGAAGCCCGCCGCCGTGCAGGTCGCGGCGGTCTCTGCGGACGCGACGCTTACTTCGGGCGTGATCGTCTGGTCGCAGTCGTCGCACTTGAAGGTCGCGACGACGGTGTTTGCGTCGGTCCATTCGCCCCACGTCGGCGCGGAATTGTAATGGTGTCCCGTCGCGGGGGCGCCGTCGACCGTCTTCGTCAGCGGGTTCGTATAGGTCGTGCCGTTCATCGTCACAGTCGCGGTATATACGGTAAAGCCGCCTTCGGTGCAGGTCGGGTCGGTCGCCGCGGGCGTGACGGTCACCGCGGGCGTGACGGTATTCGTGCAGCCGTCGCAGGTGAAGGTCGCGGTGCAGGTCCACGCGTCGCCGTTCTGCGTCCACGCGCCCCAGACCGGGCTGCCGCTGTAGGTATGTGCGGTATAAGTCGCCTCAAGAACGTCGAGCACGTCTTTTTCCGGGCCGAAGGTATAGCTGCCGTTCTCCCAGCTGCCGTTGGGCGTGTCGAGCGAAGCTGCGACCAGCGTCCAGCCGGTGAAGTGGCTCCCCGCGGGCGGGGTCGGATCGCCGGGCGTATAGACCTCACCGTAGTCGCGGGTGATCGTAGTCAGATCGGAGGTACCGCCCCACGTGCCGCCATTGGGATCGATGCGCAGGTCGCTCGAGTTGATCGTCCAGTTCGCTTTCAAAGTCACGTCGCCGTATTTGTTCGTCAGGGACGTGTTTTTCGCGTAGTTCGCACCGACCGTCCACGTGCCGGAGGCGGAAGTCGCGGTCCAGTCGTCGAAGGTATAGCCGGTATACGTCGCGCCGGGAAGACGCGCGGTGCTCTCGACGTTATACGTCTGCTGCGCGATCGCGTCGCCGCCGTCCGTATTGTAGGTAATTTTATAGTTCGTGGGCGTCCAGCGGGCGTAAAGCGTGCCTCCCGCCGTTTTGTTCCAGGTGCGGGCGGAGGTGCCGTCCGCGTTGTAATACTTCGTGCCGCCGCTCACTGCGTCGTAGTAACCCGCGAAGGTATAGGCGGTTCTCTGCGGGATCGTAACGGCGGGCATCGCAGCGCCGTATGCCGCCGCAGTAATGGTCGTGCCCTCGACGTCGGCGTCCGGCGCGGAAAGGAACACCGTCTGCGCAGTGACGCCGCCGTAAAGGCGCAGATCCCGGATGTTGCCGGTAAAGGACTCGTCGCCGGTCCAGCGGGAGCGGCCGATATAGTTATGCTGATAATTGTGGATATCGTTCAGGAATTCGGTGATATACGGCTTCTCCGCCTCGAAGCTCGAGCCGTTATAGACCGTGTTATACCGGACGCCGTCGATGATATAGACCACGCCTTCGGCGACGGAAATGCTGATGATGACGTCGTACGTTCTGTTATTCGAGAAGGTCAGCCCCGAGGGATACGCCCTGAGATGCGCGTTCTCGCTGCCGTCGATCCAGTCGATATACAGCGGAGCGTTGCCGCCGAGGGTGGCGTGATAGGTCGCGCCGACATAGATATGGCGCTTTCTCGCGTCGGTCGTGTTGTAAGCGTTCAGACCGAAGGAGAGCAGCTGATTATACTGTTTATCCTTCGTGGGCTGATAGGTGAAGGAGAAGGTCACGCCGGTCTCGGCGCTGACGCCCGCGAATACGGGACGGTCTTTGATCTCCACATACGCGGGGTTGCCGAAATACGTATTGCCGGTGGAGGAATTGTAGGTGGGATAATCGCCCGCGCGCCACTCGAGGCCGCTGGGATCGTTGGTCACCGCGTCGTACCAGACGTTGCTGGTGGAGAAATAATGCCCGAGCAGGTTGGAGGGCTGCGCCGCGGTCTTATACAGACGGAAATCCTTCATATCGCCGGCGAACTGAGTATCAGCGATCCAGCGGGAGCGGCCGATGTAGCCGTATTTATACCCCGGGACCGCGTTCAGGAACGTATTGAGGTCCGCCTTGTTGCCGGCGTAATACCGCGTGTTGTATTTGACGCCGTTGACCGTGTAGACCACGCCCTCGGCGGCGGAGATCGAGATCACGACGTCGTAGGTCGTACCCGCCGAGAACGCAAGCCCCTGCGGCCACGCTATGACCTGCGAGGTGCTGCCCAGGCGCCATTCAAAGACCAGCGGGTTTCTGATATCGGAGTCGCGGTAGGTATCGTGGAACGTCGCGCCGATATAGAAATGATCGCCCTGATTGTTCTCCTCGTAGGTATTCTTGCCGAAGGAGAGCAACTGTACGTAATGCTCGTTCTGCGTCGGGCGGTAGGTGAACGCGAGCGTAAGGCCCGTCTCGGGCGTCACGCCGGCGAACAGACCGGGGTTCGACACCTGCAGATAGTTGTTTGTGTTCAGTGTGGTGAAGCCGGTGGAAGCGTTATAGGAGGGCGCGCTCCCGCCGCTCACCTTGGAGATCAGACCGTTCGGATCCTCGGTCACGGCGTCGTACCACACGTTGTCCGTGGAGAAGAACCGCCCGAGCAGCGGATCGCTCGTCAGGTTGTCACGGTAGAGGCGCATATCCTTGATCCCGCCGCCGAAATTGCCGTCCGCGCCCCAGCGGGAGCGGCCGATATAGTGATACTGATAATTCGCGACGTCGTTGAGGAAGGCGCGGATATTCTCTTTCTGCGCCGCGTAGGAGCTGTCCATATAAAAAGCGGCGTAACGTTTGCCGTTGACGGTATAGACGACGCCCTCGTTCACGGAGAACGTGACGATAATATCGTAGGTCTTGTTCGCCTCGAACGTCAGACCATCCGCATAGCAGCGGATCGTCTTCTGGTCGTTCCCGCCGGGGCCTGCCCATTCGAGGAACAGCGAGCGGTACTGCGTGCCCGCGCCGAGATAGGTGGCGGCGATGTAGAAATGCCGCGCAACGGTCGAGCCGTCATAGGCGGATGCGCCGGAGGAGATCAGATGCTCGTGCGGCTCGTCCTTGGAGGAATAATAGGTCGCCGCAACGCTCAGGCCCGTATTCTCGTTGACGCCGGCATACAGATCCTGCTTGTTGATCTGCAGATAGCCGCTGTCGGATATCGTCGTAAAGCCGGTGCCCGCGTTATAGACCGGATCGCTGCCGGTGACGGGCGAGATCACGTTCGTGCCCGAAACGGCGTCATACCGGAAGTCGCTCGTGGAGAAGAAACGCCCGAGCAGCTTCGAGTCGTCCGGAGCGGCCGCTCCGGACGTGAGCGTCAGCCCGCCGAAGACGGAAAGAACCATCAGCAGCGAGAGCAGGACGCTCAAAGATTTTTTAACGGAATTACGCATACGCAAAACCTCCGAAACAGAATTTAACATTTTAATTATAAATGATTAATTCACAACAATCAATATTCATTATAGATAATTTACATATCTATCACAAGTTTTCCGAGAATCCTCGGCGTTTTTTGACGGATTTCACCCCGATCCGGGCAAAAAACGAAACACTTTGCCCGGATCGCTTGCAAACCGGCATGTGTTTATGATATAATAAAATAAAAACGAAAGGAAAAACAGAAATGGAAATGAAATTCTACCGCTGCGCCCACTGCGGGCAGATCATCGCGATCGTAAAGAAGACCGGCGTGCCGGTCATCTGCTGCGGCGAGCCGATGCAGGAGATCATCCCCTCCTCCACCGACGCTTCCGTGGAAAAGCACGTGCCCGTCGTCGAGATCGACGGCTGCAAGGTGAAGGTGACCGTCGGTTCGGTCGAGCACCCGATGCTCGCCGAGCACTATATCGAATGGATCTCCCTGCAGACGAAGGCGGGTAACCAGCGCAAGGCGCTGAAGCCCGGCGACGCACCGAAGGTCTGCTTCAGCATCTGCGAGGGCGACGAGGTCGAAGCCGTTTACGCCTATTGCAACCTGCACGGTCTCTGGAAAGCCGTTCTCGATTAAACGGAACTATATCGGGATACTCGGCAAATCATACGACGAAACGACCCCCCATTCGCGTTTTCGCGCGAATGGGGGGTTCGTCTACTGTCAAAAAGATCATTTCAGGGGGACTTCAAACCGATAATCGTACCATTTTCCCGAAATATAGTTCCGGGGACGGATGATCATCCTGCCGTCGTAGACCTCGAGCGCTACGGCGTCCCCGTTCCTGTCCGCGTCGTCGTCGTTTTTCGTCGAGGTCGGCAGGTTGATGCAGTAAAAATTCTCCGACGGATTCATAAAGCATTCCTGCGTCATCAGGTCGTGCCGGTGCCCGCCGGCGAACAGCACGAGCGTTCCGGCGTCGGTATATTTTTGGATGATCCGCTCAAGCCCCGCCGGCGTACCGTCCGAGCGGATATACTCATCGGTGAACCTGCCGCCGAAATAGATCGGCTCGTGGCCGACGACGAATACCGGTCTGCCGCTTTCGGCGGCCTCGGCAAGGCGCGCGTCGATCCAATCGAGCTGTTCCTCGTGCAGCACCGGGTCGCCCGCGTCGAGCATTTCGTCGGTCGCGATCACGATAAAGTGATATCCGCCAACGATGCGGACATAGTAGTTCGTCTCGCTTTCGACGCCGCAAAAGCGCTGAAAATCGCGGAAATTCGCGCAGGTCGTTTCGAACGTCTTCTCACAGTCCTTGCCCATGCTCGTGCTGCCGGAATCGTGGTTGCCCATCGCGGGGATCACGCAGCCGGTCCTGTTGTAAAGCCGCAGGATGGCTTCAAGATAGCCGTATTCCTTCTGTTCCGCGAGATTCGCGCTGTCGCCCGCGAGGATGAGCGCGTCCACGGGAACGCTGCTTCTGCCGACGCCGCGCAGGAACTTCATCAGAAGCACGTTGCGCGGATGCAGCGGGTCGCTGTCGACGTGGACGTCAGCGGTCAGCACGGCGTTCAGGCGGATATCGTCAGCGTTTTCGGGAGCATACTTCTCCCCCGCAAACGGCACGCCGTTGAATCCGCCGACGATGATATACAGAATCACCGTCAGGAAGGCGGTCAGTTTCACGAAAAACGCATTCGATCTCATGTTGAAGCCTCGTTTCTGTTTTCAGACGGTTTTGCATGTCGAATTTCGGTCGTCTTATTATTTTATATTACATTCACATCATTTTGTCAATATGACGGTCAGCGCACGACGGTCGACGGTCGGCAGAGCGGAGAGCGACAACCAACAACCTGCAACTATTACATAAATCAAGCAACGGCGCCGGAGAACTTCGACGCCGTTGTTGTTTTGTTTAATCACCGCGCCGTTTCCGCTTGTTGCGGAAGACCGGCAGGGAGAATGTGTATTACAATCCCGTCAGGTTCTGAATTTGATCTGATGGAAGGTATGGATGAAGAAGTGGATGATCTTGTAGAGCGTGCCGATACCGGGCGTCTGCTCAAGCACATGGAATTGATCGCAGGAAGAGCAGACGAACTGACCGCAGTGGCTGCAATAGCCCTCGCCGAGCACCGCATTCGGCAGATCGTGGCAAAGCTGGATCACTTCTCTCGTATCCTCCGCGTCGCATCTCCGGCAGACGCGGTACTCGCTGCCGCCGTGCTCGCAGTCCGCCTCGTCGCCGGGAACGGGAGTCCACTCACCCCAGTCGTGACCGAGCGCGTCGATCGGCTTCGCGCCCTGTGCGCCGCAGACGGTGCAGGTATAGATCATAACGCCGGTATAGCAGCAGGTCGGCGCAATGGCAACAACGCCGTCGTCCCACTGATGCGCAGCGGTCTGCGTATGATTGCCATCGTTCAGGCAGAAGCGGGTGTGCGTCTCAAGGTTGCCGTCGTCGATCCAGGAATCCGACCAGTTATGACCGATATCCGGCAAAGTCTCCGTCTTTTCCGCGCCGCAGTCGCAGGTATATCTTTCACTGCCCTCGCCCTCGCAGACGGGCGCCACGCGCTCGACGAGCGTCCAGTCGTGCGCTGCGGTCGTATAGACGGCGGTGACGGTAAGATCGCCGGTCACATCGTCAAAGCTCTGATTCCAGCCGTCGAACACGTAATGCGTTCTGTTGTTTTTGTTGACAAGCTGCGCGAACGTCGGCGCGGACGCGTCGTCGCTGTACGCAACAGTCTCTTCTTCGCTCTCGCCGGTCAGGTCGCTGACGAAGGTGACAGTGAAGGTCTTGATCTCCCAGGTCGCGGTCACGGTGGCGTCGGAGGCGGCGAAGGTGTATGCATTGCCGCTGACGGAGCCCTTGTCCGCAGTCCAGCCGGTGAAATCGTGGCTGACGCTGACAGGGACGCTGAGCTCGACCGTATCGCCGATATGACCGACCACGGAAGTCTCGCCGCTGAAGGAACCGATCGCGTCGTCAACGACAACGCTCAGCGTATAGTCGATCGCCTCCCAGGAAGCCGTGACCGTCGCGTCGGATGCGACGAAGGTGTATTCCGAACCGTCCGCGCTGACGGTGCCCTTGTCGGCGGTCCAGCCGAGGAACCGATAGCCCTCGCGCTCGACCGTGCCGAGCACGACCGTCTGACCGATGATGCCGGTCACCGTCGCGTCGCCGTGATAGACGCCGTCCGCCGCGTCGACCGTCAGGGTATAGGGGATCGCATCCCACTGCGCCTGGACCGTCGCGTTGCTGTCGTCAAAGGTGAACACCGCGTTCTCGCTGTCCAGCGATCCTCTGCCCGCCGTCAGCAGCCAGCCGGTGAAGTCATAGCCCTCTCTTGAGGGTTCGGCAAGCGTATACGTTTCGTCAAGATATTTCGTTACCGTCGCGGGATCCGTCGTATTGCCGCCGTTCACGTCGATCGTGAGCGTATAGGGGATCTTCTCCCACTGCGCGGTCACGGTCGCGCTCGACGCCGCGAAGGTGTACGTTGTGAAGTCCGCGCTGACCGTGCCCTTGTCTGCAGTCCAGCCGAGGAACCGATAGCCCTTTCTGACGGGCGTCGGAAGCGTCACGGTATCGTTGACAAAGCCGCCCAGCGTTTCGACCTCCGCCGTGCCGCCGTTCGCGTCCAGAGTCAGGGTGTAGGGGATCGCGAGCCACTGCGCCTGCACGGTCGCGTCGGACGCGGTGAATCTGAAGATATAATCGTCGCCGTTCTTTACGACGGAGCCGCTGCCGGCAGTGATCTGCCAGCCAGTCAGCTCAAAGCCGTCTCTCGTCTCAACGCCGAGCGCATATTCGCCGCCGATATTGCCGGTCACGGAGGTCTCGCCGATCGCCGTGCCGCCGTTCGCGTCGACCGTCAGTGTGTAGTCGATCGCCTCCCACACGGCGTAAAGCGTAACAACAGCATTCTTTTCCGCCGTCAGACTGACGACTTCTACGCCGTCGCCGTAAACCTTTTCGCCGTCTGTCGAGAGCGCCCAGCCCTTGAATTCATAGCCGAGCTTTGCAAAACCGCAGCCGGTCAGCGTCAGAGGCGTGCCGTAGACCGCGTCGAGCGCTTCCATGTCGCCCGTACCGCCGTTCGCGTCGAAAGCGATCTTATAGGGACGCGCGGTCCAGTTCGCGGTAAGCGAAGCGTCGGAATCGGTGAAGGTGTAAACGCCGTCCGCAAGCGTACCCGCGCTCACGGTCCAGCCGTCGAAGTCGAAGCCGGTCTTCGTCGGGTCGGGGATCGTCACCTGATCGCCGATGTGATAGGGATTTGCGACCGTGCCGGTATATTCGCCGCCCGCCGCGTCCACGGTCAGGGTGTAATCGATCGCGGTATACTGTGCGGTGACCGTTGCGTCCTCCGCCCAGAAGGTGAAGACGTTGCCCTCGAGCTTGCTGTTCTCACTGCCGACAGTCAGCGTCCAGCCGTCAAAGGTGTAGCCCTTCCTGACGGGTGTGCCGAGCGTCACGGTGCCGTTGATATTGCCGATGACCGCGGTGTCGCCGTCGTATTCGCCGCCGTCGGGATCGACGGTCAGCGTGTAGTCGGTCGCGGTCCAGTTCGCGGTCAGCGCCGCGTCGGAATCTGTAAAGGTGTAAACGCCGTCCGCCAGCGTCCCCGCGCTCACGGTCCAGCCGTCAAAGCCGTAGCCGGTCTTCGTCGGGTCGGGGATCGCAACCGTATCGCCGATATGATAGGGATTTTCGATCTCACCGGTAAAGCTGCCGCCCGCCGCATCGACGGTCAGCGTGTAATCGATCGCGGAATACTGCGCGGTGACCTCTGCGTCCTCCGCCCAGAAGGTGAAGACGCTGCCTTCGAGCTTGCTGTTCTCACTGCCGACGGTCAGCGTCCAACCGTCAAAGCTGTAGCCCTTTTTGACCGGCGTGCCGAGCGTTACAGAAGTATTGATATTGCCGATGACCGTCGTCTCGCCGGCGTATTCGCCGCCGTCGGGTTTCACGATCAGGGTGTAGTCGATCGCTTCCCAGGACGCGGTCAGCACCGCGTCGGAATCTGTAAAGGTATAAACGCCGTCTGCGATGGTGCCCTTGTCGGCGGTCCAGCCGAGGAAGCGGTAACCGAGCTTTGTGGGATCCTTGATCTCGACCGAGCCCTGATAATAGCCCGCGATCTCGGTATCGCCGTCATAATCGCCGCCGTCGAGAGAAAGCGTCAGTGTGTATTCAATGGGCTCCCAAACCGCGAAGAGCGTGACGGTCACGCCGTTCTCGGTCGTCAGATCCGCGTTCAGGGTCGCGCCGTCCGTATATGCCGCCGCGCCGTCCGCGCTCGTCGCCCAGCCGCCGAAGGTGTAGCCGGTCCTTGTGAAACCGTTGGCGGTCAGCGCTTTGTCGGTCCCGTAAGTCTTTTCGATCGAAGCGGTCGCGCCGCCGGTCGCGCCGTTGCCGTCAAACGCGACAGTATATACGTTCGCGTTCCAGCCGGCGGTCAGCGTAGCCGCGCCCGCGCCGTAGGTAAAGGTCTTTGTATCCGCGTTCCACGCGCCGGCGCCGGAAAGCGTCCAGCCCGTGAATTCGCAGCCGGTGCGGGAAGCGTCGGCGATCTCTTTTGTCGAAGCGTAATCCTGCGTGAAGGTCGAAACACTCTCGCTGCCGGCGAAGACGCCGCCGTCGGGATCGACCGTCAGAGTATACTGATTGACAGACCACTGCGCGACGAGCGTGACGTCGCCGTACATGCCGCCGACGCCGGCGCCTGCGGCATAGGTCGCCGCGGCGCTCCAGCTGCCCGCGTCCGCGGAGGGCTGCCAGCCGTTGAAGGTATATCCTTCTCTGACGGGCGTCGCCAGGGTCGCGGATGATTCAATATCATAATCGAGGCTCGCTTCATCGACGGAGCCGCCGTTCGCGTCGTAGGTGACCGTATAAGGAGTCGCCGTCCAGTTCGCGGTCAGCGTGCCCGCGCCCGCGCCGTAGGTAAAGGTCTTATCCGAAGCGTTCCACGCGCCGGCGCCGGTGAGCGTCCAGCCGCCGAAGGTATAGCCGGTACGGGACGCGTCGGCGATCGCCTTCGTCGAATCGTAATCCTGCGTGAAGGTCGAGCTTGCGGTGCTGTTGTTGAAGCTGCCGCCGTTGGGATCGACCGTCAGCGTATACTGGTTGATCGACCACTGCGCATACAGGGTCACGGTCGCGCCGTCTTCCGCAGTAAGCTTCGACACGCTCGCTTTATCGGCGTAGTTATCGCCGCTGCCGTTCGCCGCGGTATTCCAGCCGTTGAAGCTGTAGCCGGTCTTTTCAAAACCGTTCTCGGTCAGCGTCGCCGACGCGGTATATTTCACGTCGTCGATCCCCACGGTGCTGCCGCCGGTGGCGCCGTTGCCGTCGAATACGATGTCATATTCGTGCTCGTTCCAGCCCGCGGTCAGCGTGCCTGCGCCCGCGCCGTAGGTGAAGCTCTTGTTCGATGCGTTCCATGCGCCCTCGCCGGAAAGCGTCCAGCCGGTGAAATCAAAGCCGGTGCGGTCCGCCGGGTCGGCGACCGTCTTCGTCGAGTTATAATCCTGCGTAAAGGTCGAATTGCCCGTGCTGCCGTTGAACGAACCGCCGTTGGGGTTGACCGTCAGCGTGTACTGGTTGATCGACCACTGCGCATACAGCGTCACGGTCGCGCCGTTCGTCGCGCTGAGCTTCGACACGCTCGCGCTGTTTGCGTAGCCTGCGCCGCTGCCGTTCGCCGCGGTGTTCCAGCCGTTGAAGCTGTAGCCGGTCTTCGTAAAGCCGTTCGAAGTCAGCGTCTTCGACTCGGTGTATTTCACGCCGCTGATCCCCGCGGTGCTGCCGCCGGTGGCGCCGTTGCCGTCGAAGGCGATGTTATAGGTATGCTCCGTCCAGCGGGCGTAGAGCGTCGCCGCGTCGGTCTTGTTCCAGGTGCGCGCGGAGGCGCCTGCCGCGGTGTAATACTGCGTGCCGCCGGTCGTCGCGCTCGTGTCATAGTAGCCCTCAAAGGTGAAGCCGGTTCTCAGCGGCATCGTCGCGGAGGGCATCGCCTTGTCGTAGGTCGCGGTCACGCTTGCAGTGCCCGCGGTCGTCGCGCCGTTGCCGTTGAGGGTGACGGTGTATTTGTTCGCCTCCCAGACGGCGTAAAGCGTCGCGTCCGCGTTGGCGGTATAGGAGCCGCCCGCCGCGTAGGTCGCGCTCGTCGCCGTGCTGCTGGTCGACCAGCCCTTGAAGGTGTAGCCGGTGCGCGTGGGCTCGGTCGTACTCAGCGTCAGCGCCTTGTTGTAGAATTTATCCTGCGCGGAGGGCGCGCCGCTGCCGCCGTTCGCGTTGTAGGATACGGCATAGATCTCCTCAAAGCGGAAGGGGATCGAGCCGGTATTGGTGGAATTGTAATACTTGACGCCGTACAGATAGGTCGTGCCGGCGGTCAGCGTTTCGGTAAAGCGGAACTGGTTGGTGCTCTGACCGAAATCGGAGCTGCCCTGGTCGTCGCTGGTCTTATCGTAGGTCCCGGCGGACGCGTAGGTCGACGCGTTATACAAAAGCGCATAGGTATCGTCGGAGGAAAGACCGTAGAAATGATACTTGCGCGTCGTCGACGGCGTGAACTGATAGAACTCGATCTCGGCGCCCTGGTCGATCGTCGCCGTGTAATCGCTGTTCACCGTGAGCGTCGGCGCGGAGGAGGGGTTCCACAGCGCGTAATAGGTCTTCGCGCTTGTCGGAACCGCGACCGTTTCGCTCGCAAGATAAGTCTTTGCCTCGGCGCCGCTCCCGTTGGTCGACCATGCGATCAGCGAGTGGTTCGTGCGCGTAAGGCCGCTCTGGTTCATCTTCATCCCGTTGTGGCCCGCGGGCAGCGTCTGCGTAAACGTCGTGCTGCCGCCGGTCGCGTTGAACGTCACGTCCACCGCCTTGCAGACCTTCATCGGAAAGGAGCCCGTATTCGTGCTGTAGAAATCGGCATAGAAATAGTAGGTCGTGTTCGCGGTAAGATCGCCCGTAACAAAGAAATACTGCGTGTTGCCCATTCCCAGCAGGTTTTTCGCCTTTGCGGGACCGTCGTCGTTGGACGTGTTCGTGGAACCGATGCCGTAGGTCGAATCCCTGTTGATCAGATATCCGCGGGAATCGCCGGAGGTCGCATAGGAGAAGAAGACGTATTTGCCTGCCTCGGAGGGGGTAAACCTGAAGTACCGGCGCATATTCGCGGTATTGATGTTCACCGTATACTCGGTATTGAGGCTCATCGACGGCATCGCGTCGTAAAGCGCAAGCGTCGCGCTGTCGATCGTGGCCTGGTTTCTCGTGGTATAACCGTCGTTCAGATCGGAAAGGATATTGGACGCGGTGTTCAGCGCGGAGGAAAGTCCCGAATACGCGCTGCCGCCGTTTGCGTAGCAATCGTTCGCGTATTTATACGCCTCGCGCAGACGGTCGGAATTTACCGTGGTGCAGGAGGACTTCTGGCCGCAGTAGTTGAAGTCGCCGCCCGCGCCGGCGTTGGTATCCTGATAATTGCCGCTCTGGTCGGTGACGATACGGTATCCGTTGTTCGTCAGGTTGTTCTGGGCCGTGCCCGAGTTGCCGCTCTGCGATTTCGTGATCGCGGTAAGCGCGGGACCTGCGGCGCGGTCGGGCGTCGCCATCAGATAGAGGTCGTCGCCGCCGTTGCCCTTGTTCAGGTCGACGCAGCCGTCGCCGCCGGTGGGCGTCTGCGTGCAGCCGCCGCCGCCGACCGCGTAATACGTCGCCCCGCCGTAGGATACGGTGCTGGGGTGACCGTCCGCGACAAGAATGCCCTTGATCGCCTGCGTCGGATCGGTGGTGGTCTTGTAGCCGGAGTGGACGTATTTACTGCTGTGACCGTCGCCGGCGTTGAAGTTGCCGCTCCAATCCGTCCAGCCGTTGCTGCTCAGCCAATCCGACGCAGCGCCGTTGCTCGACGACGAATAGTACAGAATCAGCTGATAGATGAATTTCGTACCCGACGCGTAATAATACTCGGTCGAGTAGTTCTTCGAGTAGTTGCTGTACGCGTTTGCCTTCGGCGCGAAATCGATCGCCCAGAAGGGGACCATCGTCAGCACCATCACAAAAGACAGTAAAACCGAAATCCATTTTCTTGATCTTCGCATACCTTTACCTCCACATTACATATATTCCTTTTAATAATATCGCTTTTTTTTGTTAATTTCAAGAGATAATGGATAATTTTTTAAATTTATGCAGGATAAAGGTTTTTGTTTTGTTTTCGCAGCGCCGTTTCTCGTCCCGCCATGCTCATGTCTTTCGTCCAGCACGCATATCTCTCATCTCGTATTCTTATCTCTTGTCCAACATTCTCATCTCTTGATTCTCATTTCTTGTCTTCGGCGTTTCGCGACGCAAAATGCAAAAAGCGGAGCTCATCGCCCCGCTTCGTTTTTGCATTATCTCGTTTTATACACCGAGCGCTTCGTATATCGACCAGAAGAAGCACCGGATCGCGCAGAAAAAGCGCATGATGCTCGCGAACACACCGTTGCTCTCGATGTCATAGCAAACGCAGTGCTCGCCGTGGAGCTTCGCCGTACCGTCGGCAGGCCCACGAACGCCACCTTGGGCGAGGTGCGGTTGAATCCGATCCTGTCATTCTCGAAAATGAGCGGACGCTCGTTTTCAAGAGAGAGCTTATGGAGCGCCGCGATCCGGCGCATCCCGGAAAGATCTTTCACATCCTCCCCGGCGTCGTAGGGCTGCCGTGTGCGATACTGTTTGTATTCGCCGCTCTTCAGCAGACGCAGAAGCGCCTGGACTCTCGGGGTCATAATGTTTTCCCTCTCTTCGTGATATGCATTTCTACCGCAATACGCGCGAGCAGATCCCCTTCGCCGCGAAAATCTCCGTCCGCGCATTGCAGGGGACGGAATCGTCGTAATCCGGCTGAAACACTCTGCCGCAGAGGGCGTATTTCGCGCCCGCCATACGGTTATAATTCATCAGCTCGATCTCTTTCACATCGCGCGAGGCGAGCAGATCGGCGATGGAAGACAGATTTTCTTCGGTATCGGTGACGCCGGGGATCAGCGGCGTGCGCGCCGTGAACGGGACGCCGGAGAGCGCCAGCGTCTCGAAATTGCGCAGGATCGGCGTATTGTCAACGCCCGTATACCGCCGGTGCAGAACGGGATCGGTCAGCTTGATATCGAAAAACAGCCCGTTCACGAGCGGGAGAAGCGCGCGGAAGACGCCGTCCGGCGCATATCCCGAGGTCTCTACCCGCAGATCGGTCTTTCCCTGCAGAAGCCGCAGCGTCTCGAACAAAAACTCGTGCTGCGTCAGCGGCTCGCCGCCGGAAAAGGTGATCCCGCCGCCGGAAGGGTTGATGAGCGGCAGATTCTTTTCGAGCTTCGCCGCAAGCTCGCTCGGCGAATATTCCGCCGCGTTATACCTCAGCAGACCTTTCGGGCAGGCGCGGATCCCCGCCTCGGTATAGCCGTTTTCATCCCGCAGCAGCTCGCACGCTCCGCAGTGCAGACAGCCGTTCGGACTTTTCACGATAAAATTGCCGGCGGGCTGCCCCTCCGGGTTATGGCACCAGGAGCAGGACAGCGGACAGCCGGACAGAAACACGCAGGTGCGGATCCCCGCGCCGTCGTAGATCGCGAATTCCTCTATCGAAAAAACGAGCCCCATCGCCTTTGCCCCGATCTTTGATCCATTGTTTCGGGAAGAGGAATGCTCCCGCTCCCCCGCTCCCGGTCGGAAACTCTTAATGCGGAAGATCCTCCGGGCTGATATATGATCATCATACCACATCCGGACGGACAAAACAAGGATCGATTGAAAAAAACGGAAATTGGCGGGGCCCGAATTCCGAACTCCGACATAAAACTGCCGCCCGCACGATACGGACGGCAGCAATCAATTTACATTCATGACGTCGCGACCGGAAGCAGAGAATAGGTCGCGCTCCAGTCAAGGAATTCCTGCGTATAATAGTTATACGAACGAAACTCCACGCGGTCCGCGTAGACCTCCATCAGATACCCGCGGCCGGTGGCGTCGATCGGCTCGTTGTCCTCGCCCAGCATCGTGACGCAGGGCACCCAGATCTCCGGCGTTCCCTTCTCGCCGGGAATGATCTCGGCGCGCATATAGTAATGCATATGCCCCACGATCACGAATGTGTTGTCATACTTATTCAAAAGCTCCACGTAGCGGTCGCGGCAGGTATCGTCCATGTAATAATACGGGAAATGGTTGAAAACGAAGATCGGCAGTCCGGTTTCCGCGGCGGCGTCCAGCTCCGCCTCGAACCAGTCGAGCTGCGCTTCGGAGAGGCGTCTGCCGGAGGATTCGTCCGTCTGCGGCGCCGCGAGGAAGATCAGCCGATAGCCTTTCACGGTCTCGGAATAATAAAGCTGATCGATTTCGGGATCCACGAAAGTCTGCAGATACTGCAGCGTAAGGGCGGCCTTTTTATCGCGCTTTTCGGGGTCGTCGTTGTCAAGATCGTGGTTCCCGACGATGGGATAATAGGGCCTGATCGGGTTCACGCGCTCCATCATGCCGTAGAAGAACAGGTACTCTCCGTCCTGTCCGTTCATCGTATTGTCGCCCAGCAGGATCAAAGCGTCGATCGTATCCTTCCCGCCCTCCAGATTTTTGAAGCAGGTGGAATTGACCTCAAAACGGGTCTGATTGTTGCCCTCCGTGTGCGCGTCCGCGATCAGCGCCAGCTCCATCTTCAGATTCTCTTTGTCCAGCGGCTCGATGGTCGCCGGTTTGAAGCGCGCCGTAAAAAGCACGAACAACACGGATAACAGGGTCGCCAGAATGCGGCGGAAGATACCGAGAACGGATGTCATACAAAAAACCTCCTGTGATGTTTGTCTTACAATGATCCATCAAGCGGCGCCGCCCGATCCGGCAGTGTTACGCCGCATAAAAAACCGTTCGTTTTACTGTTTCTGCTTCTTCTTACGCTTATAAATGACCGCCGCAGCGATGACGGCAAGCGCAGAACCGCCGCCTGCCGAGGCAAGGACGATAACCCTGCCGGAGGAGGAATGCGCGCCGTCAGAGTAAGCGCCGACACGGATCTTTCCGCCGGTTCTGCGGAAGTTGGAGCTCCAGATCAGCTGACTGAAATGCCCGTCGATGAAGTTATTGCAGAGGACGCCGGTGGCGGTCTTCGAATCATACCAACCCGCGGCAAAGAGCTTCTGATGCACTTCCCTTGCGTTATCCAGAGGCGTATGTTCGATCCCCTTGGAGCAGCTGGTGTAGATCAGGCAGAGGGCGTCTTCGCCGGCGGCTTTTGCGGCGGATTGTATTTTGCCGACGTAATTCCTGCCCAGAACGGGCTTCAGGCTTTTCTTCACGATCTCCCATTTTTCCTCGCCGGTATTCGACCAGTCGTCCTGCACCCAGATCTGAACGCCGTTGATCGTGTCGCCGTAGGCGGGGTATCCGTCGTCGGATTCGTGATAGATCTCGCGCACGTCAAGCGCCCAGCAGTCGGAACCGTTCAATTTGTAAAGGTCTTCCGAAGAGGCCTCCACGGCGTGGCCGCTCTTCATCAGATCCTCGTGCTTTAACCTGCTGACGATATAGATCTTGCCGCGCAGGTCTGCGAGCGTGGGCATCCCGGCGCCGGACCAGATGATACTGTCCGGCTGCGAAGCTAAATTTTTCAGGTAGTTATAAAGATTCCAGTCCCCGTCTCCCCTGTCCTCCATGATCTGGAAGATCAGGCACTCGCCGGGGTGATCCGCGAGGAATTCCGTGACCCATTCCATTACGGTCGACATGGTGAGATTGCCGCCCGTTCTGTCCCTGCAGGCGTTCGAAGCGTGAACGAGACGGATCTGATCCGCCCCGGGGCCTTCGGATTTGAACCGCAGATCGAAATGTCTCACGCCTGCCTTAAGCAGATCGTCGATATACAGATGCTGACACTGCTTCGTCGTCGCGTCGGTCACGTTGACCGTCGCCACGTCGTGCGTACCGGGGATATTGAGATCGGAAAGCTTTGCCGCGTCGGGAAGCGCGCTCATCCAGTCAAGGGAGGTCACTTTCTCAAACGTGTCCGGTATATAATACGCTTTGTTATTATACGGGATATTATAGGAATCGTAGCGCTTTGCCTGTTCGATCGAAACGAGCTCCTGCCCCTGCGCCGAATCAAAATAGAACTTTGTCGAAACGATCTCGATATCCCAGGTCATGGCCTTTGCCCTTATTCTGATCCGGTTCTCGTTCTGATTGGGCTCGCCGACGTTCTCGAGCGACCAGTATTTATCGAACTTCCGGTTATAGATCTGATAGCTTCCGTCCTTCTGCGGGATCAGCTTCCAGTAAGCGCGCCCGGCGTCGCCGCCGGAATGCATTTCTTCGATATGCACCGCGCCGCCCTCCGCATCTTCCTCGGCAGTCAGCAGATAATTCCCGGTCGTTCTCGGGTTATTGTCGGTCTCATTTGCGTAAAAGGAGATCGTAAAGGAGTCGTCTTCGGCCTTTTGCAGGAACAGGCGGGACGAATGCCCGAGATAATAAAGATGCGCCGTGTTCTGCCCGTCGGAGCCGTCCTTGTTGATGCAGACGGTATTCGGCGAACCGTGGGGCCGGATGCGGACGGTCACGTGATCCAGCGCGTCGGCGCTTACGTATTCACCGACGGTCCTTGTCGGCGGATCGGCGTGATCGGACGACGCGGCCGCCGGGACCGGAATACCGGCGAGGACGCCGAGGATCATCAGAAATAAAACCAGCGCGGCCGGTATTTTTCCGGATATGCGCATTGTAAACACCTCAACTTTTCTGCGGAAACTCTCACGATTTCACGGTTGCCGGCAGTTTCCGGTGATCAGGTAGCGCGGCACACTGTGCCGCAAGGATATTACACATCTCCCCCGCGGCAGGGGTCTGCCGCGCTACCGGCAGTGTGTTTCCGGCTGCTGGCCTCTTTTTGTTGGTGGCGGGAACGCAGCACGCAAAAAAGCGGAGCTCACCGCCCCGCTTTTTTCTTAATAATTATACGTCGAGCGCATCGCGCATCGACAGGAAGAAGCAGCGGATCGCGCAGAACAGGCGCAGAACGCCCGCAAACAGACCGTCGCCCGTAATGCCGTCGCACACGCAGTATTCGCCGTGGGACTTCGCGCCTGTCGTCGGCTCGTCGGGTTCGTCCGGAGTATCGGGCGTATCCGGTTCGTCCGTACCGGTCGCGGGGATGATCTCTCCCTCGGCGACCGTCGCGCCGCAGACGGTGCAGACCGTATCGCCGGTGTAGCCGTCTTCGGTCGCGGTGGCTTCTTTTGCGCCCACGAGCTCGGTCACGTGATTGCCGGTCGGGGGGATGATCTCGCCCTCGGACAGGCGCTGACCGCAGACGGAGCAGAATTCGTCGCCGGTGTAACCTTCGTCGCCGCAGGTCGCGTCGCCCGCGCCCTTCACGATCACGTCGTGCGCTTCATACTCCGGCGCGCCGCAGATCTCACAAACGCGCATATGCCGGCTGCCGTCGTAATACGTCCAGCTCTGGTCGTCATAGACGTGTTTGCAGGTCAGCGTTTTTCCGGCGAGCGCCGCGACCTGATCTTCGGTCAGAGCGCCGCTGTAATCGTTTTCACCGTCGGTCAGCGTCTGACCTTCCTTGACGGCGACCGCGCATCCCGGAAGAAAGCTGCTGAACGTATAGCTGCTGTCCGGCGCGTCGGCGCCGAGGGTCACGACCGCGTCTTGGGCACTCGGATATACGCCGAACACGCCGCCCGACGCGCTGAGCGTACCGCCGGTGATCTCGATCGGACCGCCGGAGAACAGGCCCATCGAATTCGTGCCGGTCGCCGTGACCGAGCCGCCGGAAATACAGATGCCTTTACTGCCGGAAATGCCCATGCTTCTGCCGGTGGCGATCACTTCGCCGCCGGTGATCGTGAGGCTGCCGCCGCTCGAATAAAGGCCGTACATGCCGTCTGACGTTATTTTGCCGCCGGTGATCAGCAGATCGCCCTGGCATATCAACGCCATGGAGCCGCCGTTCGGCTGCAGGACCTCGAGCTCGCCGCCGCTGACGGTAAGATTGCCGTAGCAGCCCATCGTTGACTGGGTATGGATCTCGCCGCCGGAGACGGTCATATTCTTGCAGTAAAACGCATCGGTACGGATGACGCCGCCGCTGACCGAGACCGTGCCGCCGCTCGTACTTGCCATGATCGCCGGCGCCGTGATATTGCCGCCGCGGATCGCGGTATCCGCCGCCGTCGAGGCGATACGGTTCGAGAGCGTCAGCTTACCGGCGCCGTTCTTCTGAGCGTACAGATTCAGCGAACCGTTGACGTTAAAGATATTGAAGGTGCCCGTATTGGTCATCGTCCAGTCGGCGTCGTCGGCGATAATGATATTGGACGCCGCGTCAAGGGTCTGGACGACGTCGCCGCCGCTGTACGTGCCCTCGATCACGTACCAGTTGGTCTCGCCTGCCGCGCCGTAGACCTGAGCGCCGGGCACAAGAACGGTGGCCAGAGCCGTCTGCGCTTTGCCGTTATCGTCAATATAGGAAACGGTTTTGACCGTCGGATCGTCCGCAAACGCCAACGGCGCCGTCAGCGCGACCAGCAGAACAGACAACAGGACGGATAAGATCATTTTTCCGGTTTGCATAAAAACGCTCCTTTGTGTATTATAATTTTATTCTATCACGGCTCCCGGGAAAATGCAAATAAAACTTTCCGTCCGGATTAAAAAAACAGGACCGGGCGCAGGCAGATACTCATAAGAAAGTTTTAGTTAACATTTTATTTGGCATTTGTCTGACAAGGTT
>JAFRPB010000030.1 GCA_017429345.1 Clostridia bacterium | reverse complement strand
GCGCAGTAGATTTTTTCGTCAGATTGTACAGATTCTCCGCAGGCAACCTGACGGTTGGCAAGGAGAAGATGTGCAATATGACGGAACAAAGATCAAGCAAGACGCGCATTCGTATTTGTGCGGTGTTGCCCTAAGACTGAAAATTTGTTGGACATTTGTTGGACACGGCGTAATACTATTTTCATAATATGATATTATTGAGCATAAAAAAGGTGAGCATCAATGAAGCAAACGAAAGGCCTGAATCCTTTTCTTCCTTTTTCGACTTATGTTCCCGACGGCGAGCCGAAAGTTTTCGGCGACAGACTATATCTCTACGGATCCTTCGACCTATTCAACAGAGGATACTGCTGTAATCAATATCACGTGTTTTCCTGCCCGGTTACCGATTTCAGCAATTGGACAGATCACGGCGTCAGCTTTACAACGGATGAAGTCCCCTGGTCAAACGCGTCTCTATACGCGCCTGACGCCCTGTTCTATAAAGGAAGGTATTATCTGTATTTTTGTCTTTCAGACGGAACGGAAGGCGTTGCGGAAAGCGATCGCCCCGAAGGCCCTTTCAAAAACGCGCGGCAGATCACGTCGGACGGCGAGCCGATCACGGGTATCGATCCTTCCGTTCTCGAGGACGACGGACATATTTATTACACTTGGGGACAATTTCACCTGAACGTTGCGGAATTAAATGAGGATCTCTGCAGTCTGAAACCCGAAACCGTTCATACTGACGTTCTTTCCAACGCGCCCGGCAGAGAGGGATTTCACGAAGGTTCCTCACTAAGAAAAATCGGCGGAAATTACTGTCTTATTTACGCCTCCGAGTATACGGACGATTTTCCGAACAACGGCAGCCGCCCCACGAAACTTGATTACGCTGTCAGCGACACGCCTTACGGCGTATATGAACGCAGGGGAACGATCATCGACAACGACGGATGCGATCCCGCGACCTGGAACAATCACGGCTCCGTGATACAATCAGGTAATTGCTGGTTCGTGTTTTATCACGCATCGTCAAATAATTCCGCTTTTTCCAGACGAGCGCGCGCGGAAAAGCTGATAGTTGACGCCCGGAATTGCCTGATCAACAAGACGACACCCTCGACGAACGGCTTTATTGAAACGCTTCTTCCCGAGCATATAAACTCGCCGGTCAATGCCTGTAAGTTATTCGGAGGCGCTTTCGTAACGCAGACAGAGGACGGACGTTTTCCCTGTGTCGGTCTGCGCGAAGGCGCGGGCTTCCGCTTCAGTCCGATCCTGTTCCGTGACGACAATTACATGATCACTGTTCGTTATCGATCAAAACAGGAATTCACATTACGCGTTTCTCTCGACACAGATTTTTCGTTCGAAGCGTCTTTTCCGGCAAGCGATCAACTCAGGCTACATACGCTTCGGGTACGTATTGAAAACGGAGAATATCCGCTTATATTTGAAATATCTCAGTCGCAGGATCTTCCCGAATGCGAGATCGACATGATTGAGATCATACCGGAAAAATAAAGAAATAACCGCACAAATTCCCGGCGTTTTGTGCGGTTATTCTTTATTATCGTATTTCGACTATATTGACAGAATGCGCCGGCAGGTCGATCGTTCCCTGAAAGACAGTCCATTCCGACACGGTCACGCCTACCTGCGTTTTGCCGACGTCATTGTATGCGTTACAGGACGGCCCGTTCAGCGTGTGTATCCGCATCTCACGCGGCATGTCGTCAAAAAACCGGATATCAATTCTCTGTTCTTTTTCCGGATCCTTGTTGATCGCTGCCGCGGCATATTCTTTGCCGTCAAAAGTCATGATCATATCTATAATATCTACCGTTTTACCTTCGTTGCTGACATTTCCGCTGACTTTCGGTACGTCTTCTTTCCAGAGATCGAGAACCGTATTCTTCAGATAATTCGCATAAAGCTCAAACACAAAATACTGCGGCCGCAATACGATACCGTCCGGATAGGTAAAGATCGCGCCCCGGGTATTTACGATCGGAGAAAAACACGCCATTTGCACAAGATCGCAATTCCCAAGACATGTATTGAGGAATGAAGCTGAAAACACGGCGTCCGCCATAGTGTAAATTGAATTTATATCGTTCTTGTCTCGTTCGGCGATCACTTTTTCACGGTAAAAGGTATCGTCCTCTCTGCGTTGAATTTTACGGTTTGAGATATCGATTGTATTCGGATGCCACCATCCGCGCAGATTCCATTCATCATAGGCGATTTTTATTTTCTTTTCAAGTCCCAGCGCCTTCAGATAAGCTCTGACGCGATTAACAGAACCTGATATATCTTCGCCGGTATGAAGAATAACGGAATTATAATCTTCGGGAATCAAGCCATTCTCGGTATTACCCCAGTATCCGTGTATAGAGATCCAGTCCAGGTATTTTCCTGCTTCCCGAAGAAGATTCAGATTCCAATCCAGATCCGGAATAGACGCGGCGGAAAGCTCGATCGTCGGATCTACACGAAGCATCATTTTTGCCGATTCCCGCACGAGCTTTCCCCATTCCGCAGCGTCCTTTGCGCCGATTTCGTGTCCGCCCCAATTCTCGTTGCCGATGCTCCAATACCGTATTTTATGCGGTTCGGGAAAGCCGTTGGCGATCCGCTGTTTTGCGAAACGTCCCATTTCACCTAAATTGCAATATTCTACCCAATCGCTCATTTCCTCGGCGTTTCCCGTGCCGGCATTGGTACAAATATACGGCTCACAGCCGATTTTGCGGCAAAGCTTCACAAATTCATCCGTTCCGAACCGATGTGACTCCTCAACTCGCCAGGCTTTGTCATAATCGGGAATTCTTTCTTTGCCAACGCCGTGTTTCCAATGATACGCGGAAACGTAGCATCCGCCTGGCCAGCGGATCACGGGTGTTTTGATACGCTTCAACGCTTCGGTAACATCTTCGCGAAAGCCGTCTTCATCTGCAAATTTCGAAGCGGGATCAAAGACGCCGCCGTAAATCTGCCGATGAAAATGCTCGAGGAAATGACCTAAAATTTTTCTGTCTGCATAGCCGACGATTTGTTTTTTGCTGCATATTATCTTCATTTTATCTCCTGACTCTCAAGGCAAAACCGTATTTTAATATCGTTACCTTATATTTAATGTTTCTTGTTCATTCTCTTTCAATTTAATCCATCGGCGAAGCGCATATGATTACAAACCGGTCAAAACATCTGTCGTATACGCTAACGCACATAGAGCCTCGCCAATTATGTTCGTCGTAAAAATAGTCAGACCAATCCGTCGTCCATTCATATACTTCAAGACAGTCTGTTCCGTTCGGAAACAGCGCTTTATTAATCTTCTCGAAATCTTCTTCGGTATAATCGATCTCATACGGAGGGAATAAAAACGCCCGACGATAAGTCGGTTTATTATTTTGTCTGACAACACTAAAAAATTCATCGGCACTGATTTTTTCGGCTTTCGCTTTTTCAACGTCGTAAGACCAGCCCTGCTCATCTTCCTCAAACGGAAACAGTTTTAAACAGGCGTACGCGAGCGCGCGTCTGTGAGACGAATAGCCGCGATATTCCCGATCGTTTTTCACAATACAATAATCCACGACGAGATCCGGATAATCATCGATCAGCAAATAAAACGGGTCATCCGACTCAAATAAATCATGACTTGCAGCGTTTTCAGATCTCAATTCATTTTTCGCGCTGCCGACAAACACTTTTTCCGCGTATGAAATATCTGTGTTGCCCATATGAGACGCGTATTCGACCATGATGCAGAAATCTTTCGCGTCATAATTTCTTCCCGAAATCGAGGTTATTTTTTCTCCGTTGAAAAACGCTTCAATTACGTAGTTCGGGTCAAAAGCGTTATGTACAGCAGTCAGGAAGCCGTTCTCATCCGTGATATAGAGACACGGCTCGTAAGGGTGACAGGAAAACATAAGCTTTTTACCGTCGACATCAAGATACGGCTTGCCGTTTTCAAGACCGAGAGAATACAGTTCATCCTGATATACAAGTATGGATTTATGATTGTTTGCCTTTGAGGCAAATGTTATTTTCTCTTCTTTTATCGACTCCGAAAAGAAGTCCTTATTCTTTAACTCCGTCATTCTTGTTATTCTCTTCCGCAATTTATTTTATTGTAACACATGTTTTACCGGATTTCAATCATATCAATTCTATCAGATTCCGTTTCGATTGTCTATTGATAATTATATTCCGATAAGTTAAAATAAAGAATGATTTTCCAAACTCTGACTTGTAAGAGATACATGTTTCGCATCGGTTTTTCAGATATCGTTTTCCCGGAGATGAGAATTTGACATTTAAAACGAACAATCGCAAATCAATCGGGATGTTTATCTCCTCAATGCTGATATTCGGCACGATCGGCGTATTGAGAAGAAACCTGCCTTTTCCCTCCGCCATGCTGGCCTTTTCTCGCGGCATACTCGGCGGTTTATTCCTTTTTATTTTCGTTAAACTCAGAAAAAGAAACAATGTAACAAAACTGTCGTCTCGTGATTATATTAGGCTTATTATTACGGGGGCAATGATCGGGATCAACTGGATTCTTCTATTTGAAGCTTACAATCATACCACCGTCGCAATTGCCACTCTCTGTTACTACATGGAACCGACCGTTGTCATTCTTTTATCGCCTCTCGTTTTCAAGGAACGACTTACGGTAAAAAAATCCATGTGCGCCGTGATATCGATCATCGGAATGGTTCTGGTGTCGGGCGTTGTCGGAGAAAACGGCGGAAACGGTAATTTCCGGGGAATAATTCTCGGATTGAGCGCGGCATTTTTTTATTCCGCCGTTGTTATAATGAACAAAAAGACGCCCGGGATCGACGCATATCAAAGAACGACTGTTTTATTATTGTCTGCCGGTATCGTTATGCTTCCTTACATTTTTATGACAAACGGTTTTGCCTGTGATGACTTCAGTCTGACCTCTGCCGCGCTGCTGATCATTCTCGGAATCGTACACACCGGAATTGCCTATACGATGTATTTCGGCTGCATGGAGGGATTGCAGGTGCAGACAATCGCGGTATTGAGTTATATCGACCCCGTTTCCGCAGTTTTGTTTTCAGCCTTGCTGTTAAAAGAACCGCTGAGTTTTCCGAATATTGTCGGCGCGGTTATGATCATCGGAAGTGCGATGCTCTGTGAGCTCAAATTAAAAAATAAGAACGGGGAGAAAGAAAATGAATGAAATCTCAATTGATTCTTTAAGTTGTATCGGGTGCGGAAAATGCGTAAAAGACTGCGTTGCGTTCGCTCTGCGAATCGAAAACGGTAAAGCCAAGGCGGAGAACGGGTGCATCGAATGTGGGCATTGCTACGCGATATGCCCGGTCGGAGCGATTGATATGCCGGGTTATGATAAAACAGGCTGTTCCGAAATAACGCCGATGAGCAATATAGACGGCGACGTATTTCTGCGGGCGATAAAAAGTCGCAGAAGCGTAAGGCAGTTTAAAAACATTCCGGTCGAGCAGGAAAAAATCGATAAGATTCTCGAAGCAGGAAGATACGCGCCTACGGGAGCGAATTCGCAGAATGTCGCTTTTACAGTACTTTCGAAGAAACAGGAAGAGATCGAGCGGGAATGCGTTAAGTTATTCAGAACGGGAGTCAAAATAGGCAGAAAATTCTCAAACAGGCTTCAGAACGCGGATATCAGCGACACATTTTTCTTTAAAGGCGCGCCTCTCGTTATTGTTGTATCGGGACACGACAAAGTGAACGCAAGTCTTGCGAGCGCTTATATGGAGCTTACCGCCAACAGTCTCGGACTCGGCGTTATTTACAGCGGCTTTTTCTGCGGCTGCGCTGTTATTAACCCGAAAATCAAGGCGCAGCTCTGTTTGCCGAAGGGACATAAGCCCGTTACCTGTATGATCATCGGATATCCCGATGTTGAATACAAACGCATTCCGCCTCGCAGGCCTCTGAAATTGAAAGTATTATAAAGACGACGGAATGACTGACAGAATATAATCTGCAATTTTATCGCTGTTGACGATATACCCGGCATGCCCAGTTTTCTGAAAGATTTTCAGCTTTGCTCCGGGGATCGACTCGGCGATATGTTTTGTATGGGACAGTTTGATAACGTCCCTCTCCCCCGCGGTAACGAAAGTCGGCACGACGATCCGTTTCAGAATATCGTCCGTGATATCCGGCTCGCGCATCATAATCCGCATTTTATCGCTGCGGTCCACATGGCTCCACAGTTTAAAGAACCGCATCGGCAGGTCCTTTGTGCTGTCGGGATTCAGGCTCGCGCCGCTGACGATCAGCGCGGAAAGAAGCTCAGGATAAGCCGACGCAAGCAGCAGACCGATGATCCCGCCGTCGGAAAAGCCGTAGAAAACCGGCTTTTCGAGCCCGAGCGACGTAATGAACGCGTACATATCCTCCGCCATATCCGTATAATGCAGCGTCTTTACCTTTTCGCTCCTGCCGTGGTCGCGCGAATCCGGGCAGTATACGCAAAAACGACGGGAAAGCTTTTTCACCGCACGCCGGAAGATCTTGTGATCCATGCTGTTGCAGTGGACCATCACAAGCGGTCTGCCCGCGCCCGTCTTCTCATAATAAAGCCGAACGCCGTTGACTATCAGATCCATGAAATACCCGCCCTTCTGTTTTCTCTGTTTTATCTGTACATATTTGTCTTATCTTGATCGGTCACATCAAATTTTCATTTCGCCCCGCGCTGCCGCTGGACAATATAGGCGATTGCCCGCGCGCCGCGGAAAACAAATCTGCCGAAATTCCCTTTGACGCCGCCCAGCAGCGGCGAGCGGACCCTGCCCGTCGCGCGCTGTTTTTCCGCGCCGCGGAGCCACACGTTTTCCCCATCGAAAGGCGAAAGGAATCTGTCTTTGCCCGTAACGTAAGCGCCGTCGGCAAAGGCGAGCAGGTCCTGCAGCCGCCCGTCGTCCGGCAGATCGCCGACAAAGGGAAGCAGACACAGCACGGCGCGTTCGCGGCTGCCGTTATACGACGGCGCAAGGCTTTTTCCCTGCGGCGCGATCAGCGTATACGTCAGCGGGATGCGGTCCCCTGAGCGGTTGGGATGATGACGCTGCCTGCCGTGGAACGTGCCGAAGGGGTTCATTTTTACCCTTCCTCCGCGCTCCAGACGCATCGGACAGTAGGCCATGGAGGAAAGTACGCAGCGCGCGCTGCCGAGCAGCAGACCCTTTTTGCCGTCCGTCAGCCCGACGAGCCCTGCCGTGAGCTGGTTGTTAAAGGAATCCAGCGTGCGGTTTTTCGCGTCCGCTTCCGCGTAGGAAGCCGTACGGAAGGAGGAAATATCCCCCTCAAAATTACGTTTGACGACCGAAACCGGTCCGTCGTTTCCGAACGAAAGGCAAAACGGCGCCGCCTCCTGCCAGCGCATATCGGTATACCGCCCGAGCGAGGAATTCTCCGTGGAGATCGCGTCGTGCTCCGGCGTATAGGGATACCGCACGTCTGTGAGCGCAAAAATCCCCTCCGCCGCTTCGGAGGTAAAAAAGGTAAACGAATATTCGCCCTGCCGTTCCGCGTTCGGCAGAAGGATCCTGCCGCGCACGCGGATATACCTTCCGCCGGTAAGCGCGCCGCTCTCCGCGCCGTCCGACGTAAATTCATACCGTTTCCCGCCGTAGGTCAGATAAGATCGAAGGAAATCTTCCCTGCCGATCGTCTGCCCCTGACAGGTAAAGCGCAGGATGCGCCCGTCCGGACCGAATTCCAGCGCCGCGCCCCCGCTTTCGAGCCGGTGAAAGCGCTCCCGCGCGCAGGAGCCGGTTTCTTTTTCCTCCGACTCGATTCTGTATTCATCTTTGATCTCCGAGAACCGCAGCAATAAAAATACGCTGTCGCCGCCCATCGGCAGAACCGTATATTTTTCAAGCCCTTCGGCGCGGATCGCAAGCGCTTTATTTGTATTGCAGGCAAGCTGAACGCACTGCAGCGCGGCGCCGGACGCGTTGCGGATCACAAGCGAGCCGTCCGTCCGCAGGGCGGCTTCCCGTAGCTTTTGCGCCAGCGCGTCAGCGGTTTGCTCTCTTTGGATATTCAGCACCGGCGTCGCAAGTCCGAAATGCGTGGTCGAGAGCAGCCTGACGCGGTTCAGAAAATCCGCGTCGTCCCGGCGGACCCTCGCCGCCGTCCTGCTGCGTTCGATCGCGGTCCAGATCTTGCGGTTGTACGGTTTTTCCGCCCAGGAGGCGTAACCGGTGAAATTGCCGTCCGCGGTGTCCTGCGTAAAGCTGATCGTTCCGACGGGCGGGTGGTTTTCAAGATAACCGCCCGGCGTGTCGAACACAACGTAATCCAGATCCGCGACCTCACGAACAAGCCCACGGATCCCGTCGGTGTTTGCAATGCGGTTCTTCACCACGGGCAGATTCAGGCTCTCCCAGAAGATCGCGTCCGCGTCCATATTGATAAACAGAAACAGGTCCTTCCGGATCCTGCCGTCAAGCTGTTTCCTGCGCAGATCCTTTACCCACGCACGCAGGCAGCCCGCGTCGCAGACGTCGGCGTTGGAATACGTAGGGATCACTGTCAGCTCTTCCCCGCGGTATGAAAAAGAAAGCGGGTTGAACGCTTTCTCATCGTCCAGCGGGGGGATGAGCGTTCTGAAGGCATCGAACGGCACGCACGAATAATAAAGGCACAACGCCCTGACTCCGAGCTTATTATATGTATGCGCCTGTGAGGGCGTAAACATGACCTCCTGCGGGCGCACGATCCTCTCGCACGTACCAAACAGATCGCAAAGCCCCGAGCCCTTCGGATTGGTAACGGCAAGCTCCACGGACGCCGTGAGCTCGTCTTCCTGCATCGCGCCGAGCGCCCCGTTGGAATATCCCATTATGATGTTTTCGTCGCCATGCTCCTTCACGCGCCGCTGCATCCCCGCAAGAATATCTGGCGCGTACCGCGGCAGGATCTGCTCAAGTGAGAAAAAATTCTCACTGTCCCACGTCCCCTTCACTGGGACCCCCGCGTCATTCAGCCCGTCCAGCGTCCGGATGATCCCGCGGATGATCCGAAGGTCGGAACCGAAGCCTGCCGCGTCGTTTGTATCACCGCGATAGGAGTGATAACAATTGACATGGAACCCGAAAGCGATATGGATTTTTGAATCCGTCATATTACCCATGCAGAAAAACCTCCGCCGCCCTTTCCATTCTTTCCGCGGCATATTCAAAAAAGCCGTAATATGCCTCGCAGTATTTATTCTTTGTAAAGCCGTCCGTCCGGTTGCGTTTGCAGCCGCCGCGGCAGAGCACATAGTATCTGCATTTTTCACATTGTTCGTGAATGATTTTCGATTCTTCGACAAAGCGCCGCTGTTTTTCGTTCTCCGCAAACGGCTGATCGTCATAGACGCTGCCGAGCCGGTCTTCATCTTTGCAGTAAAAATCACAGGGGAATATATCGCCGTTCGCTTCCACGACGAAGTAGCTGCCGCAGACGCCGCACATCGCGCAGCTCTCGGGTGATCTCCCCATCAGCACGCCGACGTAATTATCGATATGACGTACGGAGACATATTCTTCACGCAGAAGCTCCCCATACCACAGGTCAAAGCTTTTCTTCAGAAAATCCTCATACTTTTCGGGAGACAGCGTAACGCCGGGAACGTCGTCAACATACGGGATAAACTGCAGAAAACGGAAGCCGTGCTTTTTGAAATACTTCCAGGTCGATTCAATGTCCGCTGCGTTTTCATCGTCGATCACGGATAAGATATTAAAATGAACTCTGTGCTTCCTTAGGACCGAAATTGCGGATAACACCTGCGGAAGTACGCTAACGCCGTACTTATCACGACGGTAACGGTCGTTGATCCTGCGGTTCCCGTCCAGGGAAACGCCGATCAGGAAGTTATGTTTCCTGAAAAAAGCCGCCCACGAGTCGTCGATCAGAACGCCGTTCGTCTGCAGGGAAAAGCTGACGGGACACAAGACGCTTTCCTTCACTCTACATACAAAGTTTTGAAAAAAACCGAGCCCCGCAAGCGTCGGCTCGCCGCCCTGAAACAGTACGGCTAACTTTGCAGGTCCGAACGCCGCTATCTTCCGGATCAGTTCATCAACGGTTTCGCTGCTCATTACTTCATTCTTTCTGCTATCGCTTGCCGCGCGGTAAAAGCAATATCCGCAATTCATGTTACAGAGCCCGGCGGCAGGTTTTACAAGTAAAGTTAGGCGTTTCATTGTTCTTTTTCCTTGACATGTTTATTTCTATTAGTATAATAAAAGCAGAAACAAATTTCAACTATCAGGATGTGAATAAATGAAAAAGCCGAATGTCATTATCATTCTGACTGACGATCAGGGCTACGGGGATCTCGGCTGTATGGGCGCTTCCGATCTGAAAACGCCGAATCTCGACGGGCTTGCTGCAAAAGGCGCACGCTTTACCTCGATGTACGCCGCTTCGCCTGTTTGTTCGCCGTCCCGCGCAGGACTTCTGACGGGCAGATATCCCGGCAACGCGGGCGTGCGGGCGATTCTCGCAGGTCACCGCAAGGCAAGCGGTCTGACGCCCGCTGTCCCGACGCTTGCGACGGCGCTGAAAAAAGAGGGCTATGCGACAGGGATCTGCGGCAAATGGCATCTGGGACTCAAGCCGGAATACCGCCCGAACGCCAACGGCTTCGACGAGTTCAGCGGTTTTCTCGCTGGCTGCCTCGACTATTATTCGCACATCTTTTATTATGGCATGTCCGACGGCGGCTTCAACCCCACGCACGATCTCTGGGAAAACGAAACCGAGGTCTGGGCGAACGGCGAATATCTGACCGAGCGCATCACCGAAAAAAGCGTCGATTTTATTCAAAGACACAGGAGCGAGCCGTTTTTTCTCTATGTCGCCTATAACGCGCCGCACTACCCCATGCATGCGCCGCAAAAATACCTTGATCGCTTCCCGTCTCTGCCGTGGGACAGGCGGATTATGGCGGCGATGCTCAGCGCGGTCGACGACGGCGTCGGCGAGATCATACAAACATTGGAAAAGCTCGGGCTTGCCGACGGCACGATTCTTTATTTCCAGAGCGACAACGGTCCGTCGCGGGAGAGCCGCAATTGGCTTGACGGAACCGAAGATCCCTATTACGGCGGAACCGCAGGCATTTTCTCGGGACACAAATTCAGTCTGTTTGAGGGCGGCGTCCGCGTGCCCGCGCTGCTTTCGTGGGGCGATAAGATCTCCCCGCGGGTGCTTGACGATCCGTTTATCGCGACCGATATTTTCCCCACGGTTCTCGAGGCGTGCGGCGGCGATGTGAACAACTATGAACTTGACGGAATGAGTATTCTGAAAAAGCTTTTAAACGACGAGGTCGCTTCGCATGACTGTCTCTTTTGGGAGATGGAGGATCAGACCGCCGTGCGGCGCGGCAATTACAAGCTTGTTCTGAACGGCAGGCTTGAGGAGGGAGAGTCGCCGCGCGCGCCTGTTTTTCTTGCTGATCTGAGCGTCGATCCCGGCGAGAAGAACAATCTTGCCGATGCAATGCCCGAGCTTTGCAGGGAGTTGACCTCTCTTGCGATGAATTGGCGCGCAGGGATCGAAGAGACGTGGGATCGCGAGTTTGCAAACAACTACAGAATGACATAATTGATATCTAAAACAATCAAATAGACAAAAGAGAAATCCGTCTGCTTCGCGGCAGGCGGATTTTTCGGTTTTTTATTCTTCGATCTGTAAAATTGAAGTAAACCCTGTTATTTCAATGATTTCCATAATACTGTCATTCACATTCTTTACGATCATTCCGTCTTTTGCTGCCATCGTTTTATTTAGTCTGAGCAGCAAACGAAGACCGGCTGAAGAAAGATATTCCAAATCCGTTAGATCTATCACGAGCTTTCGGGCTGCCGCAACGTCATCTTTCAGCTCGATTTCAGCCTCTGGGGCCGTAGATGTGTCTATTTTACCCTCCGGGTAAATTGTAAGAATACCGTTTTCAAATTCTTTTTTAATCGTCATTTTATTTTCCTCCGCATCAGATATTCTTTATTATTGTAACAATATTCTTGCCGTCTTCGAAAGCGTAGCTCATGTCATCCATGGATTTTTTTACGATATAAATTCCAAGTCCGCCGATCTTCCTTTCTTCCGCTGAAAGCGTAATATCCGGATCCTCTTTCTGCAGCGGATCATATGGTATTCCCTCGTCAGTCAGCGTCAGCACCGCGCGTCGGGGATCGTCAAGAATTTCAATCGATACCGTAACGTCGCCCACATTCGACGTGTAAGCGTACCTCGCCACATTGCTCATCATTTCGTCAAGCGCGATATCCAACTGTACCTGAGCTTTCATCGAACAATCGGCTTCATCCAGAATTCCGTTAATAAAATCGGTCGCCGTCTCTATATTATCAATTTCGGCAGGCAGCGTTATTTTCGGCATATAAATCCAACTCCCCTTTCATATTCATTTTTAACTGATTATACCAGATTATTAATACAAATTCAAGCTGAAATATGTTCGGCATTTATGTAAAGTTTTGAAACAACCGGATATTCTCAAGCATTTTCCGTAATCGATGCATTCTCTTCACGGCGTACTTTGCGCATTTCTTCCAGCTCGCGGTACATCTGCTCTTTCTTCTCGCCTTCAACATCGTAGAGCGTTTTGAGGATGATCGCCTTGAGCATATTGCTCAGCGCATAGCCGAACAGCAGAAACGCAAGCAGCCACAGGCAGGTTTTTAAGTAGGTGGGCTGCGCCTGCATGGTCTTGACAAGGTTGCCCTCCGCGGAAGACTGATAGCCGACCGCGGCGATCATAAACGGAATCGCGATTTCCTTCAGCGTGTTGATTCCCGTATTGATCCATCCGGGGACGATTCCCTGAATCGCCTCCATACGGTCGCCCATCTGCCACTCGAGATAGTCGTAATACTCCACGTTGAAGTGAGAGTTCGAAAGCTCCTGCACGCCGATGCCGACGCCGAACAGGAAATAGAACGCGTAGAAGAAAACGCTGTTCCACCCGGAGAAGAACATCAGCCCGAATTTCGCTTCGACAAAGCAGATCAGAAACAGCACCCCGGCGGAGATCATGGAATACGGTCCGCAGAATTTCAGCAGCTTCGTCGGCTCGTATTTTTTCGAAAGCTTCGCCGTCAGCACGTTGCCGACGACTGTTCCGACCGCGGTCGGGAGCGTCAGCAGCAGGTTCTTTGAGGAACCGACCGTGATCGCGGCAAGATACGTGCTGAATTTGCCGAGCGCCGCGAAATTGTTGGCCCACGCCATATACTGATAGGCGCGGTAGTTTCTGTATTTGAACAGCGAAAACAGTTCTTTTGAAATCTTGACTTTTTCTTTTTTCGGCAGTTCGATGCGTTCCTTACAGAACAGACCGCACATCAGGTTGCCGAACGCGGTGACGCAGGCGGCGACGATCGCAAGGGTCATATACATGGCGTTTTTATCGTCGCTGAACAGGCCGTAAATATAGGTGCCCAGATAAGCGCCGCCGTAGCCGATATAATAAGAGAGCTGCCACACGGTCGCGACGACTTTTTTCTCCTTCGGGTTCGGCGAAATGACCTGCGAAACGTTCTGCCCGAAATTGTTGAAGGTGTTGAAGACCGTCTGACAGAGCGCGATGCCGTAGCGGAACATCGTCATCTGCCGCACGGTCCAGCCCTCGGGAACATAGAAGAACAGGACGGTCAGGATAAAGATCGGCACAAGACAGATGATATACCACTGGCGGTATCTGCCCCAGCGGCTTTTCCATTTCTGAACGATGATGCTGGCGACAAGACCGACCGCGATACCCGTAATTGTGGTGAGCGTTGTCTGCACAGCAAGGATCTTTGCGATCTCATCCGCGCCGACGCCGACGGAACCGAAATACAACTCATGCAGGAACGCCGCGGCAAGCGTGCCGGTCAGCGTTGTGCCGAACATGCCGCCGACGCGCGCCAGGATCAGACAGACATATTCGAATTTTGTAACGTTCTTCCCCTGATCCGACGGTAACGCGTTGACCGGGGCTTTCGAGGCGGAAAGGTTATCTTTCTTCATCATAAGGAATCCTCTTTCTGCATAATTTCAATATAATCTTTTATATATATTATCATATTATTTTCTGCACCGCAAGACCATGCTAACGGTATTTTTGTATAAATTATCAAAAATTTTCAAAAATCGCGATTATTTTTATAAATATACTGGATTTGTGCCGTCTCGGTTTGTATAATAAGTTAATTAATGATGAAAAGAGGAAAATTTTCATGTATACGTGGAATTACGATTACAGCAAGACGCTCTGGATGAAGATGTTTCTTGCACGGCCGGATTTCGATCACGGCCGCAGCAAGGTACTGATCACCTTCGAGCAGGCTCTCCGGATCGTGAAAGCCGTCGACAATATGACGAAGGGCGTTAAAAAGATCGTCTATCTCGTCGGCTGGCAGGGCCTCGGTCACGACGACTGCCATCCGGTGATGGAGCCCGTCAACGACGCGCTGAAACGGGATTGCGACGCCACGGGCAGAGAGAGTCTTTTATGGCTTTACAACGAGGCGAAAAAACACAATACCGTCATCAGCGTCCACGTCAACGTCTCGGACGCCGTCGCAGTGACGCCGATCCTTGACGAGCTTGCGGCGGTAAACGCGCTCTGCAACGATCTGAGCGGTAAACCGGTGGTCCTTCAGACGCTCAACGGCAGAGACTGCTACAAAACGTCCTATCCGCAGCTCTGGGACAGCGGGATATTCAGACGCATCATCGACTGTTTCTGCGAACTCTTCCCCGTCCGGGAAGCCGGAACGCTGCATATCGATAATTTCTGCATTGCCGAAAGTCTGAATCCGAAAACATATCTCGAGGAGCAGGACGCCGCGAGAAACAAAATGCTGGACTATTTACAGGAGCTGGGCGTCGACGTGACCAGCGAATACACCTACCGCGAAGCGCATTTCAGAAATGAATCCGTCACGCACCCGAACCGCAAGCTGTTGTACGCCTCCGCCGGCGAGGATATGACCGAGATCCCCTGGGAGGACGTGCCGATCCGTACGCTGGGTAAAATTCCCGCGACGTGGTGGACCAGTCAGGTGAGCATGCGCGAATGTATGGAGATCCCGCCCGCTGTCTACAGCGGGCATCTGACGGACAAAAAACTCCTCGACGTCTTTTACGGCGCGATGCACGGCGAGGATATCTGGATGATGCACGGCGTCGAAGCTAAAGACTGGGCGGGGGAATTCCTTCGTCAGTTCTGCACGCTGCAGCTGCCGTATTTCTACCTGAACCGGCACGAACGCCGGTCGTACCGCGAGGAGGACGGCGATTATACGGTGTTTCTCTCGGACGGCGTCGTCAGCGACGGCAAAGCCGGCAGAATCACAAAAAACGGCGCTCTTCTCAAGGACGGCGGCGACGTGCTGCTGCCGCTCGATGAAGAAAATACGGTATTTATCGCGTATTCCGAAAACGGCAGAACAGGCGAATGGGAGATCCCCGACGCTGCGTTCACGAAAGCCGACGTGTTCCGCATCACGCCGGACGGCTGCAACCCGGCGGGTACCGCGGAGATCGCCGGCGGAAAGATCGCGCTCTCCATCGCGCCGGGCGAAGCGCTGCGGATTCAGGTGAAAAATAACGATGAATAAAAGAACCGTTTATACAAAAGAATCTCTGAAGGAGATCTCCTTTCCCCTTGGCGGGATCGGCACCGGCTGTATCGGGCTTGCGGGCAACGGCAGCCTGATCGACTGGGAGATCTTCAACCGGCCGAACAAGGGCGGCGACAACGGCTTCAGCCACTTTGCGATTAAGGCCGTGCGCGGCGGCGAAACGGTCGACGCGCGCGTGCTCTGCGCCGACGACAACACGTTTTTATGCGGCACCTACGCGCATGGTTACGGCGACGGCAAACGCAGCGTATCGATGCAGGGCTTTCCGCATTTCCGCGACGCGGTCTTCACAGGCGAATTTCCCGTGGCGACCGTGGAATTCAAAGACGACACGTTCCCGGGCAGGGTCGCCCTGACCGGCTGGAACCCGCTGATCCCCCTCAACGACCGGGATTCCGGCATCCCGGCTGCTTTCATTGAAATTTCCGTGACAAATCCGACGCCCGATCCCATGGAGTATTCTGTCGCGTCTTCGCTGTGCAACCCGTCGGAAGGCTCCGTCAACGCGTTCCGTCAGAATGAAAGCGGAAGTTATCTTGTGCTGCGGCAGACAAAACATCCCGAAAACAGCCCCGAATACCGTGAAATGACGCTGGCGGCGGACGCGGCGGGCCGCGTTTCAAAGCAAGAATACTGGTATCGCGGCGGCTGGAAAGACGGTCTTGAGCGCTACTGGCGCAATTTCACCGAACAGCCGGAACTGACGGACAGAACTTACGACTCGCCGGACAATTACGACACGGGCACGCTTTCGGTACGTCTGACCGCCGCTCCCGGCGAGACGGTGAAGACGCGGTTCGTCATCGCGTGGTACGCGCCGAACTGTTATAACTACTGGAGCCCGTATAAAGAAAAAACCGCGGACGGCGAAGAGCGCGACGTGATCTGGAAAAACTATTACGCATCGTTTTTTAGGGATTCTGCCGACGCGGCAAAATACGCCCTTTCGAATTGGGACCGACTTCTGCGCGAGACGATGCGTTATCACGATTCGATCTTCGGCTCGACGCTTCCGGAGAATGCCGTTGAAGCGCTGGCAAGCACCGTTTCCGTGCTGAAAAGTCCCACGGTGATGCGCCTGGAAAACGGCGAATTCTACGGCTGGGAGGGCGTCTGGGAGCGTCACGGCTCCTGCGAGGGCACCTGCACCCACGTCTGGAATTACGCATACGCGCTCTGCTTCCTGTTCCCGCAGCTGGAGCGCTCGGTCCGCGAGACGGATTTTAAATACAATCAGGATGATTCCGGGCGCATGGCGTTCCGCCTGCAGCTCCCGCTCGGCAAAGAGAAATGGGGCTTCCGCGCCTGCGCGGACGGACAGATGGGCGGCGTGCTCAAGACATACCGCGAGTGGAAGCTCTGCGGGGACGACGCCTGGCTGCGCGGTATCTGGCCGCAGGTGAAAAAGTCGCTGGAATACGCCTGGAGCGAAGAGAACCCCGACCGCTGGGACCGGGATAAAGACGGCGTTCTGGAAGGACGGCAGCACCACACCCTCGATATGGAGCTGTTCGGCCCGTCCTCGTGGCTTGAGGGATTTTATCTTGCCGCGCTGAAGTGCGGCGCCGAAATGGCGCGCAGGATGGGCGAGGCGGATTCTGCCGAGGAATACGAAGCGCTGTTCCGTAAAGGAAAAGCGTGGTGCGATGAAAATCTGTTCAACGGCAAGTGGTACTTTCAGAAAATCGACCTTACGGACGAAAGTCTGCTTTCTCCTTATCCCGACGCGCAAGGGACCTACTGGAACGCGGAATCCGGCGAGATCAAATATCAGATCGGCGAAGGCTGTGAGATTGACCAGTGTCTTGCTCAGTGGCACGCGAATCTCTGCGGCGTCGGTGAGATCTACGACAAAAAGCATCTGCATACCGCGCTGCGCAGCATATACGAGCATAATTTTCTGCCCGATATGCGCAGGCATTACAACACCTTCCGTCTGTTTGCCGTCAACGACGAATCGGGCGCGGTCATCTGCTCATTCCCCGACGGCGTTACATCCCCCGCAATCCCGATCCCCTACGCGCAGGAGACGATGCACGGCTTTGAATACGCGCTGGCGGGGCTGATGATCTCGGAGGGCATGATCGACGAGGGGATGCGGATCGTCACCTCCGTGCGCGACCGTTACCGGGGCTTCAACCGCAATCCGTTCAATGAGATTGAGTGCGGAAACAACTACGCCCGCAGCATGGCGGCCTTTGCGCTGCTGCCGATCTTCTCCGGCTTTGCGTTCGACCTGCCGGACGGCGAAATGGGCTTTGATCCGGTTCTGCCCGGCGACTTCCGCGCGCCGTGGTTCGCCGGCGGCGCGTGGGGAGAATATGAACGGGGTGCGCGGGAAACCGTGTTGACCGTCTTCTCCGGCACGCTGTGCCTGTCCCGCCTTCGGCTGCCGTATCTTAAGAACGTGACACGCGTTCTGTGCGACGGGAGAGAGATCCCGTTCTCGTTCCGGGACGGGGCGCTGACGCTGACTTGCGAGGTGCGCGGATCGCTCACGGTTGCGCATTAGTATTTCATATTACACGCATCAAAAAATACCGGTCGGAAGTCCTGAATCCGCTTCAGGAAATCCGGCCGGTGTTTCATATTGTTTTGGTTATCTTATTTTCCCGTTCAGCGCGTCTGTTTTCGACTGCGCGATCTGATTGAATAAAGACGCTTCGTTGTCGGCGGGCACGTCGTTGCCGTAATTCCAGATCATCACGCCGCCGTAGCCGTTTCGGATCGCCCACTGCGTTTTCTGATAGATAACCTCGGGCGTGTTGAAGGACGCGACGAGACCGGTGTTCTCATCCGTGACGAGCCCGTCCCCGTCAATTTTGTCGTAATAATCTTTATAGTCATACCAATAGGCGTCCTCCGTGGTGGGTCTTGCGTAGAACGGAAGCCCCGCGTCCAGCTGCGCGCGTTTATAGCCGTGGTCCCGCATCTGCTTCATCACGTCTTTCATCACGTTCATCGTGGCGTGCTTCCCGTCATAGTCCCACAGGTCGTAGCACATTACTTCGGCAATGTCGATCACTTTGATCGCGTCTTTCGGGAGTCCCGCATTCCAGCCGGAAAGCGCCGCGCAGATCTTATAGCCGTCGCCGAGCGTTTCGTCGAGCGAGACAAGGAAATCGCCGAACGCCTGCTTGTGAAGATCCTCCAGCGGAAATTCATAGTCGAAGGCGACGCCGTCGAGCCCGTATTTCTCAAGCACCGCCTTGATGTTGTCTTCGAGCACGCCGCTTTCAAATGCCGCGCGGTGCCGCTCGCCCTGGGAATACATCTGCTCCTGAAACGTCGCGCCCTCGATCGCGCCGGGGCCGAGGATATTCAGATAACAGTTGACATCGAGCCCCTCCGTCAGCGCATTGACACCGTCGATGAGCTCCGCGAAATCGCCGCAGAGATTCACGCGCCCCTCGGTGTCGAAGCTCGCCGCGCCCATCAGGATCATATCGGTAAGCTGTGAGAAATGCGATGGATCGAGCGTGCCGACGTCCGCCGCGCTTCTCACGACGACGTACGCGGTGACGCGCAGATTCTGCGCCCGCTGCTTCAGCGTTACGCCCGAAACGCCGGTGATGGAAAGAATGATCGCGGTAAACCACGAAAGGATCTTCAGAAAAATATTCATCGGGAACGCCTCCTTTGCTTTATGATATCATATTCCGTTCCGGAATACAATACAAAACGTGCCGATATTTCCGATTTGCATTATTCTTATTTTCTTTACAATCGCCGTCTTTACAATTTGAACACGTTATGGTATATTTATACTATACAAAATGCGGAAGTGCGCCGCGAAAAATCTGTCCGGGAGGGATCCGTATGGTACAGTTTCTGACTTATATTTATCTCATTTTCGTTCTGGTGTTCAAAACGGTCTTTCCGTTCTCGCTGCCGGCGAAAAACGTCACCGTTGCCGATACCGGCTCGCTCGCTGCGACGGATTCGCTCGGCCGGCAGGCCGTATCCGCCGGCGAGAGCGAAAAGAAGGTCGGCATCTTCTATTTTCTCTGGAACGGCGAACACTCGCAGTCCGGACCCTATGACGTCACGAAGATCATTGAAAACGATCCGCAGGCCTATACCTCGGTCGAGCGCTGGGAAGCTGCGGGCGGCGGCGCGTACGCCGTATGGCACCACTGGGGCGAACCGCTGTTCGGCTATTACTTCCAGTCCGACCGCTGGGTCGTCAGCCGCCACTGCCAGATGCTCACGGACGCCGGGGTCGATTTCATGGTGTTCGACACGACGAACGCCGTGCCCTATACGGAGCGCACGCTGGAGCTGATCGATATCTGGTACGGTTATATGCAGCAGGGCTGGAAGGTGCCGCAGCTGGCGTTTTACACCAACAGCGCCTCCGGCACGATCGCGAATCTGCTTTACGATACGCTTTACAACAACGCCGAGCTGAAAGAGAAGTACCCTGAGATCGACAAGCTCTGGTTCCGGATGAACGGCAAGCCGATGATCGTCGGCAACGCGGACGACCCGGAGATGCGTCCTGAGGTCAAAGACTATTTCCGCATCAAAGCCGTGCAGTGGCCGACGGATAAGAAGCACAGCGACGGCTTCCCCTGGATCGAATTCGGCACCACGCTGCACACCATCGGCGGATATTACAAGAACTCGTTCAAGGACGAGAGCATTATGAGCGTTTCCGTCGCGCAGCACACCGACAGCTGCCGGTTCAGCGCGTCCGCCTGGTACGGCAGAGAAGATCACGGCCGCAGCTGGCACGACGGAAAAAAAGATACGAGTGAGGGCGCCGTGCTGCAGGGCTACAACTTTGCCGAGCAGTGGGAATACGCCATCAAGCTCGATCCGGATATCGTCTTCGTCACCGGCTTCAACGAATGGACGGCGATGCGTCTGAACGAACCGGGCGAGCCGATCGCTTTCATCGACAACTGCGACACCGAGTATTCGCGCGACGTCGAGCCCTCGGCGGGCGTCCTCGGCGACAACTACTATATGCAGATGGTCGACTACATCGCGAAATTCAAGGGCAGCAGGGCGGTCCTTCCGAAGGGCGGCAGCCGGACGGTCGACGTCGGCGGATCCTTTGATCAATGGAACGACAGTGAAATCACCGCCGTATATAAAGACTATCAAAACGATACGTTCGACCGCGACCACCGCGGCTTCGGCGACACCTATTACAGGGATGATTCCGGCAGGAACGATATCGTGAACGCGAAGGTCTGCGAAGACGAAAAAAATCTTTATTTCTACGTCGATACCGCCGAAGCGCTGTCCCCGTCGACGGACGACGCATGGATGACGCTGTTTATCAACATAAGCGGCAAAGAGGGGTATGATTTCTGTATCAACCGCACCTCTCCCGCGGACGGAGAAACGGCGGTGGAAGCGATCAAAGACGGCGGTTATACCGTTCTCGAGAACGCCGAGATCCGCTATGAGGGCAACAAGCTGATGCTGCGCGTCGAAAAATCCCTTCTGGGATTTTCTTCCGGCGCGGACGCGTCCCTGAGCTTTAAATGGGCGGATAACTATACGGACGGCGATATCATGTCCTTCTATACCCGCGGCGACGCCGCACCTTACGGCAGAATGAACTTCGTATATACCGGCATTTACGCCGGGAAATAAGCTGACCGTATCTGCCGTATCCGTATTTGCCGGAGGTGTGCATCTTGTATCTTTATCAGTTTTTTGTGAAAATCGGTCTTGTTTTTACCATGTTCTTTCAGAGCTGTTTCGGCGCTTACCTGCCGGTAAAACAGAACACCGTAAAGGAAAACGGCTCTCTTGCCGCGACGGACGCGCTCGGCAGATCCGTCGTTTCCGCGGGAGAAAGCGAAAAACTGGTCGGCGTCTTCTATTTTTTGTTCAACGGCGACAACGGCGACCAGGGTCCCTATGATATCACAAAGATTATAGAAAACGACCCCGAGGCGTATCTTTCCGGCGAACGCTGGGAGGCGGCGTGCGGCGGACCGTTCCTTGTGTCTCACCACTGGGGCGAGCCGTTGTTCGGATATTATTTCCAGACGGACAAGTGGGTGCTTTCCCGGCACTGCCAGATGCTCACCGACGCGGGCGTCGATTTTATCGTATTCGACACCACCAACAATGATATCTATATTGACAGGGTCACCGCGCTGATCGATGTCTGGTATGCGTATTATTCAGATGGCTGGAACGTGCCGAAGCTCGCTTTTTACACGAATACCGATTCCGGTCAGCGGATGAACCAGATTTACGACGCGTATTATAATAACGATGCGCTGAAGAAAAAATATCCGCGCCTTGACGAACTGTGGTTTCGGTGGGACGGCAAGCCGATGATCGTCGGACACAAGAACAGTGGGCAGCGCGAAGAAGTCTCGGCGTATTTTCGCATCAAGGATTCCCAGTGGCCCAGCACGGACGACCGGTGGTCAAAGAAGCCGGACGGCTTCCCGTGGATCGAATTTATCAATCTCGAAACCTTAAACGCCTACTATAAGAACTCACCGAAGGACAGAAGCACCATGAGCGTTTCCGTGGCGCAGCACTGCGACACCGTGCATATGAGCTCCTCGGCGTTCTTCGGGCATAACGACCACGGCAGAAGCTGGCATGACGGCGCGAAGGATACCTCCGAGAACGCGGTGTTGTACGGATACAATTTCGCCGAGCAGTGGGAATACGCGCTGAAGCTCGACCCGGACGTCATCTTTATCACCGGCTTCAACGAGTGGTTGGCGCTGCGTCTTGCCGTTGAGGACGAGCCGGTCCTCTTCTTCGACGAGTGCGACGCGTAGTATTCCCGCGACGTGGAGCCCGCGAAAGGCATCCTCGGCGACAACTACTATATGCAGATGGTGCAGTATATCGCAAAGTTCAAGCGCAGTACCGCAGTTCTTCCCCGCGGCGGCAGCGTCAGCATTGATATCGCGGGCGGGTTCTCTCAGTGGAAAAACGAAAAGATTATGTCTGTTTACAGGGATTACCGGAACGATACCGCCGACCGCGACCATCCCGGCTACGGAGAATATTATTATACCGACGCCTCCGGCAGAAACGATATCGTGAACGCGAAGGTCTGCGAAGACGAAAAATATCTGTATTTCTACGTCGATACCGCAGAGGCGCTGTCCCCGTCGACGGACGACGCATGGATGACGCTGTTCATCAACACAAGCGGCAAAGAGGGCTACGACTTCTACGTCAACCGCACCTCTCCTGCGGACGGGAAAACCGCCGTCGAAGCCGTCACGGAGGACGGATACCGGCGCGTCGGCGAGGCGGAGATCCGCTATGAGGGCAACAAACTGATGCTGCGCGTCGAAAAATCCCTTCTGGGATTTTCTGCCGTCGCGGACGCGTCCCTGAGCTTTAAATGGGCGGATAACTATACGGACGGCGATATCATGTCTTTCTATACGCGCGGCGACGCTGCGCCCTACGGCAGGATGAACTTTGTTTATACCGGCATTTACGCCGCAGAATAAACAAACGTCCGTAAATAAATCGTCTGAAATATAATAAAACGCAGAGTGCAGTACAAGAGCTGCATTCTGCGTTTTTCTGTTTATATTCTTTTGTTTTCCCGCGTTAGATTATATATGTTTCGTTATCCGTATTCAATTCAGACCGATATAACGAAAATCATACGGCTGAACTCTCTTTTGCCGCCTGTGTGGCGAAATTTCTCCCAATCGAATGTCTGATGTGATTCGATGGGAAATTTATTTCATCAGATCTGTCTTTGCACGGGTGATCGCATTGAAAAGCGACGCGTCGTTATCGGCGGGCACGTCGCAGGCGTAGTGCCAGATCATCACTCCGGCAAGACCTGTTTCGATCGCCCATTGTGTTTTTTCATAAATCAGTTCAGGCGTATTGAAAGAGGCGATCAGGCCGGTCGATTCCTCTTCGGCAAGACCGTTCTCGTCGATTTTATCCCAGTATTGTCTGTAATCGTACCAGCGTCCTTCCTTCGTGGTAGGTCTGGCGTAGAAGGGCAGGCCGAGATCGATCTGATTCAGCTTATAGCCGAGCTTTACCATGTTTTTCACGTCCTGCTTCGCCAGCTCCATCGTGGAATGGAAGCCCTCTTCGTCCCAGTTGTCGTAGCACATCAGTTCCACCATATCGATGGCGTCGATCGCGCCGGGAAGGAACCTTGCGCACCAGGGCTGCAGAGCCGCGCCGATGAAATAGTCGTCTTTGAGAACGCTGTCGAGACTGATCAGAAAGAGGCTGAAATCGAGCTTCGCGTCCCATTCCTGCGGAAATTCGTAGTCAAAGAACGCGCCGTCGAGATCGTACTCTTCCAGCACCTCGCGGATGCTGCGGGCAAGCTCTTTGCCGCGGAAGTCCTCCCTCATGGTCATCTTCTGATCGCCTTCGGTCACAAGATCAAAGTTCAGGTGCCAGCGCAGCTTCCCGCTTTCGTCCATCGCCTTCAGGCGCTCGACGACCCCGGCGAGTTTGTCGCTGACCGTGACGTGCCCGTCGCCGTGCATCCCCGCGTATCCGCCGAAGATGATAACGTCGGTCAGATCTTTGAAATGGCCGGGGTCAATGGCTTCAATTGAAGCTTCGTCAAAGACGACAAGATAAGAAACGACGCGGAATTTTTCCGCCTTTTCGGGCGTAGTTCCCTGTACCGCGCCGCAGAGAAACAGAATGATCGACATAAAGAATGCAATTATTTTCGAAAAACCGGACATCTTTAATCCTCCATATCAGATTAGAATCGTTTCAGTTTAGATTGTTCAGTTATTTTCTCCGAGCAGATCTGGATACGACGGATAAACCGTTTTATCCGTCGGAATCCTCTGGCACGTTCCGAAGGCAGGCTCATAAGGCAGGCGGATCGTCCATGTGCCACAGCCGGTGACGATCATCTGCTTCATTTTCGGACTGCAGACGAGCCAGGCGTTCTGTTTATTCTTCAGCATTCCGGAAAGACCGCCGTTCCAAACGGGCAAAAGCGCATAGGTCGGATCAACGCGGGAATAAAGAGCTACCGTTCCGTTCATGCCATGGTGCGCCATCTGCAGAAAATCGCACGCGAGCGTATCGCCGTATTCCTTCAGAACAAGTTCCGCTGAGATAAATCCGAAGTCGCCTGTCCACAGGAAGGTCTGCCCATCGAGCGTCATTTTCAGCAGAATGGAACTTTCGTTCATACCGTTGCCGTTCAGGATCGACGACGGATAAAGATCGTCAAGGGTGAACAGCAGTTCAAACGAAGCGTTCCTGACTGCGAAACGGTTGCCTGTATGCGCCTTGATCACCGGTACATCGGAATAGAAGTCTGAGAGGTTTTTCTTGAACTGATTCCACCTGTAAATCGATTCGTCCAGCATATAAGGAGAATCGGAGATCTCGACCTCTTCCTCCTTCGGGAAGTTATAGATCAGTTTCTCAATGACAACGTCGTCGTGATGATCGAGCGAGAAGCAATTGAATACGCCCACATGATCGCCGTGCAGGTGTGTGAAGATCCACGCTGCGATCACGGGCTTTTCCGTTCCATCCGGCTTCTGAGCGTTCAGAATATCCATCAGCTTGTCGGCATCCACGTGGTCGGGGTCACCCATACCGCCGTCGATGATGCAGAAGCTGCCGTCCGCAAGTCGTATAATATATCCCATACCTTCGCTCGCGACGACGGTCTCCCCCTTCATGCCGGTGAGAAGCGGATCACAGACGCGCTCGCATTCGTCCGTCAGCGGGAAGAGCGGTCCGCGCTCCTCCGCGACGATGCGCAGAGTTTTTGTTGCGGCGAAACGGTATAGATTGACCGTCAGCGTATCGCTAGTCAGCGTCGCAAACAGATTGTTTTCGATCGCATGTTCGTCATATACGGTGAAACCCGCGTCGCAAAGTTTCTGTCGGTACGTCTTGAAATCTTCTTCACTCGTACTATCATAGCGAAGGATCTCGGTCGACCCGGAGCTTTTGTAGAAACAGATTTTTTCGCCTGCCTCAAACGAGGGAAGACCGTAGAGCTCCTCGTCGAGCACACCCGGCGCAGCCGCCTGCGGGTTCAGCGTCGGATCCGCAGCCTGTTTTCCCGCTCCGGAGAACAGACCAGTAAAAAAGGTGATGACGGAGAGAAAGAAAGACGTTATTTTTGCAAACCAGGACATATCGTGATCTCCTTTCGTTATACGAATAATTTTTCTGAATTAATTTACAGCCCGTTAACGGACTATGAGCCTTCCGTCTTCGGTGATATCGATCGCGGCGATCCCGGGTCTCTCCCCCAGAGCGCCGCTGAACAACGTTGTATAAAGCGTGCCGTCGTTCGCAAAAAACAGGTTGCCGTGGCCGCCGTTGATCAGAAGCAGTCTTCGTTCGCTGTACGGTCCCTGAAAACGGTTGGATACGGCGTAATAGCTGTCATATGTCAGATAAGAGGAACCGTCCGCACGGTAGTGGGTGGTATAGGACGCGGAGCAAAGATAGTAAAGCCCGTCGATCTTAATGACGCAGCATCCCTCAAACCCGACGGGCTGTCCGCTCTCGCTCACAAGAGAGCGGGCAGCTGTGGCGAGACGCTTCATATCCCCGCTCATTCCGGCGTACTGCCCGTCTGCCCAGATCGCCCACACGGAACCGTCGTCATCAACAAAGAACGTAGAATCGATCGCCTCAAAGACCGCGTCGCCGCGCACGTCCTCATAGGGTCCTTCGGGCAGTCCCGTCGTGCTTTTCAGCACGGAACCGTTCATCGCGCCCCAACCGAGGGAATAGCAGATATAATAATTTCCGTTGATATAATGCAGCTCCGGCGCCCAGATCGGAGATGAACCGTCCGTCAGAATTTTCTTCTGCCAAGTTGCGTCGCGCTCGAAGTTCCATACAGCGCCGAGATCATCCCAACCGGCAAGGTCTTCCGAACGATAGACGTGAATCTCTTTTGTATTCGACCAGTCTGCGGGGTCATAGGTGCCTGTCATATAATATTTCCCGTCCGCGCCGGTCATGATATACGGGTCTCTGAGATGAATATCCGCGATCGGTCGAACCTCCTCTGACGGCATGCCGCCGAACGAGGGATAATTCACAGAGATTTTATACGACGAAGATGAGCGGAACGACGGCGACAGACCGTCTGAATAAGGGAATTCGACATCGATCCGATAGAAGATTTTTGCCTTAAATACCGTAAATAAGGAATAGATTTCCGACCGCAGCTCGTTATAATGGACCGTGATGCGGACGTTTTTCGCACCGTTTACTTTCAGGCTCTGGCCACCAGTTTTTTCGAACGCGATATATGCGGTGTAACGGATATATCCGGTGCGCGCAAGCTCGCCGCATTCCGGCAGCTCGCATAATCCGCCGACCGTGCCGGTGTAGATCGGTTCAGCATCACCCATATTCTCATAAAGTGAAACAGACGCGCCTTGTGAATACTGCAGATACTCATCGATCTGTGCGAGCTCTTCTTCGGTATAGGTCATAAGTCCGTCCGGCATCGGACGCAATAAGCCAAAAGAGACGAGAACAGTCAGAAATACAGTCAGCAGCCGTCTGAATAAATACGCCATGCGCAAAAAACCTCCCGAGTTAATCTTACCAATCGGTATGATATCTGCCGTTTCCGGTCAGTTGTTTATTCCGACAGGTCGATCATGCGACCGGATCCGTCTTCGCCGATATTCAACATCTCATATTTATCCATAAACAGTTCATGCACGTGCTGCTTCGCTTTTAACGTTCTTTCGGCAGCGGGTGATTTATCGCCGCCGACAGCCAGATTATACTTGATCAGCGAGTCCGCAACGATATCGCAGTAATCGATCAGGCGCTCTTCAGTATAGCAGATGTCCGCATAAAGGGTCGTTGATGTGAGGCGGCCGCCCTCGCCGTGCATCCGTTTGTAATGACGCGCTTTCAGGATATCGCCCATCTGCATCACTTCTTCACGGTAGAGCTGGATTGTGCCGGACAGCAGCACGTCCTTCGTCTCGTAGCCGATCACCGTGAGGTCCAGGATCTCGGCGATGGAATTCCCCAGCACCTGCATCTCGGTGCGGTCCGTATCCCGGATCAGGTCGGAGCTGCTCATCTCGCTCAGCTTTGAATTGAAATTCACGATGGACTCGCAGATCACACCGATTTCTCCGAAGGCGGTATTGGCGTTCGTCAGCAGTAGGATAAACGCGGCGTCCTTCGTATCCGAAGTATGCGCGGACAGCTTCGTGATATAGCTGTCGATCTGGTCTCTGTATTGTCTGATCCGCTCAAGAAGGATCCTCGTCGTCTTATCGTTTTCGCTATTGAACTGCAGCAGCGACTGCATCGCCTCGCCGACTGTGCCCGCCAGAGCGCTCACGGCGCGGTCCGTCTGATCCAGCGCGATGGAGGGATGGCGCAGCAGGTTCTCGTCCAGCATGGTGAGGACGTTCTCCCGGGCCTGTTTTTCCTCCTCGCTGAAGGGGATCGTCTTCTGCGCGAGAGAGACGATCAGTCCGCCGCCGGGGATCCAGAGCGCCGCGCCGAAGAGATTGATCGCCGTGTGGCAGAGCGGGATGCCGATGCCGCCGACGGCGCCCTCAAGGAACGGGAAATGCAGAAAAGCGTTCACCCCGTAGAACAGGAGCATAAAGGGGATCACTTTCAGCAGGGCGTAATAGAGATTCATCAGCGCGGTCCTTTTGCCGTTGTTGGACGCGCCCAGAGAAGAGATCACCGCCGTCACGCAGGTGCCGACCTGCGCCCCGCAGATCAGCGGGATCGCCGCGCCGAAACTCAGCCCCATCGACAGGGCGAAGGCCTGCACGATACCGACCGTGGCGTCCGAGCTCTGGATGAGCATGGTGATCGCGCAGGCGACCAGAAAGCCGATGATCGGGTTAGAAAAGCTCACCAGCGCGGACTTCAGCGCAGGAAGCTCCTTCAGCGGCGCCACACCCTGGCTCATCAGATTCATGCCGATCATCATAACGGCGAATCCCAGAAGAGAATTGCCGATATTGAGCGTCTTCTCTTTCTTCGCGAACATGGTGATCGCCACGCCGGCGATCGCAAGGAACGGCGAAAAAGAGCTGGGCTTGATGATCGTCATGATCAGGGACTCGCCGTCCAGCGCGTTCAGGGACAAAAGCCACGCGGTGGCCGTCGAGCCAAGGCCGCCGCCGATCAGAAGACCGATCGCCTGATGCAGCATAATGATGCCGGAGCTGACCAGGCCCACCGTCAGCACGGATACCGCGGAGGACGACTGCACGACAGCCGTCAGCGTCGTGCCGAACAGAAACGCGGTAAAGCGGTTTTTCGTCACCAGCCCGAGCAGTTTATCGAGGACTCCGCCGGTCAGCGAGGACAGCGCCTTGCTCATCACGTTCATGCCGAACATGAATAAAGCAAGACCGCCGATCATGGTGACGATAACGAGAAAAATCTCCACTGCGCTCATGGATCCAACCTCCCGGATAACAGAACGATGATAGTTATTATAACATATAAGAAATTCAGATACAATACTTATCTGATCGGGAAATTTGATATTATCGTTTATTATCTTAACGACCTGCCGGTCCCGCGACCGGCTTTTCCCGGAACTCATTTATTTGTGGATGAAAATTGCGTCGGAGAATTGCAAATATCGGGCAGTGATGATATAATATATACAGTTTACAGGCATTCGGCATCAGGCATCAGGCAATAGTTCTGTCAAACATACGCTGTGCTCCTCGGTTGTTGCCTTGTGTCTGTTGTCTTTTATATAACACGAAAAATAAAACGGGGGAAATGCATATGAAAAACAAGAATATCACAAGGATCATGGCCGTCATCCTGACTCTTTGGCTGATCTTTTCCGCCGCGGGCTGCAAAAAAGAAGAGATCCGGCGGGACACGCAGGAGATCATCGAGGAAATTGTCGTCGATTACGGCAGCTACGGCGAGGAAGCGTACACGCGTGTGGACAGGCTGCTGCAGGAGCTGTCCGGGACCGATCCCGCCGCCGGGGACAAGTGGAGCGCGATCATGGATCTCTGGAAAGACGCGGAACCCGAGCTGCATTACGACGTGCTGCCCGACGGTCTGAACGACACGGACGCCCTGTGCATCGTCGTGCTGGGCTTTCAGCTCGAGCCGGACGGCAGCATGCGCGAGGAACTGATCCGGCGCCTGGAAACGGCGAAACGCAGCGCGGAGAAATATCCGAACGCGCTGATCGTATGCACCGGCGGCGGCACCGCCGCGGAGAACGAGTCTGCCACCGAAGCGGATAAGATGGCCGGGTGGCTTACGGAAAACGGCGTCTCCCCGGATCGCGTGATCGCGGAGAACCGATCCCTCACGACGGCGCAGAACGCGATCTATACTTTCGACATTCTGACAAAGGACTATCCGCAGGTCAAAGAGCTTGCCGTCGTATCCAGCGATTATCATATCGCCACGGGGAACCTGCTGTTCGGCGCTGAGGCGATCCTGACCGGTTCCGATATCAGGGTCGTTTCAAACGCCGCGTGGAAAGCCCCCTCCGGAACGCTTTCATCGATGTTCCAGGCCGGCGCGCTGATCGAGCTGTCGGGCGACGTTGACACCGCCTTTGAGATCTACTACGATACCTACGATATCCACGAGCTGCCCCCGCTGGATTCATGACCGTAAAAGGATCGATCCGCAAATATCACGGATTCCAAACGAACATAACAGGTAAAAAGGACCCCGCTGCAGAGCCGCAGCGGGGTCTTCGAGTTCTGTAACGTTATTCCGTTGTATCGGGAACGGCGCCGAGGTATTCCTCCAGCGTCAGACCGCCGTCCATGATCTCATGCGCGATCTCCGGGCTGTCAATATAGCGGAAGTGCCAGGGCTCGTAACCGTAGCCGGTGACGTCCTCCTTGCCCTCGAGATACCGGAGGATAAAGCCGTAGTCCGCAAGACGCTTGTGGATCTCGGCGAAGATCTCCTTTTCGGCGATCATGTCGTCATTGTCGGAGATGACCACGCCGTCCTTGATCAGGCAGACGTCGATCGCAAGACCGGTGTGATGCTCTGAATATCCGGGCACCGCCACGTATGTCTGCGCGTATTCAAGGCCTTTTTCCGCCTCGAATTCGTCCCAGATCTCCTGCTGACGCTTCACGGAACGGTAGGTCGAATCCAGCTCGATATCGATGCCGTCCTTGAGAAGATCGGCGCGCAGCAGTTCGAACTGCGCGAGTGCCTTCCGCTCGACGAGATAGGTCTCGTCAAGGCTGTTGGTCCCCTCCGCAAGATCGACGGTCTCCTCCCAGTCGTCGGGCAGCTTGTTCTGCTTGTTCACAAGAACAAGATAGTCGATCGCCGCGTCCTGCTCCTCATCGTCAAAGTATTCCGAGATGTCCGTGCAGGTGTTGCCGAGGCCGTCGAACTTGACGGAGGCGACCTTCAGCTCAGCGACCGCGGCCGTCTCGTCGAAATCGTCGGTATTCTCAAGATCTTCCTGCTTCTCAAACGTGACGGTGTACGCAAAGGGGCCGTGCTCCCAATAGAATTCCATGCTGTCAAGGTTATAGCCCATGCCGGTGTTCCAGCCGTCGTCAAGCAGCTCTTTGCCCGTTTTGCCGACCAGCGCCGCCAGATCCTCATCGGAGAGCTTCAGTTCGTTCAGGCTTTCGCATTTTGTGACCGCCAGCGGGGTGATCAGCGCTTTCTCCTTTTCCGCATAATCCTCGTCAAGGATATCCAGCGCCGAAAGCGCAGCGGATTCTTCGTCGGACAGCTCCGCCGTCAGACGCCAGTATGTGCCGTCTTTTTCGAATACGTATACGAAAACCTTTGCGTAGATGGCGGACTGCTCCGAGGATTCATCCTTTTCGGCTGCCAGCGCTTCGCCGATCGTTTTCCATGCCGGAACGTCTGCCGCGGTCGTATTCTCCGCGGGCGCATTCTCCGATGGCGAGGGATCGCCGCCGGATTTCGTGCAGGCGGCGAACATGGACAGCGCCAGCACGAGAGACAGTATGATGACGATTGCTTTTTTCATTTTTATCTTCCTTTCGCTTTTTTTATTATTATAATGAAAGCGTTCGGAGATTGCAATACGAAGCGCGTTTTTTTCTTCGGATTTCTTCCTTTATCCGCTTCGGACATTCCGAAATAAAGCGCGATCCGCCGTTTTTTTATTTTCGAATCAAAAAAACCGGGACTTGATGAAAAGTCCCGGTCCGTGAAAATAAAGTATTATTCGTTCCGGCGCGGTTTATTTCGTGCCGAACAGATGCGCGAAGAAATAGAGGACGGAATGGAAGAATTTTACGAGCCTGCCCCAGAAGGAAGTGCCGTGGTCCACGTTATCCCACTTGCAGATGTTGTCGCCGGAGGGATCGTCGGGGTTTGTCGGCTCCGTCGGATCGGTGGGATCTGTCGGAGTTCCCGCGGCGGCTTTGAGTTCTTCATAGCGCGCTTCGGCGTCGGTGAGCGTTTCGTAATTCGTCACAAGGCGCTTCTGCGCTTTCGTCAGCGCATTGTAAGCAGTTCTCGCCGCATCGATTTTCGCTTTGCAGGCGTCAGTTAATTCGACTTCTCCGATGGAGTCGATCTTCTCTTTGACCGCGTCGGCTTTTTTCTGATCCGCAGCCGCCTTTTTCAGCGCGGCGTAGCGGCTTTCCGCTGCGGTGAGCGTTTCGTAATTGTCAACAAGCGCTTTCTGCGCGTCGGTCAGCGCGTCGTAGGCGCTTCTCGCCGCGTCGATCTTCTTTTTGCTCGCGCTCGTGTATGTCACCGTGCCGATGGCGCCGATCTTCGCGATCACGGCGTCCGCAGCCGCACGATCTGCCTCGGCCTGTTCGGCGGCTTGCAGCTCGGCATAGGTATCCTCCGCGGCAGTAAGCGCTGCGTAGTTGTCAACGAGTTCTTTCTGCGCGTCGGTCAAGGCGTTGTACGCTTCTCTCGCTTCGTCGATCTTCGCTTTGCTCGCCTCGGTGTATTCCACTTCGCCGATGGCGCTGATCGCGTCCTTGACCGCGTTCGCCGCCGCCTGATCCGCCTCGGCCTGTTCGGCTGCGGCTTTCAGCTCAGCATACCTGTCTTCCGCGGCGGTGAGCGTGTCGTAATTGTCAACTAGCGCTTTCTGCGCGTCGGTCAAGGCGTTATACGCCTCTCTCGCCGCGTCGATCTTTGTCTTGCTCGCTTCGGTGTATTCCACCTCGCCGATGGCGTCGATCTTCGCGATGACTTCGTCGGCAGCCGCCTGATCCGCTGCCGCTTGGTCAGCCGCGGCTTTCAGCGCGGCGTAACTGGCCTCGGCGGCGGTGAGGGTTTCGTAGTTCGTTACCAGCGCCTTCTGCGTATCGGTCAGCGCATCATAAG
>JAFRPB010000029.1 GCA_017429345.1 Clostridia bacterium | reverse complement strand
TCGGTGGTTCAAACGGCGCGGCAAAGGGTACCAGCCACGGCACGTCCACCGGCGGTACCGGCGGCGGTCAGGGATCTAACGGTGCAAAAGGTACCGTTTACAAAGGCGCAAACGCATCGATTTCCGGCCGCGGTACGGATTATACGAATAATACAGACACGCATTCAAGCATCAATGCTTCCGTAACGTTAAATATTAACGGCGGGGATACGAGATTCAAGCATACGGGATCCATTACCGCCAGAATCGGTTACGCTATGCCGACGCTGGCCGCGAATGAGCTTCCGACAAGACCCGGCTATACCTTCACGGGCTACTGGACCGGTACAAACAGCAACGGCACAAAGTATTATAATGCCGACGGTACGTCTGCGCACTGCATGGATTTTAAGCAGGGTACTCTTTATGCCGGCTGGACGGAAACGAAGTATAATATTTCGTTCTCCGGCAACGGCGCAACGTCCGGCACGATGAGTTCGATATCTAATATAGCGTATACTGCGACGAAGACCCTGACATCGAACGCATTTGAGCGCAAATATACCGTGACCTATAATGCGAACAGCGGCATGGTAAGCCCGAGCTCCGAAACCGCGGTATACACATTCGCGGGATGGAACTCAAGTTCGAATATCGTTTACAACACGAGAGAATATGCGAGCACAGCCGTTACGAGCGGATATAATGATTTCGCCCAATGGACGATCTTCGCGAATCCGATTTTCGAGGCCGGCGATCAGTATGTGCTCGAATACGACGCCAAGGGCAGCGGCACGCTGACCAACTATTTCTACGGCGACAGCGGCTACAGACAGGTCGCGAACGGCACCTGCACCAACGGCGCGACCACTACGTCGACGGACGGCAATCTGGGTGTGGCGCTTTCGAGCTCCTATCAGCACTTTAAGGTCACCTATACCCTCAGTGCCAATGGCGACGGCGCGAAGAACAAGTATATGCTGTTCCGCTGCTTCCCGGGCAATACCGCGACGATCAAAAACGTCAAGATTTACAGACTGTCGAATTACGCCGACGGCGCGACGGTCAAGGGTCTTTCCGCGCAGGGCGGCACGGTCTCGATGGTCGCGCAGTGGAATTCCGCTTCCGTCACGCTGCCGACGCCGACCCGCACAGGCTGGACCTTCACGGGCTGGTACGACGCGGCGACGGAAGGCAATCTGATCGGCGAAGCGGGCGACGCGTATACGCCTGCCTCGGATAAGACGCTCTATGCGCACTGGACGCGGGATGAGTATACGATCAGCTACGATCTGCAGGGCGGTTCTCTTCCCGCGGGCACGTCGAACCCCGAAAGCTATAACGTGGAATCCGCCGATATCACGCTGGTCAATCCCGAGCGCACCGGTTACGATTTCCACGGCTGGGGCGGTACCGGTCTCGGAAGCACAACGAATAATAACCCCGTCACGATCCCTCAGGGCTCCACCGGCGACCGTTCCTATACGGCTTATTGGGACGCGCACGAGTATTATATCTATTATGACGGCAACGAGGGCGGCAACCCGGCCGGCAATCTTCTTCCTGTCGCAGGCAGCACGGAGAGAACGGAAAAGACCTACGATACAAACGCAACGCTGGCGGTGAACGGGTTTTCACGCAGCGGTTACACGTTCAAAGAGTGGAACACTGCGTCCGACGGCTCAGGCGACGCCTATGCGAGCGGCGGCACGCTTAACAGAGATTACGCGACGGTGAACGATCCGCAACATCCCGTGACGCTGTACGCTATCTGGGAACCGATCGATTATACGGTTACGTTCCTTCTGGCCTGTGCAGACGCCGATCCGTTTGCTGCGATCACGTATAATCCCGATACGTCCGACAAGCTGCCCACGCCCACCCGCACCGGCTGGACCTTCGAGTACTGGACGGTAGACGGCGCGGTCGGCAACTGGGCCGACGGCGCAAGCGTGAATGACAAAGCCGCCCTGTTGGGCAAGTGGGGCAGCGTCAAGCTGACAGCGCATTGGAAAGTCAACGAATATACGATCGTGTTCGACAAGAACAGCGGTTCCTATGCGGACGATAACCCCTCCCATGCGGAAGTCGCCCAAATGTACAAGGCGTATACCGATAGGAATTTCCTGCTGAATCAGAACGACAAATACGCGAAGCCCGGCTATGAGTTCCTCGGCTGGGATGTCGATCCGAACTGGACGCCGACCGTTTCGGATGCGCTGAAAAATGCGCTGAACGCGTATGATCCGAATACTTACGACGCTTCCTATGATTTTGACGGCGTTTTCACCGCCATGGACAGGACGGAGCTGAATAATTTCTTCGGCCCGTTCGGGAACGACAACGCCACCACTCAGCAGAAGGCTGTTTTTGAGGCGGCGAAGGGTTCTGTTTTCCCGACCTATTATGTTCTTGCGGACGGCAATTCAAGCGGACTGAATGTTCCCGAGCCGCTCACGGAGACGGACGGCGCGACGGTCACGTTCTACGCGGTCTGGAAGGCGCACAACTATAAGATCAAGCTGAACCCGAACGAGGGCTCGTATAACGGCTCGTTCGGCCTGACCACGCTTATCGCGCATTACGGCGACGAGATCACGCTGGCGGTTCCCGTCAGAGAAGGCCATGAGTTCAGAGGCTGGCAGCGTATAGACGGAAATATCGGCATCAACAACCTGAAGGACGCGAGCGAAAATTACACCGGCGTCGCGATCCTGACGGTCATGGACAGCGACGCGACGATCGCGGTCAGATGGAAAGCGAACGGCTATATCCTGACGGTCGATCCCAACGGCGGTACCTACGACGGAATGAGCGCCGGCGACGAGGATCTGGATATGTCGGCTGATTTCGGAACGGCAACGACGATCACGCTCGATCTTCTGAACCGCGACGGCTACGAGTTCACCGGCTGGACCTTCGTCGGTCCCGAGGGCACGTGGGTGTGGAACGAAAGTGCCGGTTACGGCGAGTTCACCCGCAGCAAGGCGGGCAACGCGACGCTGACCGCGAACTGGACGCCGATCAAATACACCATCAGCTTCGACGCCGACGGCGGCGAAGGCACGATGGCGGATATTGAGAACGTCGAGTACAATCAGTCTGTCACTCTGCCCGCGAACGTGTTCACCAGAACCGGCTATGACTTCCTCGGCTGGACCTTTAACGGCGAGGATATCGAAGACGGCGCGACGGTCATGAATCTCGTCACGGTCAAGGGCGAGAACGCGGTCCTGAAAGCAAAGTGGAGACCGCATACCTATACTGTGAGGTTCCATACGAGCGAAGGCACCGGCACGATGGATGATCAGAATTTCGTCTACGGTACCGCGCAGAACCTGAATGTCAACCTGTTTATTCGCACCGGCATGCACGTGGACGGCTGGGCGACGACCGACGGCGGCGCGGTCGTCTATACCGACGGTCAGCAGGTCAACAACCTGACGACGGTCGACGGCGCTGTGATCGATCTTTACGCGGTCTGGTTGCCGAACGTCTACACGGTCGCCTATAACGCGAACGGCGGCGAGGGCGAGATGCCTTCGGTCGATTACGATTACGGCGAGACCAAGGCGCTTTCGGCGAATATCTTTACGCGTACCGGCTATATCTTCAAGGGTTGGGCGACGAGCCCGACGGGCGAGAAGGCCTATGACGACGGCGAGAGCGTTTCGAACCTGACCGAAGCTCACGGCGTAACGGTCACCATGTACGCGGTGTGGCAGCCGATCACCTATACGGTCGTCTTCCACGCGAACAACGGATCTTCCGATACGACGGAAAAGACCTTTACCTATGACAATAATGAATCGTTCCCGCTGAACACGTTCACGAGAACCGGTTACACCTTCGTGAAGTGGACCGTGAACAGCGACGGAACGGGCGCTTCCTACGGCAACGGCTTCACGGTCGGCAAAGATACCGTGAACCTGACCGCTCAGGACGGCGCGGTGATCGACCTTTACGCTCTGTGGAAGGCGAACACCTATACGGTAAACTTCTTCAGCAATCCGCCGAAGTTCTATCGTGACGACGTCGAGGAAGACGCCGTGCAGCAGACCTTCACATACGACGTCGCGGCGAATCTCGACCCGAATCCCTATTCGTTTGACGGTTACGATTTCCTCGGCTGGGCGCTGTCGAAGACTGCGACGGCAGCGGACTATACCGACGGGGAGCAGGTCCTGAACCTCATCGCCTCGGGCAGCGTACCGATGTACGCGGTATGGCAGGCGAAGACCTACAACTTCACAGTGAACAACGCGAACGGCACGTCGCCGCAGGTTTCGACCTTCACGCTTGACGACGAACCCCGCTATCTGTCGCTGGCGCAGCCCGAGCGCGAGGGTTATCACATCACCGGCTGGACCGTCGTGTTCGCGACCGATCCCGCCGAGACGACGACTGTCGAGTATACCTGCGCAGATCAGTATACCTTCTATGACGAAACCGATATCGCTATCAGACCCGTCGATATTACCGCGACGGCGAACTGGGCGATCAACAAGTATACGATTACCTTTGAGAACATCTTCGTCGACGCGCCTTACGACCAGCAGACGGTCAAGGTCGATCACGGCGGCAGCATCGCAGCGGCGGATATGCCCTACGCGCCCGAGCTGATCCAGGTCAACGAGGAGATCCATTTCCGCTTTGATAAGTGGAATCCCATCAACGGCGAGAGCTTTTCGAACATCGTTTCCGACTTCTGGGTAAACGCGGATTATCAGGACGAAGAGCATATCTGGAACCGCGCCGAGGAAGACGGCTATCTCGCTCCCTCCTGCGAGGAGATGGGCTACGAAAACTTCGTCTGCGAATGCGGCGAGACGAAGCACGTCGACTTCCCCGCAGTCGGGCATACGATGAGCGAATGGGAATACGACGCCGAGAACCATAAGCATACCGGCACCTGCGACCGCTGCGGTCAGACCGTGACCGAGAATTGCGTGTTTGACGAGGGCGAAGTCATCAATACTTCGTATACCGCCAGCAACGCGATCAAACGCTTCACCTGCGAGATCTGCGGCGGTTACTACGAAATTCCTTGGCAGATCCCCGCGCATACGCACATCGGCGGCACCGCGACCTGCGTTGACAGGGCAAAATGCGATATCTGCGGTATGCCTTACGGTGAGTATGACAATCATAACCATAAGCAGCCTAGTTTCTATGAAGGCGAAGAACCTGATTGTACGCATAAAGGATATACCGATTATACTCGCTGTGATTTCTGCGGTGAAGAGCTGACAAAGAAGACGATTCTTCCCGCGCTCGGTCATCTTGACGAGGATCAGGATTATATCTGCGACCGCTGCGGCGAAACATTGCCCGGCGCCGGCGACAATCCGGGCGGCATTATTGTCGATCCCACCGGCGGCCATACCGGCACGAGCTTCGCTTCCTTCGAGTGCTCGATGTGCTCGGGCGGCAGACAGGTCACCGGCTTCAACACCGTGATCCACTTCTTCGTCCATCTGGTCCAGTACATCAGCTATCTGTTCGGCGGCGCGAGATAACGCCTTAAAACAAAACACAGCCGCCCCGTGCAGGGAACTGCACGGGGCGGTGTTTTGTCAAATTCTGATTTATCGGGCTTCGCCCGAAGAGATGAGAGATAAGAGATAAGAGATGAGAGAACGCAAAATTTACGCTCTGCGACGGGGGTAGTTCTTCGTTTGTATCGAAGAATTAACGCTGTCGCGTTGTTTTGAGGCAAAGAATAGATTATACAAGCTCTTATCTCTCATCTCTCATTTTCTCATCTCTAAATTCTGATTTAACGGCTTCGCCGTTAAATCAGAATTTACTCCTGCGCCGCGAGCTTCTGCTGCGACTGCATCTTGAGATACGCGTTGATGAATCCGTCGATGTCGCCGTCCATCACGGCGTTGATGTTGCCGTTTTCAAAGCCGGTGCGGTGATCTTTCGCGAGGGTGTAGGGCATGAACACGTAGGAGCGGATCTGGCTGCCCCACGCGATGTCCTTCTGGTCGCCTTTGATGTCCTCAATCTTGTCGAGATTTTCGCGTTCCTTGATCTCGATGAGCTTTGATTTGAGCATACGCATCGCGACCTCGCGGTTCTGATGCTGGCTGCGCTCGATCTGACACGCGACTACGATGCCCGTGGGGATATGCGTCAGGCGAACCGCGGACGAGGTCTTGTTGACCTTCTGTCCACCCGCGCCGCTGGCGCGGTAAACGTCCATTTTCACATCCTCGGGCTTGATCTCCACATCTACGTTATCGTCGATCTCGGGCATGACCTCGATCGAAGCAAAGGAGGTGTGCCGTCTGCCCGACGCGTCGAAGGGCGACACTCGCACAAGGCGGTGAATGCCCATCTCGCTTTTTAAGTACCCGTAGGCGTTCTCGCCCTCGATCAGCACGCTCGCGGACTTGATGCCCGCCTCTTCGCCGTCGAGAATGTCGAGCGTCGAGACCTTGAAGCCGTGGCGCTCGCCCCAGCGGTTATACATCCGGTAAAGCATCAGGGCCCAGTCCATCGCCTCGGTGCCGCCCGCGCCGGCATGGAAGTTGAGGATCGCGTTGTGACTGTCATATTCGCCCGAGAGAAGGGTCGTGAGCGTCAGGCGGTCGATCTCCGACTGCACCTTTTTGACGCCCGCCGAGCACTCTTCGAACATGCTTTCGTCCTCTTCCTCGTTTGAAAGCTCGATAAGCGTGAGGGTGTCTTCATATAACGCTTTGATCGACTCGTAGTCGGCGACTTTGTTCTTTAACTGACTGGTGCGCTGCAGCACCTTCTGTGAATTCGCGACGTCGTCCCAAAAACCGTTGTCGGCGGTCTGCGCTTCGAGCGAGGCGATCTCCGCCTTCATTTTTTCGAGCCCGAGCGCTTCCGCCAGGTCCTTGAGAGGTTTTTCGGATTCGAGCAGCGTCAATCTCAATTCTTCAAATTGCAGCATATATAAAAGTCCTTTCTCAGTATGTCATTCGGTTCTCGGAATACGGCGGCGGGTTTTGCCTGCGATCTACGCCGTATTTTCGCGTATTCTGCGCATATTAACGATGTAACCGCTGATTCATACACATCTGAAGATTCGGCACGTACCTTGCTTGCATCTTTCCCGTCATATCGTCCAAAAATCCCTTGAAAGGCGATAGCCTTACTACGGTCTTTTTGAACAATCTGACGAAAAATCTGACGGCGCAATCTGCGCACCGGAATGAATCAGCGTTTACTTATATTATATTAAATCTCCGCGATTCTGTCAATTATTATTAAAAAAATGATTTTATCTGATTTTATATTCAATTTGCGTTGAAATTTTCATATAAATAGGTTAAAATAAATTAGATTATTATCATCGGAAGGTGTATTATGACTTTCAGAAACAATCAATGTCCGGTCTGCGGGCGCACGTTTACCGACGAGGACGATATTGTTGTCTGTCCCGAGTGCGGCACGCCGCATCATCGCGTCTGCTGGGAACAGTACGGCCATTGCGCGAATCGGGCGCGGCACGGGAATTATCAGTATGTGAACACCGCGCCGCCGGAGGACGACGGGGAGCGGGAGCGCGGCGAAAAAAGACCGTCGCAAAGACTTGAATGGACGTGCAAAAGCTGCGGCAGGGAAAATCCCGTCGATGCGGAGAGCTGTGAATACTGCGGCGCGCCACGTCCCTTTGCCGCAAGGGTTCGTATGGCGGCGGAAACGATGGAGGATCCCGGTACGGTGCCGCCCAACGTGATGGTCGACGGCATTCCCGCCGAGGAGGAAGCGCAGTTTATCGGTCCCGGCGCGACGCGCTATCTTTTCCGTTTTATCGAAATGGATAAGCGCGACGCCAAGGTGAGCTGGAACTGGGGCGCGGCGCTGTTCGGCCCGTTTTGGTGCTTCTACCGCAAAATGTATTCCGTCGGTCTTCTCTATCTGCTGGTTATGGTGATCGTCGCGATCATCTGTATTCCCGCGGGATTCGGCGAATATATCAAAGGCGCGCTCAACCTGATGACCGGCACGATGGACTACACATCTCTGGTTGAGTATATTTCGTCAAACAGCCCGACCATGGCGCCCTGGCAGGAGGCAGTCTCTTACGCGGTGCGCGTCGTTATGAGCATCGCGCTCGGTTTGTTCGGCAACTACCTGTACCGCGGCAAGGTGAAAAAGTCGATTCTTCGTATCCGCGAGCTGGCGTCCGATATGGAGACCTATTATTATCTTCTGGCAAGAAAAGGCAGAGTCAGCATTGCCATGCCGATTTTGTTCGCGATCCTTTACGGCTATATTCAAAGTTTCGCCATGATGGGCTTTGCGCTGCTGTTGGGACTCTGAAAGGAGTTTATTATGAAAATCACGAAAGCTGTTATTTTAGCGGCGGGGCTCGGCACAAGAGTGCTTCCCGCATCGAAATCCGTACCCAAGGAGATGCTGAATATCGTGGATAAGCCCGCGATCCAGTATCTTGTGGAGGAGGCCTCCGCCTCGGGGATTACGGACATCCTCATTATAACCAATCGCGGCAAGCAGGTCATGGAAGATCATTTTGACTATGCTTTTGAATTGGAATCAAATCTCAGGGGCAAGCCGGGAAAAGAGGGCTTCTATCACGCGGTTCACGATATCGCGGATCTTGCGAATATCTACTACATCCGCCAGAAGGAGACCAACGGCACCGCGCACGCGCTGATGAAGGCAGAATCCTTCGCCGGCGGCGAGCCTTTCGCGGTGCTCTTCGGCGACGACGTGATCGTCGGCGACGACCCCGTGACCGCGCAGCTGATCCGCGCGTATGAAAAATACGGCAAATGCACCGTGGGCGTGAACGAATGCGCCCGCGAGGATATCGGCAAATACTGCTCCCTCGGCGTTTCGCCGCTCGAGGACCGCGTGATGGAAGTGAACAAGATCGTCGAGAAACCGACGCCTGAAGAGGTTTTGTCGCTTTACGCCATCCTCGGCAGAAACGTGCTGAGCAGCGAGATCTTCGACTACATCCGCAAAACGCCCGAAAATCCGAAGGCGCACGAGGTCTTCCTGACCGACGCGCTTGACACGATGGCGAAGGACGGCAAGCTCACCGCCGTGGATTTCACCGGCAGACGCTTCGATATGGGCAATAAATTCGGCATGATGCAGGCGAACGTCGAGGTCGCGCTGCAGCACCCGGAGATCGGCGAGCAGTTCAAAGCGTATATCAAAGACCTTGCCGCGAAGCTGTAAAGGAAGATACATATGAAGCTGAAATATCTCGGCACCGCCGCGGCGGAGGGCATCCCCGCGGTGTTCTGTAACTGTCCGCTCTGCAAACGCGCTCGCGAGCTGGGCGGCAGGGATTTTCGTTCCCGCGCGCAAACGCTGATTAACGACGATCTGCTGATCGATTTCGGGCCCGATACCTACTGGCATGTGTGCCGCTACGGGCTGGATCTCGCAAAGATCCGCACGCTGCTGATCACCCACGCCCACGAGGATCATTACTCGCCCGCGGAGCTGGATTACCGCAACCGCCCCTTCGCATATCTCAGCGGCGACAAGGAGTGTGACGACGCGGATTTCCCGACGCTGGATATCTATCTTTCCAAGGGGGCTTACGATTACGCGCCCGCGAAGTTTTATCATGAGAATGTGCTTTTGCCCGGGGCGATGACCTTCCACCGGGCGCGGGCGTTTCAGCCTTTTACCGCGGGGAAATATACCGTCACGCCGCTCACGGCGAACCATTGGCCCGACCATGAGGCGCTGAATTATCTTATCTCCGACGGCGGGAGCACGCTGCTTTACGCGCATGATACGGGGCTTTTTCCGCAGGGGACGCTGGATTGGTTCAAAGAGAATAAGCCCCGGCTGGATTTCGTATCCTTCGACTGCACGGGCATGGCGAGCGGTCACGATACCGGCGGCGGGCACCATATGAACCTTTACCGCAACAAGATCACGCGCGAGCAGCTTCTCGAATTCGGCTGCGCGACGGAAAAGACCGTCTGGTGCTGCAACCATTTCTCACACAACGGCAAGAGCACGCACGACGAGCTTGTCAAGATCATGGCGAAGGACGGCTTCCTCGTTTCTTACGACGGTATGGAAGCGGAGTTTTGACATGACGTTATCCAAAAACGACGACATTGAACTGAGGATCGACGGCTTCACCTCCGAGGGGAGCGGCGTCGGACATTACGACGGTATGGCGGTTTTTGTGCCGGGCGGCGCAAAGGGCGATACCGTCCTTTGTCATATTATCAAGGCGAAAAAGAATTACGCGATCGGCAAACTTCTCGAGATCCGCGTCCCTTCGCCCGATCGTATCGCGCCGGATTGCCGGGTTTTTCCCCGCTGCGGCGGCTGCGCGTACCGGCATATTGCATATGAAGCGGAAACGGCCCTGAAAACGCAGCGCGTCGTCGATTGTTTCGCGCGGCTCGGTCATATCGAAATCTTTCCGGAGCCGATCGTCGGCGGCGTGCGGGAACGCTACCGCAACAAGGCGCAGTACCCCGTGCGAACGGAGCGCGGCGAGGTGAAGATCGGCTTTTACAGCGAAAAATCGCATCGCGTCACGGACTGTAAAGACTGTCTGCTGCAGCCCGCGGAATTTGCCGGGATCCTCCGTATTTTCCGCGCGTTCCTTGCGGAGCATCGGATCTCCGTTTATGACGAGACGGCGGGAACAGGACTTGTGCGGCATATCTGTCTGCGCAAGGCGTTCGTCACCGGCGAGATCATGGCCGTGATCGTGGTCAACGGCAAAAGCCTGCCCGCGTCCGGGGCGCTCGTTTCGCGCCTGACGGAAGCGTTCCCGCAGATCGAAAGCGTTTTTCTCAACGTGAACACCGCAGATACGAACGTGGTGCTCGGCGAAAAATACGTTCTGCTTTCCGGCAGGGAATACATCGAAGACGTGCTCTGCGGCGTGCGCGTGCGTCTCGGTCCCGCGTCGTTCTATCAGGTCAATCATGACAATGCGGAAAAGCTCTACGCTCTCGCGGCGGAATATCTCGCCCCGACGGGGGAGGAAACCGTGATCGATCTCTACTGCGGCGCGGGCACGATCGGGCTTTCGATGGCGGATAAAATAAAAAGTCTGATCGGCGTTGAGATCGTGCCCGAGGCGATCGAAAACGCGAGGAAAAACGCCGAGATCAACGGCATTGAGAACGCGGAATTTCTCTGCGCCGACGCGGAGGAAGCGGCGGCGGAGCTGCTCTCGCGCGGGGTGCGTCCCGACGCGGTGATCGTCGACCCGCCACGCAAGGGCTGCGGCGCGACGCTGCCCGCGACGATCGACAAAATGGATCCGAAGAAGATCATCTATATCTCCTGCGACCCCGCGACACTCGCCCGCGACTGCGCCGTTTTCGCGTCGCTCGGCTGGCGCGTCGACCGCGCCCGCCCCGTGGATATGTTCCCCGCAACGAGCCATGTGGAGACCGTTGTTTCTTTGGTTAGAAAAACTCCGGACATGTACGTGGACTTCAAAATTGATTTAGACGATCAGGATCTGACAGCCTCTGAAGCACATCCGACCTATGAGGAAATAAAAACGTATATTCAAAGAGAATACGGGGTAAAGGTTTCTTCGCTTTACATATCGCAGGTGAAACGCAAGCTCGGGCTGGAAGTCGGCGAGAGCTTTAATAAACCGAAAAGCGAAAATGCCAAACAACCTCAATGTCCGCCGGATAAAGAAAAGATTATAACGGCGGCATTGGTTCATTATAAGATTATTTGACAGAGGGTTAAGCCTCCTAAATATATAAAACCCTTGAAATTACTAATTATACTATTAAATGCAAACGCAAGATGGACTAATCTGTTTTTTGTCACCTTAAAAAGAGGAGATCAATATGCCAAGGAAAAGTAAAAATAGCTTTGCAGTTAACGGAGATACTATCTTTATTGGAAGACCTGAGTGGGAAACACTCGCAATGTGTACTTATAGAGATGATTACTATTCAGAGCTTTCATCTCACACTTGGGGGCTAAATAATGGGTATCCGTCAAACAGTTCACTTGGCGGAGGGCTTCACAGATATATGATGGCAAAATGGTATGGTAAAGATGTTTTGGAAGATATGACAGCAAAAGGTTATGTTGTTGATCATATGAATAATAATCATATGGATTGCCGTATATGTAATCTTGAGTTTTATAAAAACAATAGAAATGTTGCAAAAGGACAGTATTTAGATAAAGAAATCCCTTTACAATATGGTATTGCTCTTAACATTTTTAAAGATTTTACCACTGGTTGTTATCAAATAACGATTGGTTGTAATGATACAATTAAAACCAATACTGGTTCGATAGTTAATAGTATCAAGTTGTTGTATGATTCAAAATACCCGATGGTTGTCCTTGATGCTGAAAGAATACTTACAGAATATACGGATGAGCATACTATTACACTGTCAAATCTTGGCTTTTGTAGGATGCACTTAGATTATGCCCTTGATCTTGATCTTACAGATAAAGAAAAAGAACAAGCATTTGTTATACGAAATGGTGAGTTGTTTTTTGTTATTGGGAATGGAAAAACATATATTAATGCTGTCAATTATGATGAAGGATGGACTCCACCTCAGAAAAAAAGTTGATTCATTCTTTGTCGAAAAGTGTATTATCGAAAGAAAGGATTGGATTTGTTCGCACATTCGACAGGCCTCCGTTTCTTTGGTATGATGGAATCACCAAAGAAACGGAGGTTTTCATTATGAAAGAAAAGAAAGTCAAGATGAAGTTTACGGACTTCGAGTGCAACCTGCTGATCAACGGCATCAATGAATGGCGGAACATGCTGCTTGCAGCGGATTATCCTACTGAGGACGTGGACACATTACTTCTGAAACTCATTAAAAAAGCGGAGGAAAAATGATATGGAAAAATATATCATCGACGAACGTACTGGATGGGAATATGAACTGAAATGCGAACAGTACTACCCCACGGGGCGGAAGATGAAAGACGGACACCTGCAACCGGAGACGGTTGACGTAAACAACGAGCCGGAAAATGAAAAGCCGATCGGCATATGGGGACGGCGGCACGGAGAATATCTGAAAAAGCATCAGAAATACGTTTATGACGAATTCCTTTTCAGCGGCAGACTGAACACTTACCTTGCGCAGATCGACGCCGATGCCCAGGAAATGTTTGCAAATCTTGTACAGGCGATGGCAAAAACGGAGGGCCTCACCGAGCAGTTGAAAGCGGAAGATCCTATGCGTTGGACCGGATTAATGAACAACCTCCGAAACTGCGCGGAGGAAATCGTCAATCGGGAGCTGATTTTCACATGAGCGATAGAAAAACGTATTATCACATAGAGGTTGACCGTGAAAAGGCGGCGTCGATCTGGACGCTTCTTTCGGAGGAATATAACGCTGTTATTAAGAAAATACAGCATTCCCCTGACGAAAAAGATTTGAACATCCACCTGCGTATTGTAAGCAAGAAATAACGGGTACAATGAAAGCCACGACTTCAAAACGGTTGCCGTGGCCTTTTTCTATTGTAATACTTGCAAAAACAACAAAAATGAGATATGATGAAAATACGTCATAACAGGAGGGCAACGGTATGCAACGGGACAGAATACTGATCGTGGAGGACGACGCGTTTCTGCGCGACGGACTGATGGAATTGCTGGAACGGGAAAACTATCTGCCCGCTGCGGCAGATTCTCTGCAATTCGCCCGGTCGCTGCTGGCCGAAGCCGATTATTCGCTGATCCTTCTTGACGTGATGCTGCCGGACGGCATGGGTTTTGATTTCTGTTCTGAATTGCGGGAAAGCGGTTTTTCTGCGCCGATCCTTTTCCTGACTGCTTGCGACGATGAACTCCAGGTGGTGCGGGGGCTGGACTGCGGCGGCGACGATTATGTGACCAAGCCCTTCAAGCTGCGGGAGCTGACCTCTCGCATCCGTGCGCTGCTGCGCCGCTCCGGGCAGACGGAGTATGCCGCACCCGCGTTTCTGAACGCCGAAAAGCTAACCGCCAATGTGGACGGCGAATCCGTTTTGCTGACGCCGACGGAGTTTCAGCTTCTGTCTGTTCTGGTAAAGAACGCCGGGATCATCGTACCGCGCGGCACCCTGCTGGAACGCATATGGGACATCGACGGCGACTTTATCGACGACAACACCCTGACCGTTCACGTCAGCCGCCTGCGTGAAAAAATCGGAAAGGACCGGATCGAGACCGTGCGCGGCGTCGGGTACAGGTACACGGAGAAATGAAATGGTACCTGTTTGTCATCCTCGGGATGAGCGTCGTGATTATAATACTCTGCATACTACTGTTTTTGAAAAAAAAGCGGATAACTGAACTGCGTATGGCGCTGGACGCGTATCTGAAAACCGGAAAATCGCTGCCATACAGCTTGCGCGAGGGAGATCTCGCCCTGTTGCAAAATGAGCTTTCGGACCTCGTCACCCGGTTGGAGTTGGAAAAACAACGGGCAAAGGACGTGGACCGCAAGAACGCGGAATTTGCTGCGGACGTCTCGCACCAGCTCAAAACGCCGCTGGCGGGACTGCGCCTTTACTGCGAGCTGGACGCGCAGAACGGGAACCCGAACGCCGAAAAGGAACTGCGTCTGATCGAAAAAACGGAAAAGCTTGTCGCCGAGTTGCTCAAGCTCCAGAAGATCCGTGCGGACAGTTTTGATTTTGTCTTTGAAGACGCCGCGTTGGAGATGCTGACAGAAGAAACCTTCGCCGCGTTCCGACCGCTGTATCCGCAAAAGTATTTTGAAGTGACCAGTTCCGCCGTGCTTCGCTGCAACCGCGCGTGGCTGAATGAAGCCATTTCCAATATCGTGAAAAACGCCTGTGAGCATACTCCGGAGGACGGACAAATCCGGGCGGCGATAGAAGATAGCGACGAAAGCGTAACCCTGACGCTGGAGGACAACGGTGGCGGCGTGCCCGCGGCGGAGCTACCGCACCTGTTTGAACGCTTTTATAAAGCGAAAAACGCATCACCGGACAGCACCGGGCTGGGGCTGGCAATCACAAAGGAGATCGTTTCCAAACACCACGGCACAATTACGGCGGAGAACGCTGGGGAGGGATTGCGGTTAACGCTGTGCTTCCCGAAAATCGACGCAAATGTAAAAATCAACGTGTAGGTTTAACCGGACGCAAATGCGCCCGGTATTTTTGAACCTTACGAAATCGTAAGATTCAATTCACCTTGTCGTAAGGTTGGCAGTATATACTGGTCCTGAAAATGAAAAAAGGGAGCGTTTTATGACAATTCTGGAATGCAAAAATCTGACAAAGGAATATTACAGCGGCGAAAACGTGATCAAAGCGGTGGATAACGCCAATCTGACTTTTGAACAGGGCGAGTTTACCGCCATTACCGGCCCCAGCGGCTCGGGCAAATCCACGCTGCTGCATGTTTTGAGCAGCCTCGAAAACCCTACCTCCGGCGAAGTGATCTACAACGGAGAATCTTTGAAAAAGTATAACGACAACCAGCTTTCCATCCTGCGCCGCCGTCGGTTCGGCTTCGTGTTTCAGGCGTATAATCTGGTGCAGGAGCTGACCGGCATGGAAAATATCCTTCTGCCCGTGATGCTGGATAAAAAGACGCCGGACGAAGCGTATCTTGAAAAGCTGGTGGAGGAGCTTGGGATCGGCGACCGCATCGGCCACCTGCCCTCCGCCATGTCGGGCGGCCAGCAGCAGCGCATCGCCATCGCCCGGGCGCTTGCCAACAAGCCCGCCATTCTGTTTGCGGACGAGCCTACCGGCAATCTGGACGGCCGGTCCGGGCGGGAGGTGCTGGCGCTGCTCAAATACGTAAGCGCGGAGTTCGGCGTCACGCTGATCCTCGTCACCCACGACCTGGGCGTGGCGGAGCAGGCGGACCGGGTGCTGACGCTTTCCGACGGCAGGGTGGTGCGCGATACCAAGGGGGCGGCGCAATGAAACGTCTGACTGTAAACACCTTTGCGCTGCAAAGCCTCAAAAAGCGCAAAAAGCAATACGCCGCGCTGATCGCGGGCATCATCCTCGCCATGGTGTTTTCCTCCGGCACGCTGTTTTTGCTTTCGTCTCTGTTTGCCGGGATCGACGATCTGACGGATCAGGCATTCGGAAAAGAAACCGCCGTGTTCTACGGGTTGACCGAAGAAACGCTTGCAGACGGTCAAGCGCGTTTCCATATCGAATACGCGGCAAAAGGCGAGATCTTAGGGTATTTGATGACGGAGGAAGAAGACCGCGGAGTAAGCGTTGCAAAACTGACTCCGGAAGCGCGGGAGTTGACCTATACGGTCGTGACGGATGGTGATTATCCGCAGAACGCAGGCGAGATCGCCATAGAAGAGGACGCGCTCATTCGTATGGGGCTGAACGCCCGCCCCGGCGATATGATTGAGCTGACGCTGCAAGTGCAGGATGACGCCGATTATCTGTCGAAAACGGTACAAAAAAGCTATCTGCTGACCGGCATCCTGAAGGATCGCCGTGTGAATGTGGAAAACATGCGGGCTTCCAAAAGCCCGTTCCCCGCTGCTTTTGTGAGCGAAACGGAAACGATCGAACCCGGCGGAAAAGCGCTTTCCGTTGTGTACACGGTATTCAGCAGAGGCAACAGTCCGATTGCTTCTTCCTACCAGTTTTACGACGACTTCTGCAAAGAGCACGGTTTAAACGACCAAAAGACCGAATCCGTATTTATCACGCGGGATTCCTTTTCGTTGAGCGGTATCGGTAAGCTGCGGCAGAGCGGCGTACTTGCCGCCGTGCTGGCGGCGGTGTTCACCGTCGTATCATGCGTGGGGATCGTGAACGCGTTTTCCTCCGATCTTCTGGATCGGAAAAAACAGATCGGTATGCTGCGGGCGCTCGGCGCGACGAAAAGTCAGATTATGCGGATCTTCGGGCGGGAGGCGCTTCTGATCGCGCTCTGCTCCGCGCCCTTCAGCCTGTTGCTCTCTTACTTCGGCACGCGGCTGGCCGTCCGTCTGATCGGAAACGGAATGCGGTTCCTCCCGGACTACGGCGTGCTTTTCGGCGGCGTGGGCGTCTCGCTGCTGTGCGTGATGGCGGCGTCCTTCATCCCGCTGGCGAAAACCGCCCGCATCAGCCCCATGCAGGCGGTGCGGGACGTGGATAAAACGCGTGTGCTGCGCCGGAAAAAGCTGCATTCCCAAAAACAGTTTTCGGTGCCCAAGCTGATCGCGAAGCGCGAGGCGGCGTTCAGCCCCGCATCGCAGATATTGGTGTGTGTGATTCTTGCTGTTTCGGTCTCGCTGTCAGCTCTCGGCATATCCTATATCGCCGAAGCCTATGACGAGGCTTCTCCTTATGATTCCGATTACCGTATCTACCGTATGGGGTGGGAAGCCGATCCGTTTGTAAATCTCGACGTATCCTCACGTGGCTTCGGCCTCACGGATAACGATCTGCAAACGCTGACGCTTTTCCCCTATACCGACGGCATCAGAAAGGAACAGGACGCGCAGGCGGTATGGATCACAGAGGCTCCCTCCGATTACCTGACCATGCTGGACGCGGGCCGCGTCAGTTTTGAGCTGAACGGGGATACACCGACATTTACCGGAGAAACGTGGCGGCAGCTCCTGACCGAGAACGACGGGAACAAAAAAGACTTTCTATCGGCTTTTTCTTACAAAGACGTTTTTTCGGTCCGTTTCTCGGCAAGAGACGAAGACGCAGTCCGGCAGTTGGAGCCGTTCGTTTCCGAAGGAAAAATAGACCTTGCAAAGCTGAATGCGGGAGAGGAGATCCTTCTTGCGGCACCGGATTCCGTTTCTTTGGAAGCGAGGCTCGAGACGTTCCCGGACGGTATGCGGTATGTCGACTTTATCGCGGATACCGGCGTATATTCCCTCATGGATAGAGAAAGGTTTGAAATGTTCCCGCTGGGAACTGCTGAAAGAAGCTGCCATGCGGGAGATAAGGTGCGCGTCGCTCTGATCTGCAACGATCTTCACGATTCGGAGGGCACGCCAGTCGATAAACGCTATACTGATTGCCGTGTGTATGAAAAGGAGGTCACAATCGGAGCCATTCTGTCTATTCCGCCGGGGGGTATTTGGAGTCGCGGAGATATGACCGGGATCACGCAGCTGAACTTTATCAGTACCCATGCCGGAAAACGCGCCTTTGGGATTGAAAACAGGTATTTTCAATTGGACTTAAAACTGAATACACCGTGTACGGACGAGATCGACGAACAAATAACGCGGCTGATCTCTCCCATGATCTCCGGCACAAGCTTCAACTGCGATTCACAGTACAGGGATGCGCAGGAAGACCGGCAGATGCTCGCCGCGATTTTTACGGGCCTCATGAGCGTGGTGCTGTTGTTTTTTACCGTGGCGGGAAGCATGATCTGCACGTCGCTGACCGCGGATATCCGCGCCAACCGCCGCGGGCTCGGTACGCTGCGCGCCGTGGGGGCCTCCGTGCGGGAGCTGACGAAAACCTATCTCTACCGCCTGCTGCTTCCCTTCGGGGTCGGCGTGCCCGCAGGGGCCGCGCTGGCCGCGGCGGTATGGCTGGCGATCTATAAATTCGCCGGCGAAAAGATCCCGCCCTTGCTCTGGCCCACCGCGCTGCTCACCCTCGCCCTCTTCGGCGTTTGCTGTTTGAATCTTTACGTCCGACTGAGGCAACTGACGAAAACAAGCATTGTGGAGAATATTAGGGAGTTATGAGTTATGAGAAATCTGTTTCCAATATTTATTTTAATACTATCCCTATGTTTTTCTCCCGTTTCCCGTGCAGCCGATACGGGCGCTGATTCCCAACCGGAAGAACCGATAACACAGCTCACAAAAGAAGATCCTGCGGAACAATCGCCCGAACCGGAAACGGTGATCGTATACGTTACCGTACCGGCGGAGCCGGAACCCGAAACGGAACCGTCCACCACGGCGGATCGTTCCGCGCCGCTGCTGATGGTGACGGATTATACGCTTGAACCTGAATATCTGTCACCCGGAACCGCCGGGAAGCTGATCGTAACGCTGAAAAACACCAACAACAGGCGGGCGGTCTTCAATCTCAAGCTGACGCTCTCGGACGATAGCGGCGATCTGATCCAGAACGGAATGAATACCCGATTCATAAACGCGGTTTACGCGGGCGGGACCTATACGCTGGAAGCGGAGCTTACCGCCCGCCATAACGCAGCGGTGGGGCGGCACAGCCTGACGCTGACCGCCGAATACGAGGACGGTGAGTTTCAATCTTATTCTTCTTCCGATACGTTATACGTGGACGTACGGCAAACCGCCGAACTCAGTTTTTCAGGTGCGGAGCTGCCCGCAAAGATCGTGGAGGGAGATACGGTATCCGTGACGCTGACGCTGATGAACACCGGCAAGGCGCAGCTTTCCAACTGCCGCGCGGACTTCGATATCAAAGGGCTGGTCGGCGGCGGCACGGCCTTCGGTGGCGACATTGCTCCGGGCGAGAACAAAAACGTTTCAGCCAATCTGCGCGCGAAATCGGAACAGCTCGGCGCGACAAAGGGAAAAATCACGGTGACATACGAAGACGAATACGGGAAGACATATACGAAAACGGCGGACGTCTCCACCGTGATCGAAAAGAAGGTTGAGGTCGCCGCCGCGCCCGTGGAAGAACAAAAGAAAACGCTCCCATGGTGGTTGTATGGGAGCGCCGGCCTCCTGCTCGGCGGCGGCGCGGCCTTCGGCGTCACTTACGGCGTCTTTGCCGCAAAACAAAGAAAACAGGATGAACTGAGATTGTAAAGATGAGACACTATACTTCTTTCTTCCCTTATTCTCTTCACTTAGTATGCAATAATAGAGACGCCGCCCGGTATGCTTTTTACGGCATATCGGGCGGCGTGTTGATGTTATTTGTGAATTGAATACGCATTCCAAACCAGTTTTCCGTCGGTATATTCCGACATCAGCATTCTTCCGTCTGAAAGAAGACCGTCGAAAAATGTGAGTTCAATATGACATTCGCCGGTTCTATCATAAATCTGTGCATCCGGTTTTGTAACTCCGCGGGCGTACACGGTAAAACAATCAACATGTTTTCCCTCGATTTCGCTTTCAAAACGGGAATAAACGTTTCCGTACTCTTTGCCGAAACGGTTCATTACGGTGATTTCGGCGTCGCCCTTTTTGAGGCTGTCAAAGTCTGCCGTAACCTTCTGCATATCATCGTATTCTCTGTTACTTGGAGAATACCGAAGGTATCCGTATTCATCGAACTCAAGCGGATGCAGATTGCCGGTGCCCTTTGAAACGATTTTTCCTGTTTCGTCAGCCTTCAGAAAAATAAATCCGTTGCCGCCGGAGTGGTTTTCCGGCAAAAACCAGACATTATATTCATCACCGAAATTGAATTCTTTGTATTGACTATTGTATTTTTTCCTTTCGTTTTTATTCAGGCTGTTTCCGTATTCCGATATTTCATGCCATCCTTTTTCCGCAAGAAAAACCGCCGCATCCGCATACGGCGCGTTCAGTTCGATCTTTTCAAAAAGCGCTTCGCTTTCTTCAGTCGAACACACATGCCAACCAAACCAAATTGGGTAATCACGGGTAAACGCCATTGCGCGCGGCAGTAATACACAAGAGCACACGGTTACCACCGCAAAACAGACGCCTGACACAACCGCTTTTTTCCTGGGATTTTTCATCGGACGCGCTTTATCCTTTTTTATTCGTATTGCAGCAAGAATGCAATAAATAGCGCTAAGTACTGTACCGGCTATGGAAGCAAAAAGAAACAACCATGGTGCTGCATTTTCCGGAACCACAAACGGCGTGAATCTGTCTATTAACAAATATGAGACGTTTTCAACGGCATAGAGCGCCGCCTGCGGATAAAAACACCAATAAACAAAACCGCCGACGATCAGGTTGGCGACTGCCGCTCCCACAAGCATTTTTCTATAGCGTTTCGCCCGGGCAAAGAAAATGAATCCGGCGCATATGAATATCATCACAAAGCTGATCAGCGCTTTTGCGGGCGTCGGCTTGTCATTATAATCGTTAGATGCGACCCATGTGTCCAGCCAAAAACAGGAAAAATTCATCAGCAGAATAACTGCCGCAGGAATCAGCGCCCACCATGTCCTTTCATGGTAAAGCTTTTCAAATTCAGACGATATCGATTGATTCACCTCCTTATCGGTTCCCACATCCTCCACCGCCTTTTTTATGCTTTCTTCTTTTGAATAGCCGATTTCTTCATAACGATCTGCTCTGTCAAGCAAGTGACAATAAAGCTCTTCGTACAGCTCCTTTCGCCTTTGTCTCGGCAGATTCGGAGGGATCAGAGTATCAAGATACCCTTTGATTTCGTCGGTCATCGAAAACACCTCCCGCAAATTCAGGCCATAACGGCGGCGTTTCCGTGGATCACCTTGCCTACAGCCGCGGTATAGGCTTCCCATTCTTTTTTTACGTCGGCAAGCGCGCTGCGTCCCTTTTTTGTGATACGGTAATACTTTCTGTTCCTTCCGTCGCTTTCAACCCAGTAGGACTTTACATATCCGCTCTGCTCAAAATTATGAAGGATCGGATACAGTGTTCCTTCTTTAAACTGAAATATGTTGCCGCTTTTTTCGGAGATTTTTTTGATGATCAGATAGCCGTACAGGTCTTCGCTTTCAAGCACGGAGAGCACCAGCATCGCACTGCTGCCTTTTGTCAGTTCTTTTTTGATATTCATAACGATCATCCTTTCTCAATAATTGCATAGAATATATATGCATAGATGTTCTATGTATATAATACGGCATTTCAATCTCTTTGTCAAGCCCAAAATCCTCAGAGAAAACGACAATTATAAAAAACCGTCGGGATATCCGACGGCAACAAAAAATAATGATTTATTTTTCTTTTTTCCTCCGTTTAAGAACGGAAATTCCTTTCCCGACACCGAGTCCAAGCGCTGAAATTGCAGCTCCAACCAATAATAAATACGGATCGGGATAATTCGTATTGCCAAACGTAATATGATTTGCCGCTTCAAACGTAAAAAACTCCGTCAGAATAAGCCCGAGTCCCATAACGGGAACCGAGAACCACGACAGCTTGCCCCAGTAACCGTTTATTCTGTTTTTTATAATGTAACTCTTTTCTGCTTACTCCATGATTTGACTTTTCGCGTAAGATAATCTCTTTTGGCAGCTTGCTCAGCCACTTTCTGCTGAAATTGGTATTTCCATAATAAGCGTCAAAGTTTTCTACCGGGAGAACAACCCAGGGGGAGGCGTCAGTATGATTGGCAAAATAATATTTCAGCACGTCCTCAACTGCATAGCGCGGGACACCGTTCAGCTCGGTGTTGTCAAGCAAATCGGATACCGATTGCGGTAAAACATATTTTTCTGTCCTCAGCGGTCCGGCTTCCAGCGCTTCGGCAAGGATGCCGTCAAAGCGCAGCGTCCACGCGCCCTTGTCGTTCAGAGAAAACAACGGGATCTGAAAATGCTTTACCCGCTTTTTCCAGTGTTGTGTAAAACCTTTTGATATCCCCGGCAGTTTTTCCTTCGTTTGCTTATTCACAAGATCGGGATTTTTCCGAATGAAACGAAATAAGTTTTTGGCGTGACGGTAAAGCCATCCTTTTCCGTTCTCATCTACCAGCTCCGGGAAATCGGCGGACAGTTCACGGAAGTCCACCGGCGGCACGGAGCTTTTCTTTTTATCCGGCGCGCTGCACCAAGCGCAAAGGGCGTTCCTTGCGTATTCAATTCTGTCATATGGGTTACCGTAAAGCAGACCGCCGTCTTTATCATGGAACAGATAACCCCGCGCGATAATTGTGAAAACTCTGCCGAAACCGGAAAACTCCGCGATCATATTCAGTGTGACGCGACTGTAAAAGGCGGTGTCGTGCTTGTTTGCGGCAGCATAGACAGGCTGCCCGGTATATGCTTTGAATTCTTCCCATTCGTTTGTCATACGCGGAACCACCTCTTTTCCCTTTTCGGCTCGTTCTGATGCGCAGCGGCGTATTCAAGCATCACGCCCGGCAGAACCTCCAACGCAAATTGCCGTTTACCCAGCGCAACCGCGCATTTCAGCGCGTCGCCGAGATCGATCTTCGTTTCCCTGCGGTCAAGCGGATGCAAAATGGTCATGCAGTTGCGGCGAATCGTCTCTTCGGCGTCCGCGGATTCCATTACCCCGCGCAGCAGCTTTTTCAGATCGGCGCTGTCATCCTTGCGGATCACGTTCTTTTTGATACCCTCTTTGCGGTAGAGGTCGTCCAGATCACAGATCACGTCGCCAAGCAAGCGGTAACCGCCGCAGCGGAAGTCGCAAAGCAAATCAAGCGCTTCTGTGTCGTAATGCTGTGGAAGGATCGCGTAGATCACGGTACACCTATCCTCCGGCGGCGTCAAAGCCCAATTCTGTTCGCTTAACTGAAACCGCGCTCTGCGTATCTGTTCCGGCGACGTACCGTCAAGGAGGGCGTAAAGCTCATCAGGTGTATAATCATTTTCCTGCCCACGGGAGAACAAGATACGGTCAATATCCGACCTTCTCTTAAAATCCTTTGGTAGATGCTTCAGATACCGGCAGCGGCCTTTCGTGGCTTCATAATCTTCAATCAAAGACTGAATCCGGGTTTTTAGCGTAGGATCAAGCATTTCTGCCCATCCGGGTTCTTTCGCAAAGGAAAACAGCGCGCTGTCCGGCGCGGGCTTCGGAATATGCTTTTTTGTTTCCTTTTCCAGCATATATGTGTAATAAGGCAGGCGCTCCAAATTGGCAGTGACAGAATCCCAATTGACGGAGGCGATAAAATTCTTTATCTTTGTCCGTTGGGTATCCTCATACCATTTCTTTTCGCTGTCGTCTTCTCCGAAGATGTTTTTGTATCGGAGGAACAGGCTCTTTCTGCTTCTGTTTTCTACCAAAAACTCGGACAAATCGGGCCGGATGCCGCTTTTTGCAGAATCGATTTCCAAGCCGGTAAGAATCGCCAGCGTTTCGGTTTCTTTTCGGCTTTGTTCCCGCTCGCCGCTGCCTGTGCTTTCATTGTAGGCGAGAATGCCGCTGCGCAGCGCCGTATTGCTGATTAGCCCCACGCGGTTGGAGAAGGTTTCCTTTACGGTTTCAAAGCGTGCCTTCCAATCCCCGGCGTCGGCGATCAGCGGCTCCGCCGCGGGGATCTTCAACACGGGCAATACTTCACCGTCTTTGTAACCGCGCTTCACACAGGTATTAATCAATGGATCGGCAATCGTTTTGATCATATCCCCGTCGTAATCTGCACCACCGAGCCGTTCCGGAATCAGGGAGCGGGAATCCACCATTAAAACGTAACGCAGGTGAGATAAATACTTTTCGCGTATCGAACCGACGCTTCTCATCGGAATAACCAACGCTTCCTCATTCCGCGCGATATGCGGACTGCGCAGAAGGGTGTACTGTTCTTGTGCAGGAAATGCCTGTTCCGGCGCGTAAATCTCGTTACCCGATAAAAGCTCCTTTTCCAAAAGCCGATAGGAGTATCCTTCTCCGATTACATCCTTTACCAAATACGCCAACAGTCGCATCAGATCGTCTGAAAGATAGCGGTTATCTCCGTTCACAAGCAGCTTGCCGAGGCCGTAGTTTTTTTGAATCGCCTCCGCCTGATCGGACAGTTCCTTCGAATAAATCTTTTCTTCTAAAAACAACGGATTCATCTGCGCCAGCTTCGCCCGCTGGCGCTTTTTGTCGTTTAAAGGCAATTCATCATCGCTCGCAATCGCGGAAAAATAGGCCAGCCTGCTGGTATCGTCTGCGATTAAGTCATAATAAGCGGCTTCCGTGGTCTTGGTGACCCAATGCCGGAGATCGTCATTCGGTGAATGATCCCAACCGAGCGGTAGATCGCGCGGACGGAATTCATCTTCCGTCATGGCGAGCGTATTCAAAAACTGATAGTTCAGTTCCGTTGTGGTTTGCTCTCCGAGTTTATCCCAGCCGGAAATATACAGCGCATGATCGTATTGGCGGCAGCGTTCCAGATACTCCGCCCATGTTATCTCGTTTTCTGTCATCCAGCCGAAGCCCTTGAACATGCTCTTTGTGAGAATCATGTCCACGTCTTTCGGATCATGCTGATTTCTCCATATGTCACGGATATATGGGACGTTCAATTCCGCAAACAGCGTTTTGAAATCAACCTCATGTACGACGCCCTTGATATACGGCAGACGGATCTGGAAGGAGTGGTGCTGATTGGTTGAATCAAGCGTAAACGCCAATTCTTTGGAAATCAGCCCCTCGCCGTCAAACTCCAATACTTCAATATCCGCAGTCGTTTCCACACGGATATATTTTCGCATGGTATTGGCGGTGCCGTCGTCCGTAACGGTGATGATATGCGCGTCCTTAACGATGCTTTTCGGATTGTCGATTACAACGATCCTTTTTTCGGATAGTAACCCATCAATGTCGCGCCGTTCGCCGCTGGTCAGCATCAACGCGTTGTAGGCGTACAGTTTGGAAAGCTGACAGTGGCCGATCTTCATCCCCAGCATAATATGCTCCCGAAGGGGCTCGTACATATCTTCCCGAACAAAGCAAAGCGTGCTGTTTCTGCTCATGCTGGCAGAACGTTCAAAGGCAAGGTAACGATTCAATCCTTTCCCGAAGTCAATGAAGATCCCTTCGGGACGGAACATACACTCCGCTTTTTGCTGTTGCTCCAAAACCTTGCCGGTTGCTCTGCGGTTGAAGATGCCGGTAAATTCGATATATACAAAAACTTCGGATAGTAAATCGCATACGGGTTTATTGCTGCTGACGTTCAGGAGCTGTAACGCCTGATAAAAAATCGGGCAGGCATCCTGTTTTGTTTTCTCCACCATATATTCCTTTGAAGGATCGTCGGCGTGAAAAGAAAAACGCCAGCCGTCCTCCGTTTTGACGGCGGAGGATAAAAGCCCCTGCGCCGGGAGCTTGGGGATAATGAATTTCTGGTGGTCCATTCGTTTCACCGCCTTTATATCTTTTCAGAGTATACCATATATATGGGCTAAAGTCAATTCACAGATATTTGATACTTGCCCCCACTTTTTCAGCGGGTGCTTTTGAGTATCTCAAAATATTCGCCGAAAGGCAGAAAGGAGGGAGACCTCATGCAAGAAAAGTGTGCGCTTTCAAACCGTCAATTTGCTGCGTCCGACTTTGATATCAAGCCGTATACGTTTATCACAACGGAAGGGATCTTTACCGGCACACTGGATTTCAAGCGTTGGGGCAAAAAGAAGAATCTACTCAGCTATTTTACACTTGCCGACGGCAGAAAAATCTTTGCGTCAACGTTTGCTTTGCAGGATTATCTCGGTCTTGCTGATATCAGACTCGGGACAAACATTAAACTGACGTTTGCAGCCGCAAAGAAGTCCGGAGTGATCTATCTGCGGAAAGTTGAAACAACGGATACAACAATCCAAACAAAAAAGTAAAGAGGAGGAATCTGAATGACCAAATTCCACGATACCCTGATCATCGGTCTGGATCACGGGTACGGCAACATGAAGACCGCAAACCATTGTTTTCCCACGGGGATCATCCCCGGAGAAGACGCTTCGTCGTTCGCGCAGAACATTTTGGAATACGGCGGTAAAAGCTACCTGATCGGCGAAGGGCACAAGGATTTCATCCCGGATAAGGTCAAGGACGACGACTTTTATCATCTTTCCCTTGCCGGGATCGCAGAGGAACTGGACGACTTTGGACTGTCCGAAGGCAAGATCCACATCGCCGCAGGGCTGCCGCTGACGTGGACCGGCGCACAGAAGGACGCCTTTGCCGCGTATCTGACGAAAAATACGGACGTGACGTTCACCTACCGGAAGAAGCAATACACGATCAAGATCGCCGGCGTCAGTATCTTCCCGCAGGGCTACGCCGCCGTTGCGCCGTATATCACAAAGCTCAAGGGCGTGCAGATGCTCGTCGATATCGGCAACGGCACGATGAACGTGATGACGCTCGTCAACGGAAAACCGCAATTCAACAAAATGTTTACCGAAAAGTTCGGCACCCATCTGTGCGCGCTTTTCATCAAAGAAGCGTTCTCCCGTAAAACGCAGCGTGAGCTAAACGACGCTTTTATCGAAGAGATGCTGCGCACCGGCAGCGCCGATCTTGATGAAGACGATCTTGCCATTGTGGAAGCCGCCGTGCGGGATTACGTTTCGCAGATCTACGGCAAGCTGCACGAATACGGCTACGATGAGAAAACCATGAAATTGCAGGTGGTCGGTGGCGGCGGCTGTCTGCTGGAACACTTCGGGCATCTGCGGGACGGCTGGGATTTCGTGATGAAAGATATCTGCGCCGCGGCGAAGGGATACGAGTATCTTGCGGAAACACAGCTCAAAAGCCGTGAAAAAGCATGAAGCCCTACCGTGTGAGCGTTCGGTTCTATCCCGACAGAGGACAGGAAAAGAAATCTATCGATTTTCTGAAACAACTGCCCGAAAAGAAGATCAGCCGGTTCATTGTTGACGCGGTGACCGAGAAGATCGCGGGAAGCGCCGTCTCTCTCTCGGCCAGTGATTTATCTGCGATCCGTGAGATCGTACGGGACGAATTGCGCGGCGTTACGTTTGAAGCTCCGCCGGAAAAGCCAACGCAGGGTATTACAGAACTGACCGAGGAAAAGAATGCCGCCAATCAGGAAAGCGTCCTCGCGGATATGGACGCTTTCTTCTCCTGACGCCACAAACGCCGGGAATGGCGTCAACGATCTCATTCGCTGCAAGCCCTTGACGTCAGCTTGGCGTCAAGGCAAAAACAATACCGGAAAAGTGAGGTGTAAACGAAAAATGACGCGTATGAGGCACGGGAAACGACCATCTGATCTATTCCCACCCCCCCCGTGTCTCATACCGTAACGAGCAGGGCAAAAATATATATTTTTGCCGAGCCGACGGGGCGGCTCCTATTTAGGGGCTGCCCGCCCCTAATACCCCGGGAAGAAAAACCAATATATGAAAGGAATGATGCTATGTCAAAAAAGGAAGTGGAAATCTGCTTCAAATGTAACCAAAATCAGCGGGATCAGATCAGGAAAAAGGCAAAGGCCAGCGGGCTGAAACAGGGCGAATATATCCTGCAGCGTGCGCTGGGCGCTGCGCCAAAGGAAACACAGCTCGGCGCGTATCTAAATCTGTACCGGAAGCTGTGCGAGATTACAAATCTGCCGCTGTCCCCCGAAACGGAAGTGAGGCTGAACGGTCTGATCGACAGTATTTACACACGTCTCTTTGAAAGCGCGCCGCCGTCGGAAGAAATACGGATCGAAGAAGAACAGGCGCTGCAGGACTACTACGCAGATATCGGGGATGAGTAAATATGGCGACGACAGCGTTCTGGCCCGTATACAATCACCTGAAAGAAACCATTGATTACGCGGAAAACCCGGACAAGACTATCGAACGTAAATACGTGGACGAGGACCTTTACAAAACGCTTCAATACGCTGAAAACAGTAAAAAGACAGACGAGACCATGTACGTCAGCGCCATCAACTGCCCGAAACAATATGCCTATGAATATATGATGCGTACGAAGCGGCGCTTTCACGAATCGGGCAAGATCGTCGGTTATCACGGGTATCAGAGCTTCGCCGCGGGTGAGGTCACGCCGGAGGAAGCACACCAAATCGGGCTTGAGACCGCAAAGCGTATGTGGGGAGGGCAATATGAGGTCGTTGTTACCACCCATCTAAACACAGGGCATTTGCACAACCATTTTGTCGCAAACAGCACGTCCTTCGTTACGGGCAAGAAATTCCGCAATCAGATCAAGGACCACAAGCATTTTCGCGAGATATCCGATGCCGTATGTCGGGAACACAACAAATCCGTTTTGAAGGACGCGCCGTTTTACGGCGGCGAAAAGGGTTCGTACTGGGTCCACAAGAACGGCGGCAAGACACATAGGGACATTCTGAAAGAGGATATGGAGCATTGCCTGCGGGAAGCGTATTCCGTAAAAGACCTGATCCGTCGGCTGAACGCCATCGGCTACGAATGCGATTTTAACCCTAAACACGAACACTGGACCGTCCGCGCCGCCGACTGGGACCGCGCCGTCCGCATTGACAAGCTGGGTTTTACGAAGGAGCGGCTACGAAACGAATTCGACGGGCACAAGCTGAGGGTATATTCTTTTAATGCCATCGGATTCTATCTGTTGGATCATCCTGTATACAAACCCAAAATATATCCCGTAAACAAGCTGCTGAAGGATATGGAATACGAACTGGATCACGCGAACGGAGCCGGAGCCGCGGCGGCAGCGCTCGTTGCGATCCTGTTCCTGATAATGATAACGATCATCCAACTGACAAGAGAACAGGACGGCTACAAACCCCGAACGCCGGGACTGCGCAAGCTCATCACCGAAGCGCCGAAAATCGAACAGGAATACAGGCTCCTCATAGACAACAACATTTCGTCTATGCAGGAGCTTTTTGATTATCACGACAGTTTAGAGAATCAGATCAAGGCGCTGGAAGCCGAACGGCAGAAACTCCGCAACAAGATCCGCCGCTGCGATAACGCGGAAGAGAAAATACAACTGAAACAACAGGCAAAGGACCTTACAAAACAGATTACTCCCTTGCGGGAACAAAACAGAATTACAGACCGAATCAAACGCCGCGCCCCGGAACTGCAGAAAATGCTGATTCTGGAGCGCGGTCTTGAATTACAGGCATACACACTACAGAAGAATCAAAGAAATTATGATAGGAGTCGATAATTTATGGAAGTAACCAATATTTTAATCAACAAGATCCATCCCTTTGAGGGACACCCTTACAAAGTGCTGGATAACGCGGAAATGGATAACCTGACGGCGAGCGTTCACGACTATGGCGTTCGGGAGCCTGTGCTTATCCGTCCGCACGAAACGATCCCCGGTGATTTTGAAATGATCGCCGGGCACAGACGTATGCGCGCGGCGCAGAAGGCGGGGCTTACCGAAATTCCCGCCGTTGTCTGCGAAATGACAAGGGATGAAGCCGCCGTGATGGTGGTGGACAGCAATCTGCACCGCGAACACATTTTACCGTCGGAAAAAGCGTTTGCCTACAAATTGAAAATGGAGGCGCTGAGCAATCAGGGCAAAAGAACGGATTTAACTTCGTCGCAAGTTGCGACAAAGTTCGACGCCGCGACCGAAATCGGGAAAAAGAACAAGGAAAGCCGTGATACTGTCTTTCGCTATATTCGTCTGACGTATCTGATCCCCGAATTGCTGGATCTGATGGATGAGGGCAAGATCGCCTTTATGGTGGGCGTGGAGCTTTCGTACCTGCCCGACGACTTGCAGTATGTTCTTCTCGGTTTGATTGAAGAACTGAATTGTACCCCGTCCTATTCGCAGGCGTGGCAGATGCACAAGGATCTCACCGCCGGAACACTGACCGAGGAACGCGTCTCCGAAATGATGTCCGCCGAAAAGCCGAACCAAAAGGAAAAGGTCGCGATTCCTATGGAAAAGCTCTCCCCATATTTCAGAAAAGACGCCACGCCGCAGGATATTCAAACGTATATTTTGAAGCTGCTGGAGGACGACCGTATCCGCAAGCGCAAAGCCCGTGACCGGAACGCGAGGTAAATAGATGAAGTTCTGTGTTGATGAATCCAAATTCACCAAAGAGCAGAGCGCTTCATTTGACCGTCTGATTGATTGCCTTGCGAGGCTGACCGAAAAATATGCACCTATGATTGAAACGCTTGTACCGGAAGAAATCAGAAATAAGAAATTACAGAAAAAGCAATCTGCTTGATATGTAAACTTGTGCGGGGCGGCGGCAATGCCGCTCCGCATATTCGACAATTGTACAGATTCTAAATAATATTGGATAAGAAAAAATAAAGGAGTGCAATCGTTATGAAAAAAGTGAGATGTTATATTTATACCCGTGTTTCCACGACAATGCAGGTTGACGGCTACAGTTTGGACGCTCAAAGAGAAAAACTGCAAAAATACGCAGAATTTCAAGATATGCTTGTTGTCGGCGAGTATTCTGACGAAGGAAAATCCGGCAAAAATATCAACGGCAGACCGGAGTTTCAACAAATGTTGGATGACATCAAAGACGGCAAAGATGACGTTTCATTCGTCCTTGTGTTCAAGCTTTCCCGTTTCGGAAGAAACGCCGCAGATGTGTTAAGCTCTTTACAGTTTATGCAGGACTACGGCGTCAACCTGATTTGCGTTGAGGACAGTATCGACAGTTCCCGCGACAGCGGCAAGCTGATGATCTCCGTATTGTCCGCCGTCGCCGAAATCGAAAGAGAAAATATACTTGTCCAAACGATGGCGGGCAGACGCCAAAAAGCGAAAGAGGGCAAGTGGAACGGCGGGTTCGCGCCATATGGCTATTACCTTGAGAAAGGCGAATTAAAAATCGCAGAAGATGAAGCGGAAGTCATCCGTGTTATTTATGACCAATTCATTCATACCAATATGGGGGCGGCGACCGTTGCAAAATATCTGAATCAGCACGGCTATAAGAAGAAAACGCGTCAGAACGGTTCGTTGGAATCGTTTTCCGCACATTTCGTGAAACTCGTTCTGGATAATCCCGTTTACTGCGGTAAGATCGCATACGGGCGGAGAAAAACAGAGAAAATCAACGGTGAGAGAAATCAGTTTCATATCGTACGACAACATGAATTTCCGGTATACGACGGCATCCACGAGGCGATTATATCCGAAGACGATTGGATGCTCGCGCAGGCGAAACGTAAGAAAACCGGCGTAAAGAATGATAAAATTTACAGTCTTGAGCACCAGCACCTTCTTTCCGGTTTGGTCTGTTGTCCGGAGTGCGGGCGTCCTATGTACGGCAGCGTAAACAGAAAACGTAAAAAGGACGGCAGCTTTTACCGGGATTACTGGTATTACGCCTGTAAGCACCGTCTTGCCGTAGATGGACATAAGTGCTCATATTCCAAACAGATCCATCAGGATAAATTGAACGCCGCCGTGGAAGAGATCATAAAGAAAATCGTACGCGAACCGAAATTTGAAGAGGCAATCAAGGCAAAAATCAACGCCAGAATCGATACAGATGAAATAGATACTGAAATCGCTTCTCTTCAAAAGCAGCTTCGTCAATTCATCGGCGCGAAAGATCGAATCGGCAGAAGTATTGACACGTTGGATTATCTCGATCCTTGCTATGATAACAAATACGTTGATCTGCAAAAGCGTCTTGACGATATTTATATCGAAATCAACACGACCGAAGCTGAAATCGCCGCGCTGAAAGAAAAAGCCGAAAATATACGAAGAAACAAAATTTCCGAAGAAAAGGTCTATGAATTTCTGCTTATGTTTGATATAATATATGACAAGATGACCGACGTGGAAAAGAAAGAGCTTTTGGCAAGCTTTATCGAGCGCGTAGACATTCTCCCGGAGCCCAAAGAAAACGGTCAGATTCTCAAGAGCATCACCTTCCGTATCCCCATCGTTATTGATGGGGATACCGGAAATCAAGTCAGCATTTCTTTTCCAACCGAAAAAGTTACGGTCGAGACGGTGGCGCTTTTATCCCGCAGAAAAGATGAGCCAAGAATACAGGTAGCAATGACCTGCAAATATGACTAATACTGTAGAAAAGATATGTACATTTTGAATTGATAAATCGGGATTTACGGAGGCAAAGAAAAGATATGATAAGAAGTATTCAGATGGAAGACGCACCAGCCTTGGAGCATATATGCAAAACCGCATTAGGACATGAAACGACATCTGATCACCTTAAGAATCGCATACAGGAGTTGTCTCACGATCCATGTTACTATATTGCTGTGTATGAGGACGACGTCACGCATCAGATACAGGGATTTATCCAAGCCGGAAAGTATAATTTGCTTTATGGTGACGATGGTTGGAATATAATTGCACTTGCTGTATCTCCGAAAGCGCAGCGCCAGGGGATCGGAAAACAATTACTCACTTCGCTGGAAGATCAAGCGGCCAAACGGGGAGATACGTTCATTCGTTTGAACTGCAATATTGTTCGGTCGGATGCGCACGCGTTTTATCATCACATGCAGTATACCTGCGATAAAACGCAAAAACGATTTATAAAACGAATCGAACGATAGCTAAATTCCTGTTTGTCGAGACGGTATGTCTCTTGTGCCACCAAAAGAAAGACAATACTTCCGTTCCGTATGAGTCCAGGGACGATGAATATCTGAAAAGTTCGAAATAATTTTCCGGATTGAATTTATGGAGGTAAGTGTGATCATTCCTGTAGATGGAACAAATCTTCTTCAAGCGGCGACGATTCATTCCATATCGTGGAAGGAATCGCACCGTGCCTTTTGTGCGCCTGATTTCATAGAGCTGCATACACCGGATCGGCAACGGGAGTATTTGACCGGCAAGATGAACAGCGGGACGAAGATCTATTTGCTGGCAGTTGATGAAAAGCCCGTAGGGATTGTTTCTGTAACGAACAGTTTAATAGAAGATCTTTATGTCCTCCCGGATTTGCAAAACATGGGCTATGGAACGCAGTTATTGCAATATGCTGTCGGTCAATGTGCGGATACTCCTACGCTATGGATTCTTGAAAATAATACAAGAGCAGAAAAGTTTTACTGCAGAATGGGTTTTAAAAAAACAGGAAAAAAGAATTCGATAACAGAGGGGCTTGACGAAATCGAATTTTCACTCGCATAGATTCGAGTTCTTCGATTTGCAGGAAATCGCAAGCGAATAAAGGCTCGGACTGAACCGAAGGAAGAAAAAATGCGGGAGACGGTATCATGGCTTTCGATTACAAAAAGGAATACAAAGAATTCTATCTGCCGGAAAACAAGCCCGGCATCGTAACAGTGCCGGGCATGAACTATATTGCCGTTCGCGGGCAGGGCGATCCCAATCGGGAAGACGGTGAATACAAACGGGCGATCGGACTGCTGTACGGCGTCGCCTTCACGATCAAAATGAGCAAAAAAAGTGAACGTCAGATCGACGGGTATTTCGATTATGTCGTTCCGCCGCTTGAGGGATTCTGGTGGCAGGAGGGTGTGACGGGCGTCGATTATTCAAACAAAGAGAACTTCCACTGGATATCTGTTATCAGACTGCCTGATTTCGTTTCAAAGGCAGACTTTGATTGGGCGATCGGGGAAGCCGCAAGAAAAAAGAAGACCGATTTCTCCAAAGCGGAGTATCTTACTTATGACGAGGGACTGTGCGTTCAGTGCTTGCATATCGGTTCTTACGACGACGAACCAGCAACCGTAGCATTGATGCATGAGTTAATTGAACGGCAGGGATATGTTCCGGATATCACAGAACAGCGGATGCATCATGAGATCTACCTGAGCGACGCAAGAAAAGTTGCGCCCCAGAAGCTGAAAACCGTTATCCGTCATCCGATACGGATCAAATAACAAGGGGAGAAGAAACCGATGAAGCTGAAGAACGTCTTGATCGTGGTAAAAAATATCGAAAGGTCCCGACAGTTCTACCATGACCTGTTCGGTCTTGAGCTGATCTTCGACAACGACGGCAATATGATCCTCTCGGAAGGGCTTGTTCTGCAGGAAGAGAAATACTGGAGGGAGTTCCTCGGCAGGGAGATCATTCCGGAGAACAATTCCTGCGAGCTCTATTTTGAAGAATCGGATATTGAAGGCTTTGTCGAAAAGCTGGAAAGCTACTATCCCGAAGTCAGGTATGTGAACCGGCTCATGACGCACAGCTGGGGACAGAAAGTGATCAGGTTCTATGACCCGGACGGCAACCTGATCGAAGTGGGGACGCCGATGTAATATGGCAAATATCATCACATGCATCCGGATCGTCTGCAGTATTGCCCTGCTGTTCTGTCCGGTGTTTTCACCGGCGTTCTATGCATTGTATATTACTGCCGGAGTCAGCGATATGATCGACGGGACGGTCGCGAGAAAAACGGGGACCGTCAGTGCGTTCGGTTCGAAGCTCGATACCGCGGCCGATTTCGTTCTGGTCGTTGTTTGTCTGATCAGACTGATCCCGGTCATTCACGTACCGATCTGGCTTACGGTCTGGATCATCGTGATCGCCGTGATCAGGGCGGTCAACCTGATCTGCGGATATGTCATGCGAAAAGAGATTGTCGTCTTACATACGGTAATGAATAAGGTGACGGGCATATTGCTGTTTATCCTTCCGCTGACATTGACGGTTATTGATCTGAAATACAGCGGAGCGATCGTCAGTGCAGTGGCGACATTCGCGGCGATACAAGAGGGGCATAGGATCAGAACAACAGAACAGGAAGAACGGTAGACTTGTTTCCTCTTACGAGGAATTATGAATAAGACCCCGCTTACCGGGAACATTCAAGTCATTGCCTCCAGACACGTTGAGATGGTAGTATTGCTGCCTGAACCGGCACAGAAAACCAGGAAACAACGGAAATTCAAATACGCTGAACTGAACGAATGAGTAATAGTGCGATTGAATGAGAGAATCAATGAATTATGTTGAATTGTGAGGGTTGAAAATGATTGCAAGGTTTTTCATCAAGAATAAACGTCAGAAAAAAAGATGAGAAAACAACGACGATTTCTGATCAAGATATGGAACGGGTTGCAACTGCTTTTGAGCGAATGATCCGAAATCACACATTAGAAGACAAACTTTCGCTTCTTCCACCCGGTGCTGAACGAGATGCCTATATGAGAATTACATTTTGCAGCCACAACGAATCTTTTTACTCTAACGTATATGTCGAAGAGAATGGAATCAAAGTCATACGGGAACCTGTAGCCGAAGAGTTCACACAAATTGTCAACGTGCTTAAGCAGCGCTGTGCATTATTGTGACGGTATCTTATTATTTCCCTCTGCATTGCAAATACGGCGTTGTATTCCATTTTATTCCAATTTCAAAAATCGTTAAATAAAAGCGGTATGTGATGTATAAGCGTCTCTGACGTGAATCATCGTTGATAAATTCAGTTTTGCGGAGCGACGGAAATGACGACGGAAGAGCTGAAAACCATATGGAAAAATGAGGAAGACCGTGCCTTTATCAAGGGGTGGGATTTTTCGCATATCCACGGACGCTATGAGGAAGAAGACAATCTCCCGTGGGATTACGAGACGATCATCCGCGGTTTCCTTAAGGATGATATGAAGCTTCTTGATTACGATACGGGCGGCGGGGAGTTCCTTCTCTCTCTGCGGCACCCGTATGAAAACACGGCTGCGACGGAGGGCTATCCGCCGAATGTAAAGCTCTGTCGGGAGCGGCTGCTGCCGCTGGGGATCGACTTGCGCGAATGCAAAGACGCGTCAGATATTCCGTTCGCGGACGGATCCTTCGATATTATCATCAACCGGCACGGGAACTTTTATCCGCCGGAGATCAAACGGCTGCTGAAACCCGGCGGGCTGTTCATTACGCAGCAGGTCGGCTCCGACAACGACAGAGAACTGGTTGAAATGGTCCTTCCCGGGACCGGGAAGCCGTTTCCCCATGAGAATCTGCGGGAGCAGAGGGCGGCGTTTGCGGACGCGGGTTTTGAGATATTGCAGGCGGACGAAGCCTTTCTGCCGATCTGTTTCTCCGACGTCGGCGCTTTCGTGTGGTTCGCAAGGATCATCGAATGGGAGTTTCCCGGCTTTTCCGTCGACCGCTGCTTTGACCGGCTTCTGCGACTGCAGAAAACCGTAGAGCGCGACGGCAAAATCGTCGGAACGACGCACCGGTATCTGATCGCGGCGAAAAAGGCAATATGAAAGGAAGATCATGATGAAACGAACGGTCGCGGTGCTGCTGGCAGCTTGTATGTTATTGTGCGCTTTGACCGGATGCGGTTCGGAGAATACGCAGCCTTCGATCGGCTATGACGCCAAAACCCGGACGGTTTCCGTCGAGGGGGCAGACGATTACGCTGCGATTTCGCTTCCGGATGAGATCGGAGACGCGCGGGTATTGGAGGTCCGGGACGATGAGTTTTACCTCAGCGCCTATCTCGTCATGCTGCGCAGGGATGGCCTGGACGAACAGGCGGAGCTGCCCGGCATGATCGACAGGACGAAGAAAAGTCTCCGTTTTCTGCGGCAGTATCTGCGCGAAAATGCCGGCGCGGCGTACCCTGCCGCCCGCGCAGAGCTTCCGGTCGTGATCAGGATCGACAATTTGTACGGGTATGAGGCGGATGAGGAGCAGATCACGCTTGAGTACAACGAGATCGGAACGCACAGAGAGTTTCTGTATCTGCTCGCCCTGATGAACTCGAACGCCGTCGGCTGGGAGCATCTCGGCTACGCGTGGTACGTCGGCACGTGTATCGATCCGTATACCGAAGTGATCGACAAATGGCCGATCGTTCCGGAGCTCCCTTACTATGCGCAGTGCATCGCCGGGGGCGTCGATCCCGAAAACGTGACTGCCGCGGATTACCGTACGGTCTATGACGCCTGCGCGCGCGTCTGCTTTGAAAAAGGTCTGACGCACTGGGGCAGCTACTGCGAAAGCCTGCCTGTCACGGAAGAACCCGATTTTTCGCGCATGAAAGACAAAGAACCGGGAGATACCCTGCTGACGGCGTTTACGGCGGCGTCTTTTCTCGCGTGGCTGGACGAAGCCCACGGCTTTGAACAGCTCAGCCTGTTCTGCTTCGGTCAAAAGACCTTCGAAGAGGCGTTCGGTATGAACTTCAGCGTCGCTTACAAAAACTGGCGCATGTGGATCATACAGACCTATCCCGCCTCGTGACGGGAATCGAACCTGTTCTGTAAAAAACAGATCCGCACTGAAAAAACAGATCCCTTCGCGGGATCTGTTTTTTCAGTGCGGAATTCACATGTCGTTTTTCGATTGTTTCCTGCCGGTCCTTCTGGCAATACACAAAATCAGGGAGTGATTCCTGTCCGAGCCGGCAGGAAACCGGCTGTTATTTTGAGGTTTGAATATTTACTTCGATCATCTTACCCGGAGCGGGATCGAGTCTCGCGGCGATACGCAGGATCTTTCTGGCGTCAGACGAACTGATCTTTTTGTTTCCATCGATATCGGCCAGAAGAGTCTCAAGCTCGCTGAGTTTATCCAGCTTGCCTGCCGCGCGAAGCGCCCTTCTCGCATCGGACGAATTGATCTTTCCGTCGAGATTCACGTCGCCGGGAAGATAGAATACTCCGGGTTCGGTCACGGGCGGCTGGGTCGTCTGTTCCTCATCCGGCAGCGACGGGATCGGCTCGACTTTCGTTTGTCCGCAAAGGGTGCAGGTGAATGTCTTTTCTCCGTCCGCGCCGATTTGCGCTTCCGCGGTGATCTTGCCTTCATCCCACACATGCGTTCCGGTCTTTTCGATCTTTTCGCCGTCTGTCAGCTTTGCGCCGCAGGCCATGCAGTAAGTATCGCCGGTATAGCCGTCTTCACCGCAGGTCGCTTCTTTTGCGTTTCTTACCTCAGTCTGACCGACGTGGTTCGCGGGATCTTTCGCGATGCTTTCCGTCTTCTGCTCGCCGCAGACCGTACAGGTGTAAGTCATGATTCCTTCGGCCTTGCAGGTGGCGGGCTTGGTGAGAGTTCCGACATCCCAGGAATGTACGACTGTTTTTTCGATCGCTTCGCCGCCTGACAGCTTCGCGCCGCAGCCCTTGCAGTAAATATCGCCGGTATAGCCGTCCTCACCGCAGGTCGCTTCTTTCGCGTTTTTCACCTCGGTCTCGGCGACGTGGTTCGCGGGATCCTTGGCGACGCTCTCCGTCTTCTGCTCGCCGCAGACCGTACAGGTGTAAGTCTTAACGCCTTCGGAGCTGCATGTCGCGGCCTTTGTGAGAGTTCCGTCATCCCAGGTATGCTCGCCTGTCTTTTCGATGGCTTCGCCGCCCGACAGCTTCGCGCCGCAGCCCTTGCAGTAAATATCGCCGGTATAGCCGTCTTCACCGCAGGTCGCGTCTGTGGCGTTTCTGATTTCGGTCTCGCCGAAGTGGTTCGCGGGATCTTTCGCGATGCTTTCCGTCTTCTTCTCACCGCAGACCGCACAGGTGTATGTCATAACGCCTTCGGCGCCGCAGGTCGCGGGTTTCGTGACCGTGCCGTCGTCCCAGGTATGCTCGCCCGTCTTTTCGATCGCTTCGCCGCCTGACAGCTTCGCGCCGCAGCCCTTGCAGTAAGTATCGCCGGTATAGCCGTCTTCACCGCAGGTTGCTTCTCTGGCGTTTCTGACCTCGGTCTTGCCGACGTGGTTCGCGGGATCCTTGGCGATGCTTTCCGTCTTCTGCTCACCGCAGACCGAACAGGTGTAAGTCATAACTCCTTCGGCGCTGCAGGTCGCGGGTTTCGTGACCGTTCCGTCGTCCCAGGTATGTTCGCCTGTCTTTTCGATCGCTTCGCCGCCTGACAGCTTTACGCCGCAGGCCTTGCAGTAAGTGTCGCCGGTGTAGCCGTCTTCACCGCAGGTCGGGTCTTTCGCGTTTCTGACCTCGGTCCTGCCGACGTGATTCGCGGGATCTTTCGCGATGCTTTCCGTCTTCTGCTCACCGCAGACCGTGCAGGTGTAAGTCATGATCCCTTCGGCTTTGCAGGTGGCGGGTTTCGTCACCGTTCCGGCGTCCCAGGAATGCTCGCCCGTCTTTTCGATCGCTTCGCCGTCTGTCAGTTTCGCGCCGCAGGCCTTGCAGTAAGTGTCGCCGGTGTAGCCGTCTTCACCGCAGGTCGGGTCTTTCGCGTTTCTGACCTCGGTCCTGCCGACGTGGTTCGCGGGATCTTTCGCGATGCTTTCCGTCTTCTGCTCACCGCAGACCGTGCAGGTGTAAGTCATGATCCCTTCGGCCCTGCAAGTGGCGGGTTTCGTGATCGTTCCGGCGTCCCAGGAATGCGCGCCCGTCTTTTCGATCGCTTCGCCGCCTGACAGCTTCGCGCCGCAGCCCTTGCAGTAGGTATCGCCGGTATAACCGTCTTCACCGCAACCGGGCTCCTTCGCGCCGCGCACTTCGGTACCGCCTGCATGGTTTTCGGCGTCCTTATCGATGATCTCGGTTTTGGTTTCGCCGCAGTCAAGGCAGGTATAGGTCATAATACCGGTATTCTTGCAGGTGGCGGCTGTCGTCACGACGCCGTCGTCCCAGGTATGCTTGCCGGTCTTATCGATCCTGCTGCCGTCACTGAGTTTTTCGCCGCAGTCTTTGCAATAGGTATCGCCCGTATAGCCGTCTTCGCCGCAGGTCGCTTCTTTCGCGCCGCGGATCTCGGTCTCGCCGGTATGATTCGCGGCGTCCTTATCGATGACCTCGGTCCTGGTCGCGTCGCAGATGCGGCAGGTATAGGTCATGATGCCGGTATCCTTGCAGGTGGCGGCTTTTGTCACGACGCCGTCGTTCCAGGTGTGCTTGCCGGTTTTATTGATCTTGCTGCCCTCGCTCAGCTTTACGTCGCAGCCCTTACAGTAAGTGTCGCCGGTATAACCGTCTTTGCCGCAGGTCTCTTTGATCGCGTCGCGGATCTCGGTCCCGCCTTCATGATTCTCGGGATCTTTGGCGATCGGTTCGGTCTTCTGCCCGCCGCAGACCGTACAGGTATAAGTCTTTACGCCCTCGGATCTGCAGGTCGCGGGTGTGGTGACTTTGCCTTTATTCCATGTATGACCGTCCGTTTCAATATGCGTCGGATCGTTCGCGCAGACGCGCTGATGCGTATCCACGTCGACAAACGTCCATTCTCCGTATTCATGATTGATCGGAGCGATCGGAACTTCTTTTGTCTGTTTGCGGAAGTCCTTATTCGAGAATTCGGCGGTATATCTCCTCACGCCGGCCTCGGTACAGGTCGCGCCTTGCGTAATTTCGGAAGTCGTATTTACGGTCTCCGTTTCAAAATGCGTCGCGTCGAGGTGGCAGACGTGTTTCGCGGTCACCCGGCTGTTGTCCGCGTTCCATTCATATGTCGGCGCTTCCCATTCGTTCGCCGGATGCGCAATTTTGATCTTATTCGTATATTTCTGCGTCGTTCCTGCAGAATCGGAGACGTAGAACTCATATTCTCCGACCGGGAGCGATTCAAACGTGACGGGGTCTTCACCGATCGCGGCAAAGTCGGTCTGCGCGGGATCTTTTCCTGCTTCGACGAGCGCGACGGAATAGCTGGCTTTATAGACGTTGTCCTTCGGCCGGCTGATCGAAGCGTCATAAGCGCCGCCCGCGATCTTCGCGGGATCCGCGGTCACGGTCCCCTGCAGGACGTTGTTTGCGCAGGAGAACGTCTGGCTGAAGCATTCGGCGTCCACGGTGATCGGCACCGTGAGCTGAACAGTCTTTTCGGCTTTGTTGCCGGCGTTATCCTTGAGGACGACTTTGTACGTGCCGGTAAACGGCGCGTCAAAGCTGCCGGTATAGACATTGCCGCTGACGGCGATCGGATAATCGTTGACCGTAAGACTTGCAAGCGATCCGTTGTCCGACGCCGTGATCTCGATGCTGCCGCTGCCGCCTTGTACCGAAAGCTGCGGCATGGTGATGTCGAGGTTGGATATGTGCGCAAGTTCTCTTGCCCACGTGCCGTCTTCGCGGTCCACGCGGACCATATACCAACCGTTCGTTCCCACCGGCCAGGTGCCGTCCGCATTCCTTTCCAGCGCTGCGGTGGAGAGAACGCCGTCTGTGAACAGATGCGCGCTGCTCGTTTCCGTATCCGAGAGTACGTAATCGGATTTGAGTTTCGGCGGCGTATTGATCATGCCGGTCGTCGGGATGTTGTTGCCGGAGTCGTCAACGAAGTGAAGATCGGACGTTTTGAGGTCCGGAGCGTCGGCGATCGCACCCGCGGAGACCACGCTGTTGAACCAGTCGACGCCGACGTCACTGCCGGAAGTATTGCCGGCTTCGTCCGCCGCGCGCACCGAATAAGTGCCGTTGGCGGTAAAGGTATAATCGAAATACTACACGTTGTTTTCGAGCTTTACAAGCTTCGGCGAGGTGCTTGTCGTCAGGGTGACGTCGCCGAACTGTACGCTGCCCAGATTGCCGGCGTCCATGATGTAGCATCTCATGGTCACGCCTTCGCCGGTCTGCACCGAAGCCGTCTGCGGGAAGCTGCGGTTCCAGTAGATCTGCGGCGCATCCGGATCGGTGGCGGGCACGGGATTCGTTTTGTACGTGGCGACGTAGCGGTCGATGTAGGTGCCCTTCGCCGCCGTGATCCTCACTTTATGCCTGTCTCCGTTATTGTTGTTGAAGGAGATCTTCGTCGGAGAGGTACAGGTCTTGGAAGTATTGTTTAAGGTCGTTGTAACCGTGATCTCACCGCTGAAGTAGACCGTGATCGTATCCGCAACGGTATAGAACTCAACGTACGCGCCGTCCTGATACGCTTCCGCAAGGTCGTTGTTCATCGGGATCTCGCCGGTAAAGGTGTTGTTCCAGATCATGTCGACACCGACGTCCGTGAACAGCCAGCCGGGATTCTCCGATACCGAAGCGTAAAGGTTCGTAGCAGTTCCGTTCTTATTACGGAAGGTGAACGAATTATCGTCGCGATAGATATTCACGCCGTTGCCCATTGCGCCGACCGTATATGCGATCGCAGCGATGGAGTTCGTCGCGCTGTCTCTGAGCTGCAGGATGCCGGTCGCATCCTTGCCCGCGGCGATCAGGGCCTGCGCTTCTGCGTTCGGCGCCGCGACGATGACCTTGCGGCTCGCGTCATAGTAGCAAACGCCCATGCGCGGCTCCCAACCTTCCGTGCCGTCGCTGATCTCGGTGAGCTGGATATCGTTCTTGTCTGCGGTGGAAGTGAAATCGATCGGCAGATTCAGCGTCGTTCCGAGCGCCGAGGTGATATGTTCGGGCGCCTCAAAGATCGTTTTCGGCTTGACCGTTATCTCGGAAGCGTTGTTTGCCCCGTTGTATTCGTTGTGATCGGAGGAATAAAGACCGCCGAGCGCATCGTTATAATCCGGGCTGTCGAAATCCGAATAGACTTCAGCCCTTAAATGCAGGCCGTTGAAGTCATCCTCGTTGACGAAATACGACGTGGGAAGACAAAGCGTACCGGTCACCGTACGGTATTTGCCCTTCTGGATATACGTTTCGCTTCCGTGCTTGAGCATATACACGCCTGCGCTGAAATTCTCTCCGGTGATCGCGCCTCGTTTCGCGTTTTGCTGCTCGGAAGCGTTCAGGGTGCTGCCGGTGATGTTTGCGGCATTATAGATATTCACGCCGGAGGCATCTTTTCTACCGGTATCGTATGAGAACTGAATATAGGCGTTGTTCGCGTCGGCATTGCCGGTGTTCGTAACGACAGCGTTGATCGTAAAGTACGCCTTGCCGTTTTCGATCCCGGTCAGCTCTGCCGTGAAACCGCTGATCGACAGTTCCGGCTTCTGTTCGACGACAAGCAGGTTATCGATCATATCACGGAAACTGTTTTCGCCGAAGTAGGTTGTATCCTCCGTGACGGTGAGATAGAAGGTCGTGCCGACCGGCAGCGTATTGATAATCTGGGCCGACTTGAAGCTGAGAAGTACCGACGCGCCGGAGCGGATGGAGTTCTTCAGCTGCCATTCTGCCATAACGAAATCCGTTTCCGCGGGTTCTGCGCCTTCTCTTACCTTCAGCTGAACGGTGATCGGGTTCGCGTCGCTTGCGCGGACGGCTGCCGTGCCGGTATTCATAAACTCAAGTCCGCCGATCAGGTGATTGCCTGCGCTGAAGTCGTAATTCGCCAGCGAAAGCTTGGCCTGGCCGAGCGCCTGTTCGCCGGCGCCGAACGCGATGGAATAGAAACCGAGCGTGGCGGAGCCGACAGGAGCGATCGTGTCGAGCGTTTTTCCGGTTGCTTCGTCCATGAGGACGGTCTTTTCCTCGACCTTCTGCATGCTGCCCATCGTCATCACGAGCAGCTGTTTAGCGTCGGTGCCGCCGGCGTTGCCGACGGTCCTTACGGACATCTGCAGATCGGAGAACGTCAGCACCTGATCGGAACCCGTATGTCCGTCTTTTGTCGTGATTTTGCCCAGGTATGCCTGTTCCATCTCTTCGGGACTCATACCGTCGCGGATCCCGTCCTCATAAACCTGCAGATGGCGCATCGCGAGCAGCGTCGGGCTGCCCCAGCCGCCGATGTTGCGATCCCACCAGGCGGTGTAGATGGCGTTCGAAAGGTTGCCCGGTACGTTCGAGGTAAACACGACCGCAAGGTTCTGGCCGTCGGAACCGATCGAAACGTCGTTGCCCGTGGTCTCTGTAAAAATGGGAACAAGCGTCGCTTCGCCGCCGGAAAGCAGGGAAGTGATGTCCGCCTGACGCATAAGATAGGTGTTGCCGCCCATCTCATACAGAAGAACGGTCTCGTTTGCATCTGCCGAGTCGAGATTCGCCGAAAGGAACTGCAGCTTGCCGAAGTAAGGATCGGCCTGCTCGACCGCAAGCGCGTTCTGAACGTAGATACCGTCCTTCAGCTCTTTGCTGTCGATATTGTCTGTGTCGCAGGAGTCGAAGTCGACCACGGTCTGGATCAGGTAAGCATCGCCCCATCCGGTACCGTTCAGCGTACGTATATAGAGTCTTCGGATGATCCCGAGCTCCGTATTCGCGTCGAAATCGTCGGGCTCCACAGGTACGAGCGTATCCATCGTAACCGGATCTTCGATGTTGCCGTTGAAATAGGCTGTTTCCGTCGTCGAATAGAGCACGACCTGCGTTCCGCCGACGACGCCGGTCTCAATGTTTTCGATATGTTCGCCGGTTACGATATCTGTCGCGCCGTTCGATGCGCAGAGCTTGCTGTTCTTTCCGTACATCAGGTTCACGTCGGATTGGAGCATATAGCGGTACACCGCGGCGGCGTATTTTGCATTTTCTTTCGTGACCGTGCCGGTCTGCAGCATTTCAATCGTAAGGCCGGGGTTGGTCGCAAGCAGATACGCTGCCAGCTCGTCGTTCCCGTCGTTAGCGCCGTCGCTTTCGACCCATACCGTATCTGTGCCGCTTTGTACAGGCAGGAAGCGATAATTGCCGACGCCTTCAGTCAGAATCTCCGGCGCGCTGAACGCAGAATCGGTCGCGATATCGAGCGTTGCTCTCTTGACGACGACGTTTCTCGCTGCGTCGACGGCGGAATTCGCCTGCGTATCGTCATAATAAGCGCTCCAGACAACGGTGACGGCAGTGCCGTTCACGCTGACGTTATAATCCAGATCTCCGAAGCTGTCGTTATCGACCTTGAGATAAGGCTCGGCGGCGCTCGGATCGATCGGATTTTCAAGACCCGAGACCGTGCTCAGGTCGCCGGTCATAACTACCTTGCTCATCACGAGCTGCGCAGTGCCGTCGATACTGTAAGGATAAAGGATGAAATTGTCGTCTCCGGCGCTGAACAGCTTGTAGCTGTATCCCGTTGCGAGACCGCTTACCAGCTTTTTCGCGTCTCCCGTCGTGTTCACGCCGGAAAGCTCAAAGTCATCGGTCCCTGCGGGGGTGATCGCGCGGGTCCCCGAAGCTTTCGAACGGGTGATCGACTGCGTGCGCGAGACGTCCGTCGGCGCGCTCACGGAAACAAGATTGATCTCTTCCCCGCCTGCCGACGTCTTCGGACTGATACTCGGAGCGCGGCCGGGACCGCCGTCAGTATCTTTGTTTTCGATCACTTCGTAACGGTCGATCTTCGTGCCTTTTTTGAGCGTCAGAATGACCTTCGTCTCATTATCGCCGACGTCGATCGTTACCGGTGATTTCTTCACGTTTTCTTTCGTTTTGGAAGTCGTCTCAACTTTATACGAAAGCGTGCCGTCGAAATAAACCCTGATCTTGCCCGTATCATCGGGTACGGTGAATTCGACTTTGACCCCGGTCTTGTTCGCGATGGAGAAGTCGCCGTCCTGCGGGATCTCACCCTTGAAATCGCCGCCGCCCCAGCGCCACGCCGCAACGTTGCGCATCATATCCCAATCGCAATCGTCGGGGAATTCAAAGCCTTCCGGCTCGATCGCGTAGCCGTCCGCATCTCTGAAAACGATGTTGCGGTCTTCCGGGCCGATATTGACCCCGTCGGGCGGTTCGGGTTCGCCGTCCAGGTGTTTGCCGTCCGCAGCGGTAAAGGTATCTTTTGACCATAACGGGTAGTTGCCGTCGACCGCGGAAGCGGAGATATTCCATGAGAAATATCCGCCTGTGCCGTGCTGTTCACCCTCTACGGCGATGGCGATGCACTCCTGCGAGTAGTTGAAGAACAGAGCCGTGAAATTAAAGCCGACGGCCAGCCCCCAATTGAACGAGGAGATATAGAACCCTTCGTAACGATCCGTTTCCTCAAGATAACCGCCCATGGTGATCGTGATCGCGATGCTGGTTTTCACGAAGACCTCGAATTTCAGCAATTCCACGCCGACGCCGATACCGGCCTCCAGCTCGATACTGGGGGTGATGTTCAGTCCGTCGAACACGACCTTGCTGCTGGCGCCGACGATAGGTTTGAGGTTCTCTGCGATGACCTTGCCGCGCAGCGGCGTCAGACGGACGTAGACGACCTTATTGTATGCTTTGAGCAATACTTCTTTTTCGGAGCCGTCGCCGGAGAGCGCGCCTGAAGTCAGAAGCTCACCGGTCAGTGAGGCGTTATCATACACCTCCATATATACCGTTCCGAGCAGATCGATATGGAAACCGCGGATCTTATTCTTACCGCTCTTCATATCGAGCTTGAAGATCACGGGTTTGTTTTCCGTAAGGCCGGTGAGGCTGCCGCTCTCGAAGGTCTTGATCTCCGAGCCGAGTTTCGCATTGCGTGTGCAGGACAGGGAGACGGCGAGCTCGACCGAGATCCCCAGCTTGATATAGACGTAAACCAGCGGGCATGCGCTGAATCTGTGCTGCGCGGAAAGCTCGATGCCTAAGGTCGCCGAGATGCCCGCCGACTTGAAGTAATGGCAGTTGTCGACGGGATTGTACTCGAACATCAGAGAGAGCTGCACGGTGAAAGAGACCTCGACCTTTGTGGAGGTGCCGTTGCCGTTTTTCGCGTTATTGAGGCTGTCGTCTTCCCATGCGCCGTTCCAGAAATCTTTGAGCGCATCCTTTTGTTTGGATTTGCATGCATTGACAAAGCCTGCGAGGGTCGCGAGCTGTCCGTTCGCGTCGGAGATACGCTCCTCGAACAATTCCTTGTTCGTTTTTTTCGGATCAGGTTGAGAAGGTGCCGGCGGCGTGGTGTCGATCGTCGATTTGCCGACGTCTTCCCAGGTCACCTTGCCGTCTTTATCCTTCTTCATTTCCTGCTGCTTTGTCTCTTTTTTATAAGTCTTGTTGCCCTTTTCATCCGTTTCGACCGTCATGGATTCCACGGTCCGTTTATTCGGATCGTTGGGATCTTTCTTTGTGACCCTTTCGGTCTCTGTCGATGTTTTCGCTTTTTCGTCCTTGGATGTGATCGTCTCGTGCAGGTCGCCGTTTTCGTCAACTTTGCTTTTGGTCGTGGTATTGCCGTTGACGGTCTCTTTTTCGGAACCGCTGTAATTGGTATCCTCATATTTAAACAGCGGGATGCCGATCGCGAAACCGACCTGGTATCCGTCCATGATCAGCGTAGCGTAATCGCCCAGCTCAAGCTCAAGAGACGGAAGCTCAACGCCCAGGTCCGCGCCGAATTCGGGGAACCCCGTGTCGTCGCCCGGCGTATCGCCGCCGGTAGAGCCGGGTTCGCCGCCGTCGCTGAGATTCATGACGCTGTCGGCGTTGGGGCTGGAGGAAACGTTGCCGATCGTATAGGCGTCGGGCGTAATGCTCCCGAGGTCTGTGATATGATCGATCGTCGTCTTCTGCGGCTGCGCGCAGAGAGCAAAAGTGGTCCTGCCGGCAAATGCGCCGAGATAGCCGTTCATTTTTGCCAGCGAGGTATCATTATAACTATATGTTGTGCTTTCTCCAGAGGTCGGAATAAGGTTCTCTCCCGCCATGGAAACGGGGTGGCCGGTGATATTGTTCGTATCGATGATCGGCGTGGGGCTATCGTAGTTAACGATGAGATTGCCGATGTAATTCGGGTCCCACGTATATTCTTTCGTTGTTACCGCATCGATGATCTTATCGTCTTTATCTCTGACCGCTTCCGTTTTCGAGGTGTAGGTGATGAAGCTCAGATCGCCGCCGAGCGGAATATCGATGTAACTTGTTTTTGAGGCTTCAGCGCCGTACATCAGATGACCGTCGGTATTTGCGCCTTTGATAAAACGGTAAGCCCTCTGTTCCGGCGTCAGCGACATGAGCGTCTTCTGATTGGTAGCCGCGCTGAGGAATGCAGGCAGCACCTGCGCTTTGTCGGAAGCGTTTGCGCCCTGCGGGACCGTAATTGATTTGGGCCGCATCGTATAGTATACTTTCAGATAATACTGATGGACCTTGTTCCCAGAGACAGACTGCGTCAATACGTTTCCGTTTTCGTCGATCACTCTGTCCTGGTCTACTTTCGGTTTGAAGGTGGATTCCGGATAATCGCCGTTCGCGTGGCCGAGAAACTCATCTTCGTCCGATACGTTGAATATCATATGTGTTTCGTCAAACATACCGCTGATCTTGCCGTCGCCGTTCCCGTCATAATAGAGATCGGTACTGATGATATTGACCACCATGGGCGATATTGCGGTAAGGAAATCACGATGATAATACGTAAAGTGAAGGATGGGCGTCGCCAGATCTGCAAGACCGATCTTGATATCGTCGTCACCCGCATAGGAATCGCCGTTGTAAATGATCTGATCACGGTGATCTTTATGGAAGTTGATCGTCTGGATATTCATCAGGTCCGTTTTTGTCTTATAAACGGATCCGCCCTTATACTGCCACTGCGAACCGGTCAGATTTAAAGTCGTTTTATCTGCAAAATAGAATCCCGAAGTGTTCGCAGTGGTGCTTGTGACGGAACAGTCTGCTTTCGGAACGGCTTTACCGCTGGCCGGAGCAAAATTCTGCATTACCTCGGCATGCGTTTTGTTGCCGAGAGACGGACCGAGATCGATCTCAATGGTCTGCGCGCGCTCGAGAAGGATGTTGATCTGGTATTTGGCGGCCATCTGGGCATCGGTCAGCGTGCCGCTGTCAAGCGTGACCTTCCAGCTGACACTGTTGGACTGCGGATCATCACTGTTTGTGCTTCCTAAAGCATCCATCTTAAAGGGGGCTTTTTCCCCCGTTGCAACGTCGGTAATGAAAATGCCGCCTTCGGGGATCCTGAACCCCTCCGGGATATTGCCGGTATCAAATTGCAAAACAGAACCGACGTACAGATCACCGGAAGCGGTCACGCCGCCGGACAACAACGACAAGGCAGGATTGAGATTCGAATAAAATCCGCTGTCGATCGGGGTCCAGTTCAGATTTTCCGCTTCATTCGTGTCGTTTGCGGTATAGAGAATGACGGGGATACTGTCCGTCCCGGTCAGAACCCGGCGATGAAGGCGGAAGATCGGGATATCGACTTCGGTACGCTCACTTTTCTGCATACGCTCTGTGCAGTCGGTTAAACTCATCTCTTCTCCGCTCCACTGCTTTGCCATAACAAGCGCAAGCTCAATGTTAAGATCGGCGTTCATCGGCAGCGCAACACTCTTGAGAGATCCGGTGACAGTCGCGGGATCATTATCGCCCAATGGGCCTGAAAACATACTCAAAGTTGTGTTGGCGCCGTAACGGCTCGTCCACCAGTGGAAGACGTGGGATTCTTTGCCTTCGATCTCAAAATCGTAGGTGGTCACCTGGTTGATCGCATCCCCGCCGAGATATGATTCGGCTCTTGTAACGCCCAGAGTCAGCTTCGGTTTGATGAATCTGGATTTACCGCTTCCGCTGCGTGATTTTGTGCCGACTTCGCGCAAATAGCTCGCAAACTCAAGCTGGTCGTAAAGATGGCCGACGTCGCCCAGGTCTGCCATGACGTCGCCGATGTAGTTCGCTGACATCTCAAGATAATTCTTGAAATAATCGCTGGATGAATCGGATCTTTCGGCGACACGGATATCGATGGAATTATTGTTGCTGTCCGTGCCGATCACGGTGGCGACGCGGGAACCGGCCGTGCCCAGCAGGCCCTTGTCATCCCATACGTATTGCTTTTGCTTGGCGTCATAAAGATAGAAACGGATATCTTCGGTAAAATCGACTCTGTCGGCGGCGTCACGGCCGTTGCCCTGACCGAAAACGATCTCCCAGTCGCGCCAGTACTTGTCGGAAAGATCGTTTTTATATCCGAGGCCGGTTCTTGTAAACCGGAAACCCGCGTTGACCGTGTGGCTGCGCATCTGTACGGGTTCGGTAAACTCCGCCTCGCCCGGCGTATCCTCGCGCATGATCACGTAGTTTTCCTGCGTATCCGCCGCGGGGATCAGCGCGTCTTCCGAGATATTTACGCGCGTATCGGCGCTGACGCCTTCCGAATGAGAAAGCACCGTGGCGAGATTCTGTCCGCCGGCCTTTTCCCCTGCAGCGGCGGCATTCCCGGACAGGGTTATTTCAAGTCTGTCGTTTTCGATCGTGCACAGACCGTCGCCGCCGCCGCGCAGATTGGAAATCGTCAGCGCGAAGCGCAGATCTTCGGTGGTTTCGTTCGCGATGATCTCGATCGGGACCGTAACTTCATCGACGGAACCCACAAACGCCATGGTCCCGGTTTTCGCGGCGTAATCCACGCCGGCAACGGCAGTAATATCCTCGGTCGTATAGTCGACCGTGACGTTGTAATTTTTGCCGCCGGTACGTTTCACGGTCGCTCTGGCAAAGCCCTCCGCGCGGTCCGCGACGATATCCTTGACTTCAAAGCCGAGCACGGACGGCTCACAGGGATCGTTATCCGAGATCATCACCGTCAGCGCGTTGCTCAGCTCGCTGTACTCGCCTCCTTCGCAGCCGACGATCGTGAACATGCCCATCTCCGACAGCTCGGGAAGCTCGTCTTCCAGCGCGGTAACGCGGAGATATTTCACCGTTTCACCCTCGGCGAACGTCAGTGATAGCTCGTAGACGTCATAATCGCCCTCGAACGCGACCGCTTCGTATTCCGGCTCTTCGGGAGAAACAAGCCCGTCCGGGATCGGAGACAGGGGAACGTCCTGAACGTAATTCTCTCCTCTGAGCGAGACCGTGCAGAGCAGAACGTCTTCCACCGTCAGGATGCAGCGGAAATCAAGGCTGTCCCAGCCCGTGATGCCCATCGCGCTGTAATCGTCGCCGGTCAGCGTCAGAACACTCTCGGTGCCGTCCAGAACGTCTTTCCACGAACCCATCGCGCCTTTATACTGCCAGCGGAATGCCGCGGCTTCTTCGGCGCCGGTAAGGGAGAGAATAAGATTATTATCATCATCCGTCCGGGAATGAATGCCGACGGAAGGTGCTGGGAGCATTTCTCTCTCCGCGTCCGGCAGACCGATCTGCTGATATGCGGCGAGGGGATTCGGCTTCTCGACTTCGATCAGAAGATCCTGTTTCCCTGAAGCGGCGTAATCGTAGATCGCCTGCGTACCGCTCTCGTCGGTCGTGACGACGGGGGAATAGATGATCTTGGCGGTTACGCGCCCTCTGGTGCCGCCGATCCGGTAGACCGGCAGAAGAAGGCTCTGCTGAAGCTCGTCTCCTTCGGGCGTTTTTGCGCCCGGCTCGCCCAGGTCGGCCTGGTACGTGCCGAAGGCAAACGTGCCGTAAGGATAGAGATCTTCCCATTCGTCCTGAACGGCTACCTCACCGTCTGAGGTGTTCAGGACTTCCGGCAGGTCGCCCTGCTCGATCGTTTGCGGCTGTTCCTTCGCCCATACCTGCATCGGCAGCAGGGAGCCGACGAGGCATACGCAAAGAAATACAGCGACGAACTGTTGGAGTTTCTTTGACGGGGTCTGTTTGTTCATGATTCATTCCTCCGAAAATGAAAAATATGGTTTTGACTGATGTTTTTACCGGATTTAAGATAAGTGTATTTTTTGTTTCTGCTTTATTTTCTATTTTAAATTCTAATATTTTAATTCTATGTAAGAACAAACGCACATTAATGCCGATGCAGACGTCATTTCCGAAAAGCCGAAAACATACGAAGAAACAAAATTTCCGAAGAAAAGGTCTATGAATTTCTGCTAATGTCTGATATAATGATCAGGTCAACTTTTCTGAACGAAAATGTTGCGGTCGGGACGGTCGTCCTGCTTTTGCGGGAAGCGTCGCAGCAATAGAATCTCTTGGCCGGAAACCCTGCCGCAGGATATGGGAGAAGGATGAGACATGATCAGAAGAGCCGGGAAAGAAGACGCCGACGTGCTTGCTGCGCTGGCGATCCGAATGTGGTCGGAACATGATCCCGACGAACTGGCGGAAGAGTTCCGTGAATTGATAGGGAATGAAGAAGCGGTCTGCTTTCTCGGATGCGTCGGCGGCAGACCGATCGCCTTTGCGCAGTGCCAGCTGCGGCATAACTACGCGGAAGGTACGCAGAGCTCTCCGGTCGGATATCTGGAAGGCATATTTGTTACGGAAGAATACCGCAGAAAAGGATATGCCTCGCAGCTGCTGGCGGAATGCGAGAAGTGGGCGAAAGAGAAGGGCTGCGCGGAGTTTGCCGGCGACTGCGAGCTTGACAACGTCGACAGTCTCAATTTCCATCTGGCGACGGGATTTGAGGAAACGAACAGGATCGTCTGTTTTAAGAAAAAACTGTAATCCTGTTCGGTCGGAGCCGCGGGAACGAACGGGCAACGCGCTGCCCTTCCGCCCTTAACGAATGCGCCGGCTGAAAACGGGGACAAGGTGTTTTGATAAGATGAAATCGGAACAGAATAAAGGATATTTGCTGGTCCTTCTGGCGGGGATCCTGTGGGGAAGCATCGGTTTTTTTGCGACAAAGCTTTCCGATATGGGCATGAACGCCGGACCGCAAGCGTTTTTCAGAGTGTTCTTTTCTACGCTTATGCTGGCGCTGACGCTGCTGATCAAGGGCAGGGGGACGTCTTTATTTCGCATCGGCAGACGGGGACTGATCTCCTGCATGCTGGTCGGCGTCGTATCCCAAGCGTTTTTCAACGTCTGTTATATGAACGCGATCGAGCAGAGCGGGATGGCGACGGCCGCCGTATTCCTTTATACGTCCCCGATCTATGTCGCCGTCCTGTCCCGGCTGTTTTTCCGCGAGCCTCTGACGGGGAACAAAATACTGGCGATCGTAATCAATATCGTCGGCTGCGTCCTGACGGTGACCGGCGGGGATTTTACCGACGCGAAAATATCCGCTTTCGGTCTGATCATGGGGCTGCTGGCGGGTTTGACTTATGCGCTGCTTCCCGTTCTGTCCCGGACCGGAGCCGCCGATGAGAACCCCTATACAGCGGCGTTCTACGGTCAGCTTTTCGGTTCGATCCTGCTGTTCTTCCTGGTGCGTCCCTATCGGAATATCGGGACGGCGCTGAACTGGAAGGTCCTTCTTGTCCTGATCGGATTCGGGGTGATCCCTTCCGCGATGGCATATATCGCGTATTACGGCGGGATCGGCAGAATGACGGAAACGTCGAAAGTGCCGGTGATCGCTTCCGTGGAAACAGTGGTCGCGGCCGTGATCGGACTTCTGGCTTTCGGTCAGAAACTCGGTATCTTAAAGATTCTCGGGATCGCGCTGGTATTGTGCTCCATCGCCGTCATGAATGCGAAGAGAAAAAAAGAGATCAAAAACGAAAAACAAATATGCGCGGAAAAAACCTGAGGAAATCCCCGGAAGAACAGAGATCCTCCGTTTGTGATTTTTTTTCATTTCGTTAGAAAAAACAATATGGTACTTTACAATAAGTATCATAATATATAAAATAAAATAAATAAAGCGCGGGAATCTAACAATTTTGTTAGATTCCCGCATTAAAAATATATAACAAACTATTTTTGCTTATTGTCCGTTTTTTACGGCGACGGCATAGCCCCTTCCCTTTTCGTGAACGATCTCGACGTTCGAGTCTGCGATCTTTTCCTTCAGGGAGCTCATGCAGTTATAGAACGGCTGAAGCTCGCCCGGCTCCGCTTCCGCGACGCCCCATACGACCTCAAAGATCTCCTTCGCGCCGAACGAGGTCCCGGCGTTGTCGCATAAGAATTTCAGAACGGCGTATTCCTTCTGCCTCAGCTGCAGATACCTGCCGCCGCAACTCGCGGCGAAAGCGTAATTCGAAAACACGATGTTGCCGAATTCATGTTTCGGCGCGACGGTGTTCTTGCGGCGCAGCAGCGCCTCGACCCGCAGAAGAAGCTCTTCCATATGATAGGGCTTTTCCAGATAATCGTCGCCTCCTGCGCGGAAGCCGGCGATCACGTCCCTGCTCGTGTCCAGCGCGGAGAGAAACAGGATCTTCACTTCGCCGGTTTTTCGCAGCTCACGGCACCAGTCCAGACCGCTGCCGTCGGGCAGCATGATATCGAGGATGATCAGCGCGATATTGTTCTCCCGGAAGACGCTTTCGGCGGCGGCGAGCGTTTCCGCGGAAAACACCTCGTAGCCGTTCAGCTCGAGCATCGTCCGGTTGGCGTAGAGAATGTCCTTATTGTCTTCCACGATCAGTATTTTCGCCATATTATCACCTTTTAAACTCTATCGTTACGGTCAGGCCGCCTCCCGGCGTATCCGTCAGCCGGATCGCGCCGCCGTTATCCTCCGCGATCTCGCGGCAGAGCGCAAGCCCGATCCCCGAGCCCGCGTCCCCGGAATACCCGCGGTCGAACGCCTTCGTCTTTTCTTCATCCGTCATACCGCTGCCATGGTCGATCACACGGAGCACCGTTATTTCTCCGTCGCTCCCGCCCTTCAGCTCGATCACGCCGTTTTTGCAGTGGCGCGTGGCGTTCGAGATCAGGTTGTAAAGGCAGTGGAACACAAGATCCTCGCTGATATCCGCCGTCACGCCCGGCGCGCAGTCCGCGGTGATCCGGTTGTTGTTCCTGCGGCAGAGGGGGTCGCAGAAATCGGCGGCGTAGCGCAGCGTGGATAAAAGATCCTTCACCTTTTCGCCGTTGTCCTAAAACCCGGCGACGGATTTCTGCTTCATCTGATCCACCATCCGCCCCAGCCGGACCGCCTCGTTCTCGATCTTCTGCAGTCCGTCCGCGGTCTTTTCGTCGGCAAGTCCGTTCTGCAGCTGATATGCCGAAAGCGCTGCAAGATTGCCGATCACCGTCAGCGGCGTTTTCAGCTCGTGGCTCAGGTCCGCCACGAAGGTGTCGCGCATTTTGCCGAGCTTCACCATGGTCTCGTTCGTCCGCAGTAGCTCTTCCTCGCGTAGCTTCGCTTCCTCGAGCATTCTGCCCGTGTCTCTGAAATCCAGCGCCAGCGCCACGGTATTGATGAACGCGAACACCACGATACCGGTCTCGGTTTTGATCGCGTTGTTCGTTCTGCCGGAGAAGCCCAGCAGCTCCACAAGCGCGAACACGAGCACGATCCCCACGCCGAAAACGATCAGCCATTTATACCGTTCGATCTCGGAGCGCCTGCTTGCCATCGTAAACACGAGGCTGCACAGCCCGAGACACACCCCCGCAGCCAGAATGTACGTGCTCACCGTACTGATCCGCGTGTAAGCGGTGGACGGCAGGAACAGCGTCAGCGCCATACCGACGGCGAGATAGGCGAACAGGATGCGTTTCAGATATTTATTGACGCAGTTTTCAAAGACCGCGTCCGTGTACGCAATGCCGAACAGGATAGCAAGGATTTTGGAACAGTACTCGATCTTATGACTGACGTACCAGCTGATGTTCGGGAACAGGAAAACCGTTAAAAACGGCGTGGCGTAATTCACCGCCCCGGCGATGCACAGACACGCAAGGAACAGATACCTGCGTTTCCGGTCAAAGAACAGATACATGCCCATATTCATCAGACCCGCGGTCATCAGACAGATCACCATCACGGTCCTGCTGATATAGAACAGATTGACGTAACGCTGCGTATCTCTCGCGGGACCGACCATGACCGAGAGGTTGTAATGCCGCACATGGTTGAAATTGGCCTGTTGAATGACGATCTCCGTTTTGTCGCTTTCGGCGGTAAAGGTCCCCGTCGGTCCCGACGCGCTCGGCACAAAGACGTCCGGATCGTCGGAGACGACGCCGGCGCTGCAGATCGGAACGCCGTCCGCGTATACGTTCATCGCGTAGTCCGATTTTTTGCTGAAGAAGGCATAGGTCTCTCCCGGCACGGTATTGATAAAAAAGCGATAGGTCAGATAATGATCATAATCGGCCTTCGTGCTCGGCTTGTCTGTCTTTCCGGCGGCGAAATCGTCGTGCGTATACAGGCGGTCGTTGTAGATCTCGGCGCATTTGAGCTCCACGAGACACACGCCGTCGCACTTCGTCGTGTCAAACGCCTCGGGCGAAAGGATCTTATGCTTCACCACGCCCTCTGTCAATACAAAGATCGCGCCGAAAACAACGGTGATGATCAGCGCGTATATGATTTCCGATAGGATGATTTTTTTCATGTCTGCGCCTCTGCGAACGATAGTTTTTTCTGCTGTGCCGTAAACCATTCTACACTTTTTTCCCGGGGAAATCAATAGAGACGCCGCAAAACCCGCGGAACGGCATATTTGAAGAAAAATTCCGAAGAAAAGGGCTATGAATTTTTGTTTTTCTTTGATATAATAAAAGAAAAACCGATACGGGAATAAGCTCGGCGCAGATACAGATCAAAGCGTTTGTGAAATGAAAAAGGATTAGGGCAACACCGCACAAATACGAATGCGCGTCTTGCTTGATCTCTGTTCCGTCATATTGCACATCTTCTCCTTGCCAACCGTCAGGTTGCCTGCGGAGAATCTGTACAATCTGACGAAAAAATCTACTGCGCAATCCGCACGCCCGAATTGTGCGGTGTTGCCTTAGAGTTCCGAAGAAGAAAAACCGATGCTGTCCGGTAAATCAGGATAAATCCGGCAGCTTCCGGCTTCCGGCCCGCAACGCCGGAAACAACTGATCTGCGGGTCGTTTCGCACCGCGGCGATCGTCATATACGGAGGGATATTATGGCTTCAGGCAAGGATTTTCTCGCATACGTTCTCGAGCAGCTTTCCGCTTTGGACGGCGTTTCGAGCAGACCGATGATGGGTGAATATGTGATCTATTATCGGGGCAAGGTCGTCGGCGGGATCTACGACGACAGGTTCCTTGTGAAGCCGACAAAATCGGCGCGGGAGATGCTGCCGGACGCCTCGTTCGAGCTGCCGTACGACGGCGCGAAGGAGATGCTTGCGCCGGACGCGGACGACAAGGAGCTGCTGTGCCGGCTGATCCCCGCGATCGCGGACGATCTTCCCGCGCCGAAGAAAAAGAAATGATTAAGGCAACACCGCACAATTCGGGCGTACGGATTGCGCAGTAGATTTTTTCGTCAGATTGTGCAGATTTTTCGCAGGTAACCTGACGGTTGTCAAGAAAAAAATGTGCAAGATGACGGAATAAAGATCAAGCAAGACGCGCATTCGCATTTGTGCGGTGTTACTTTAATGTAAAAACGGAAAAAGAAGACGTGTTCCCGATCGACGCGGAGGGCTTTCTGTATATCGACTGCCTCCGGGTGTCGGACTCCTTCGAGGGGCACGGGTATGCGAACGACCTGCTTCCGGCGTGCATCGAAGACGGAAAGGAACAGGGCAAAAAAGGGCTTTGTGCTTTACTGTACGCATCAATGTCCGTTCAACGCGAAATACGTGCCGGTCGCGGAGGAAACGGCGAAGGCGCACGGCGTACCCTTCCGGGCGATCCTTCTCGGGAGCCGCGAGGAGGCGCAGAATGCTCCCACGCCGGTCGCGACCTGCGCGCTGTTCCGCGCCGGTGAATACCTCGCGAATGAGCAGATGAACGATCAGCGGTTTTTAAGGCTGATCGGAGAATAGAAGCTTGCTGCAATGCTTGAAAACGCAAAAAATGAAGCGCGTCCGGAAGTGATTTGAATTACTTCGATGTTTCGAAAAAGGGGCATCAGCTGCTTTATAATCTGTTTGTTCAGCCAAACTACTGTTGAGAGAGGGATATGCGTTATGAACCGGGCTTTTTTTGATACGGAAGATTTTATCATTCGCGACGGCGTGCTTCTGAAATATGACGGGGTCGAAGAAGAGGTTATCATTCCTCCCGTTGTTTCGGTAATCGGCGAGGAAGCGTTTAAAGAACGCGGATTTCCGAAAACAATCATTATTCCCGAAGGGGTTCATACAATTGAGTCGTACGCCTTTTATTTTTGTGATGTAAAAAAGATAGTTCTTCCGAATTCTTTGAAAACAATCGGCGAGCGGGCGTTTGCGTTCTGCCGGCGGCTTGAAAAAGCGGATCTGCCCGGCAATGTTTCTGAGCTCGGTCCCGACGTTTTTCTGGGCTGTAATTCTCTGGAATGCTTTTGCGTGCAGCCGGAAAACAAAACTTTTTTTGTGAAAAACGGATGTCTCTTTCGTAAAGAGCAGGGAGACGTTATTCTTCTTCGCTGTCCGTCGGCTGTCCAAAGAAGCTTCATCGTCCCGGAAGATACAACGGTCATAGCGGATTATGCTTTTTACGACTGCGGCGGGCTTTCGGAATTGTCGATCCCCGACTCGGTAAAGACCCTTGGACCGAGTTCATTATACGGTTTAAGCAGAACGTGCGAGGTCCGTCTTCCGAAAAGCTTTTCCGTATGCGAAACGGATACGTTTCAAAACCGGAAGATCCGTCAGGCCCGTGAGCCGAAAAGAAATCGGTCCGGTTTCGGCTTCGGAGTCAAAGTTTTTACAACGGCGGAAGAAATACTGGAATATGATCGGCAGTACAAGCAGAACCATTTGATTCAAGGCGCGATAAAAATCAAAACAGAAAACGGCATAAAAAGCGTAACCGGCTGCGATAAAGATATCAAAGGAATTGTAAACGTGCCTGCCGGCGTTCTGTATATTGAGGCATTCGCGTTTGCTTACAGAACAGAGATCACGGAGGTCATTCTCCCGGAGGGACTCAGAAGCATCGGCGAGTCCGCTTTTGAGGGCTGCGCGAGTCTTCGAAAAATCCGCATTCCCGACAGCGTCACAGATATCGGACACAATGCTTTCTCCGGCTGCCGCAGATTGGAAGAAGTCGCAGCATTAAATATGTTGGATCCGTATCCGCAGAGTATCTATTCTTCTGTTGACAGTTTCTGTCCCAACGGACAGTAACCGTCAAATCGAAGACGCATCTATGAGGATAAAGATTTTACGATCCCCGCCGCCTTTCCGAAAGTGCGATTAAACGCAGACTATGCGTTATCCTGGAAAATAGCGCTGACATTGGGTTTTCTGGCGCACCCGGAGCTTTACGGCGCATACGATCTGGATAAGAACGGAGCGTGTTACCGCGGCGTATCGTGTTATGAGAAAGACGAGCCTTATGCGAAATATGCGATGGCGAACAAAAAAAGACTGCTGCCTTATATCTTTGAAAAAGACCGACCGGACATGCTTCGTTTTTACGTTCTTTTCGGAAACTTCAAAGAGCGCATTATCCGGGAGAGCTTTCAGGAACCTGCAAAAAGCGCGGGGGCGGTCAAATGTCTGGCTTTTATCAATCAATGGCTTGATAAAAGCCTGAAAATGGAACCGATCGAGCCGAGACAGGATCCGCTTTCCGATCTGCAGGGCAACATTTCCTCGGAGAAGGCGCTTCGTGAATGGGCGTATGAGATCTGTTACTGTCCAGAGCCGGTTGTCCGTTTGACTGGGTACAAAGCAGACGGAAGCGATATTTCCGTCGTATTGCCCGATTGGATCGATCATATTCCCGTCTGTATTCTCGGTGAGCATGTTTTTCGCGGATATATTTTTTACCATTTGAACGATTCATTGAATTATTCGAAAATCAAAAGCATTTCCTGCGGGCGAAACCTTCGGGCAATCGAAGGGAAAGCTCTGTCCGAGGTTATTACGATAAAAGCCCCATTATACAGTTACGCCCGCAAATATGCATTGCAAAGCAGATGTAAATACGAAGAAAGCTGCGAATAGTTTCATGATCAACGAACCAACGGTCTGACTTTGCAATCTCGCTGTTTTTTTGATGATCATGATTAACGTATCAATATTTTTGCCTGTATATTGTTCCGATATTCTGTAAGGTATTGTTCTGATACCTTGATATTGTTCCGATTAAGTGGTATAATCCTCTGCGGAACGGGAGGGCTGACCGATGTATATGACGGTAAAAAGAAGCATCCGCAAAATGGGGCGTATCAGGCAGAAGAATCAAAGTGCTTTTTTCTGAGGGCAAAATTACCGGTGCATACAGAAGAATTCCCGTCCGCATGATGGGCGCTTATCACGAACCCGTGCAGCCGTATATTATCGCGCCGAAAATGGAACAGCTTTTGCTCGATTACGCAGCAAGTGAGGATTATATCATAACTAAGCCGGCGCGGTTCCAAATCGAGTTTGAGGGCATCCATCCCTTTATCAACGGCAACGGCAGGACGGGAAGACTGCTTGTGAATCCGGAAATATTATAGGAGGAAACTATTATGGACCTGATCCCGAGTTTTTCCGTCGACCACACAAAAATCATCCCCGGCATCTACGAAAGCAGGGTGGATTCCCTGGGGGAGATGCTTGCTGCGACCTTTGACGTCCGGTTGAAAAAGCCGAACGCGGAGCCGGCGATCGCTCCCGCCGCCATGCACACCATGGAGCACGTCATCGCCACCTATCTCAGGAATCATCCCGACTGGAAGGATCGGTTGATCTACTGGGGACCGATGGGCTGCCTGACGGGCTTCTACATTATCGTCAAGGGTCGTCCCGCGGCGTCCGAAATGTACCCGATTCTGTTGGAGGCCTTTCGGTATATGCGTGATTATGAGGGTGACGTGCCCGGTGCGACGCCGGAAAACTGCGGCAACTATCTGATGCACGATCTTCCGATGGCAAAATGGGAAGCCGAAAGATATGTGAAGTATCTGGAATCGGCGGATAAGAATCGCATTTTCGAATATCCGAAAACAGAAAGACCGACGCTGGAAGGCGATCGGGCGTTCTTTGATTCCTGAACGAAGCCGGGGTTTATGACAGGTCTTCCGGCGCCGCCGGAGAAGATCAACGGCGCCGTTCGCCGCCGTGCAGGAAGAGCGTTTTTATCCGGACGGTTTTTACGAGGGCGACAGCCCGGCAAATCAGGAATTGCGGAGGAAAAATGGAGATCAGATACATCGAACTGAAATCGGGATACAACGACGACGGCCCTGCGTGGATCGGCAAAGTGAGAGTCTCAAAGTCGGGAAAAACGGTTTACTTCAATGATCACGCTTTTCAGCGGCAGAACGGCGTTTTCAGCAACTATGTCGATATTGAAACGGGAGAGAGATATTGGATCTCCGGCGTGAAAAGGGACGGTTCCGACCGCCACTGGGCAGGGCACGGCAAAATCATGATCGATCGGAAAATCGTCGGGGAATATCTGTCGATCGTTCGTGAGGCGTCACTGAATGAGAAGCGTTTCATCGTGAAAGAGATCGAAGACGTGTTCCCGGTCGAAAGAGTCAGGGATTTATTGAACAGCTGAAAAAGCAGGGTAAGATGTTTATGGAATATGTCAGAATAACGAAGGAAAACCTCGACGCGGAGCATATCTGCTGCGCGATCTCGAATAACAACGACGTGCAGGTCGCATCAAAAAAGGCGTGGCTGCGCGAGCGGCTGGACGAGGGGCTCGTTTTTCTCAAAAGCGCGGAGCGCGGCAAGTGCTTTATCGAATATCTTCCCGCCGAGTATGCGTGGAACCCGATCGACGCGGAGGGGTATCTGTATATCGACTGCCTCTGGGTGTCGGGCTCCTTCAAGGGGCACGGATATGCGAACGACCTGCTTTCGGCGTGCATCGAAGACGGGAAAAAGCAGGGCAAAAAGGGGCTCTGCATTCTGTCTTCCGCGAAGAAAAAGCCCTTCCTCGCAGACCCGAAATTCCTGAAATACAAGGGCTTTTCGGTCTGCGACGAGGCGGAAAACGGAATTCAATTGTGGTATTATCCCTTTGCGGACGGCGCGGAAAAGCCGCGCATCAAAGACTGCGCGAAGCGACTGCATATTGACGCGCCGGGCTACGTGCTGTATTATACGCATCAGTGCCCGTTCAACGCGAAATACGTACCGATCGTGGAGGAAACGGCGAAGGCGAACGGCGTACCCTTCCGGGCGATCCGCCTGCAGAGCCGCGGGGAGGCGCAAAGCGCGCCGACGCCGGTCACGACCTACGCGCTGTTTTTCAACGGCGAATACCTGACGAACGAGCAGATGAACGACAAACGGTTCCTGAAACTCATCGAGAATCATAAATAAAAGGACGGAGGACGAAACGATGTACGACAAGTATTCCCCTTACGAAAGCGCGCGCCTGGTGCACCATTACATCACGAATATGGTGGACAAGGCGTACGACAACCTGCCCTACTGGCTGCTGTTGCCGAACAAAAAGCCCGCCGAGGCGGCGCACTGCCGCGTCGACGACGCGGAGCTGGTCGGCTCGTGGTACGAGGGCCTTGTGTGCGCGATGCGTATTCTGAATACCGAAGAAGGCGCGGACGTCAAGGCGTCGCTGCGGCGGCACCTGATGAAATCCTGGGGCGAGCACGGTCTGCGCTTCTGCGAGCCGTACCCGTGGACGCACACCGTGCACGCGTCCTTCCATGAGATGGGCTATATCCTGCCCGCGATCAATCTGATCACCGAGGAGTATCCCGACGACGCCGAGGCGGAAAAGCGCGCTTCGGAGCTGGTGCGCGGCATGCGTTCCCTCGTGATCGAGCGCAAGATCCGCTGCTTCTGGTCCGGCGATTCGCCCGAGACCGTGCCGATCTACGAATTTCCGAACGATATCTATCTCAAGGACGGGGGCTTTGACCTGACGCGCCACACCGGCAGGGGTGAGCAGGCGATCCGCAACGCGGTGGTGATCCCCGCGCTGGTGCGCCGGTATGAGCTCAAGGGCGACGAGGTCGCGCTGGATCTTGCGGTGGGCCTGACGAACTACGTGCTCGGTCCCTCGCGGTATTTCAGCTATAAAATGGAGTATTTCGGGCACGTGCATTCGGCGGTCTGGTTCGCGTCGGGGCTTGTGAAGCTCGGACAGCTCATCGGCAACGAAGAGTATATCAAAAAGGGCAAGGCGATTTACGATTTTACGCGCGGGATGTCCTCGTCCTTCGGCTGGGTGCCCGAATACGCCCGCTGGCACGATCCGTCCGAGGAGCACTGCGAGACCTGCTGCATCAAGGATATGATCGTCTGCGCGCATGAGCTGATCGAATGCGGATACGACGAATACTGGGACGATATGAACAAATTCGCCCGCAATCAGCTCGTCGAGAATCAGGTGACCTATACGGGGTACGTGGTCTGCGACAATACGAAGCCCGACGAAGACGGCATCACCTACCGCGAGATCGACAAGCGGATGATCGGCGGCTTCACCGGCGGCAGCGAGCCGAACTCGATCTCGCTGACGCGGTTCCGTTCGATCGCGGGCTGCTGCGTGGGCACTGCGCCCGTTGCGCTGAAGACCGTATGGGACGACGCGGTCACTCAGGAAAACGGCGCGTATATCGTGAATATCCCCTTCGACAAAGAGACCGACGCGCTCACGATGCGGTCGCTCATCCCCGACGAGGGCAGGGTCGAACTGACCGCGAAAAAGGCCTGCAAAGCCGGTCTTCGGCTCTATGACTGGCTCGTTTTGCCGCGCTTTGCGGTGAACGGGAACGCCGCCGCGCCCGAAACGGACGGCAAAACCGCCGTGTTCGATCTGAACGCCGGCGACGTGCTCACGGTCGTTTTCGAGCTCGAAGACGAAGCGAGAAAAGAGACCGTCCGCGAAGAGGAATACACCGCCGTCTGGCGCGGTCCGGACGTGGTGGACCTGCTGCCCCGCGGCGAGCACGTGCGGCTGTATCAGCGCAATTCCGAGATCCCGAAATATCTGCCGAAGCCCGAGGATGTGGAATACACCGGCGCGGCGAACTACGGCCCGACGCAGCAGTCGAAGGCGAAGTGAGGGTCGGAGATTCGAGAATCGAGAGCCGAGATGCGAGAGCTGAGATGTCAGACTAAAGACCAAAGACTGAAGACCAAAGACCGGGAGCCGAAAACAGAAGTACTGACCGAAAATCAGATCTCAAGTCTTCAGTCTCAAGTCTTTTTTCTCAACCTGCAACACTTCCCGCGCCTGCGCCGTCTTATAGTTAAAGGGAGATGATTTTTTATGACGCCCGGAAAGAAAAAATGTAAAATGCTCCGCGAGATCCGCAGAAGGATCGCGGACGAAAACGATATCCTTCTTGTAACGGAGGACTGCAAATACAAGGGCGACTGCAAGGGCACCTGCCCGAAGTGCGAGAGCGAGCTGCGCTATCTTGAAGAGCAGCTTGAGAAACGCCGTTCCCTCGGCAGAAAAGTGACCGTCTCCGCGCTTGCGCTCGGGCTTGCCGCCGGACTTTCCGGCTGCGGAAAGCTGTCAGGTATAGAGGCGTCGAAGCTTGAAGGCGCGGTTGTCCCCATGAATATGGAAACAACGAGGGAAGATGAGATTGTCGGTAAGATCGCCGTAACGGAACCGGAGGACGATAAATATCCGGCCGGGATCGGAATTCCGGAAGAATCCGTGATCGAAGCCGACGTGTCGTATGTTCCCGAAGCCGACGGCGAATCTGCCGTAGAAACGCTACAAAACAATTGCTGAGTTTCCGTTTTTCCTGCTTCTCGCAATCGATTGTCTGCGCATGATGGACGACGACGAGGGCGTGACGACGCTCGTCGCCGGGGCGGATTGTGTCCCCCTGCGCTGTCGGTGGTGTGTTAACCGGAAGCTGCACGCTGGAAAACAGCCGCAATCCGCACGCCTGAATTGTGCGGTATTGTTTAAATATAATATCCACTCTGTTCCGCGGGTAAAATTTACCCACCGGAGCTCGGAGTTCGGAGCTCGATAAAACCGCAACACTTCGCCCGCGAAATTCGTCTTATATACAAAGGAGATGATTCCCGTGACGCCCGGAAAGAAAAAATGTAAAATGCTCCGCGAGATCCGCAGAAGGATCGCGGATGAGAACGATATCCCGCTTGTGACGGAGGACTGCAAATACAAGGGCGACTGCAAGGGCACCTGCCCGAAGTGCGAGAGCGAGCTGCGCTATCTTGAAGAGCAGCTTGAGAAACGCCGTTCCCTCGGCAGAAAAGTGACCGTTTCCGCGCTGGCGATCGGGCTTGCGGCGGGACTTTCCGGCTGCGGGACGACGCCGTCGGGCTATCTTGAGGGCGACGTGCCCTATACGCAGGAAACGGAGCAGATGACGGTGCTTGTGGGCGAAATCGCCGAAGATATCACCGAGACGACCGGAGCGGAGCCGGAGACGGAAACGCCGGATGATATCGTCGAGCTTGCGGGCGCCGTGGCGTATGATCCCGCGGCGGAAACGACGCAGAATGATGGCTGACGCGCTTCTTTTTCCGCTGCTGGCGATCGACCGGCTGCGCATGACGACCGACGGCGAGGGCGTGACGACGCTGGTCGCCGGGGCGGGCTGCCCCCTGCGCTGCCGCTGGTGTATCAACCGGAAGCTGCTCGCGGAAAAACAGCCGGAATATGTCACGCCCGAGGAGCTTTTCGCCCGCACGCGGATCGACAATCTGTATTTTCAGGCGACGGGCGGCGGGATCTGCTTCGGCGGCGGCGAGGCGCTTCTGCACGCGGGTTTCATCGCCGCGTTCCGGGAGCTGACCGGCCCGGCGTGGCGCCTTACTGCGGAGACATCTCTGAACGTTCCGCCCGAAAACTTAAACGCCGCGATCGGATGCGTCGACGATTTTATCGTGGATATCAAGACCGCGGACGCGGAGATCTACCGCCGTTACACCGGCGGGGACGCAGCCCCCGCGCTGCGGAATCTCGGAACGCTGATCGCCGCGGTCGGGCCGGAGCGCGTCAAAGTGCGCGTACCGCTGATCCCGGGCTTCAACGACGAAGCCGACCGCGAAAAGACCGTCCGCCTGCTGACGGAGATGGGCTTTGAGCGCTTTGATCTGTTTGAATACCGCGTATGACCTTCGCAGGGGCTGCGCCGGGGATCCGCCGGCGCGAATCGCACGCCGCCGCGGACGGCGGAATAAGTATAATGAAAAATAAGAAAATAAATATGCGCGCGCACGAGGCTCCGACGGGCTTCGGCGCGTTTTTCTTTTTCTGCGCGGCGGTCATGACGCGGTCGTTCCGGGCAGTTAATAGACGCGCGGTCGATTATGTCCGGATGCGAATGCGGGAACGAGGGAAATGTATCATTTTTTTGTCATTTTGTATGCATATCTGTAAATTTTATTTTATATATAATATTTAAGTTGATTTTGTAATTTGACACGTGTATAATTAAACTATTATAGCATCGTGTGGGCATATGACGCGATGCGCAGAAGAAATCGGAGGTTTTATCCAATGACAACAACAAGGCATCCATTCCGGAAAAAAGCCCTGGCAATGCTGCTCACCGTATTGATGGTGTTCGGCAATATCGGGGTTATCTCCACGCTGTTTACGCCGATTGCGCAGGCCGCCGAACTCACGAGCGTGATGATCGGTGTGCCGGAAACGGTGTATATGACGCCTCAGAACGACTATAATACGGCGACTACCAGCGTGAAGTATTATGTCAACAACACGGTCAATTCGTCCGGCGTAATGTCGCTGGATGCTTCTAACTCTGCTACGACCGGCAAGTTTTACGTATACAGCCCGCAGATCAGCTCGATCAATTCGGTCTCCGTGAACGGCGCAACCCTGAGTGATCTGAGCGCAACGAAGAGCGGCAGCCTGTTTTCGGATACGTCTTTTACCATGTCGCTGACCAGCGGTCTCTCCTCTTCTCAGTCTCAGCTGCTGGAGTGGACGATCAATGTCACCGATACTGCCGGCGCCCAGCATAATCTGCATGCTTATACCGTTGCCTATGCACCGTATCTGTCCCCGGTTTTTGCGGCGGGCAAGTGCAAAAATACACGAGGCGGCAACTCCTTCGGTTCCGGTATGTCGTGGGTAAGCGGTATCCACGGAATTTCCGCGGAGGGCGGTTATTATCCGTATAATAACTTTCTGCCTCTGTGCGGCGGTCCCTCTTTGGGCGACGGCGAAACCAGTCCGGACTCATGGTTTAACGGCAGCCAGCAGTGTAATTTGCCCACGAAGAGCGGATGGTATACCACGAAGGAATACGGCTATAACTACGGTGATGAGACGCTGGCAGTATTTGAGCGCTCCGGTGAGGCTTATATTAACGTAGATACCAGCCGTTACACGAACCTGAATCAGGTGCCGAACCTTGTCTGCGGTCTCTATGTATCTGACTGTGAAGGTGCGACCGGAACAGTTTGGGGCTACGTCGGCAAGTTACAGAACTGGGACGAAAGAATCACATCCGGCCGCAACTGGTATACGCGCAGCACGACTTATCCGAGTGAATACACTGCAGGTGTAGATTATTTCGGCGGCGACTGCTGGACGAACCGCGGCAAAAACTGGGTGATTCGGGATGCCAGAATGAATATGAGCGTTCCCAGCGGGTGGATCGCGATCCGCGGCGGGTTGGGAACGGATGGATCCGGCGACCGCTGCTTCTGTATTCTGGATTGCTATTTAAATGTTATTCAGGTCAACAAGAGCGACCTGCGCAATCTGATCAAAGATTGCTATAAATACACCAATACGGTTTATCCCGGCGACGAATACGAGAGCTTCATCAGTGCGTGGCGCAGCGCCGCAACGGTGCTGGGTGATCCCACCCGTACGGACGTCAGCGACGTGTACACCAACCTCAACAATGCAAAAAACAAGCTGCATGCTCTTACCGCCTTGTCGCTGAATACCGAGGTGGTAGTAAATCCTACGGACAGCGCATGCCGGTATTACACGTTTACCCCTTCCGACACCGGGAAATATGTTTTCTTTACTTATGACACCGATAATTCGCCTGACCCTTATCTTTATATTTATCTTCCGAACATTTCAAATCTGAGCGGGCATGAGTCCACCGCGCTTTACAGTAATGATGACATCGGAGATGAAAAGATCCGGGAACTGTTAGCAGGTTCACAAGACAATTTCGGTTCCTGGCAGTCCTATATCGTTACGAGCAGTGATCTGACTGCCGGAACGACCTATATCGTGAAAGCTTACAATCGCCACAAGACGGGCACTTATCCTTTAAAGGTCTGCAAAGCGGTCGACGTCACGTTCAACGCCACAGGCGGCGCGACCACGTTCACGAAGACGTTGCCTGCCGGACATACGCTTTATATGAATCAGTCCGGTCTGACCCGTGACGGTCATACGCTGATCGCGTGGTCCGGAACAAACACGCAGGATGAAGCCAAGATCTGCATGGCTTCGGACGTCATCACGGTCCCCACCTCCAACAAGACTTATTACGCCTTGTGGTATCCCGATAATGCGCCGACGCTGAACGCAGCGGGCGATTATCAGACAGCCGTGATCGATGCGGCGGGCGAGATCGAATACTATCAGTTTACACCCTCCGAAACGCGCAAGTACCTGATCTACGGCGCCGCGAGCGGGGACTCCTATGTGCTGTTCTATAACGCCGACACATATTACTCGAACGGGACATATATAGAAAAGCAGGATGACTCCACGCATTCCAACGGCAATAATACCGGCTATGATTTCAATCTGACCTCGTCAAATCAGTTTTTCCTGTTAAAAGAGCTTACCGCCAACACGACATATCTGTACGGTGTTAAGTATTACGGCGCCGGCACCGGCAGCATTCCCTTCTATTTTGAGCCTGTCTACAAAGTGGAATATGACGCCAACGGCGGTAGCGGCGCGCCCTCCGTGCAGGATAAATTCCTTAATAAAGATCTTACCATCAGTTCTACCGTACCCACCCGCACGGGCTACGATTTCCTCGGCTGGAGCACGAGCTCGTCGGCGACGACCGCGACGTATGCCGCAGGCGGCACCTATTCCGCCAATGCAGACACAAAGCTTTATGCCGTCTGGACTCCCACCGTTTATTCCATTTCGTATAATCTGGACGGCGGTTCGGTCGCAACGGCTAACCCGCCCTCCTATACGATCGAAAGCTCTTCCATAACGCTGAATAATCCGACCAAAACAGGTTATACCTTCAAGGGCTGGAGCGGTACGGATCTGAGCGGTGACTCGAACAAAACGGTGACGATCCCCGCCGGCAGCATCGGTGACAGAAGCTATACGGCGAACTGGACGATCAACTCCTATACCGTGACCTTCAAGAACTGGGACGGCTCGGTTCTGAAAACCGAATCGGTGAACTATGGTTCCGATGCGACGCCGCCCGCGGATCCCACGCGCGCCGCCGACGCGACGAATCACTATACGTTCGACGGCTGGAGCGGCTACACGAATATCACCGCGGATAAAACCATTACGGCGACCTTCACGGCAACACAGCATACCTTTACTTCTTCGATAAAGACGCCGGCAACCTGTATTGCGAAGGGCTGGCATACTTACACCTGCTCCTGCGGTTATTCCTATGATTTGCAGGATATCGCGATCAATCCTGCGAACCACACGGATCTGCAGCATACCGCCGCGGTCGCCGCGACCTGCGAAGAAGACTGCAATATCGAATACTGGTACTGCTCCGGCTGCGGCAAGTATTACAGCAACGCCGCCGGCACGACGGAGATCACTGAGGCTCAGACGGTGATCGGTGCGAGCGGTCACAACTGGGGCACGCCCACCTATTCGTGGAGCGACGACGGCAAAACCTGCACCGCGACGCGCGTGTGCGGCAACAACTCCTCTCATACGCAGACCGAAACGGCGACCGTCGCGAACGGCAAGATCACTTCTTCCGTGAAGACGGCGGCGACCTGCGCGGCGATGGGCACGACGACCTATACCGCGGCCTTCTCGAATACCGCGTTCGCGCAGCAGACGAAGGACGTGGAGGATCTCGCGATCGACCCCGCGAACCACACGAACCTGCAGCATTTTGCCGCGAACAGCGCGACCTGCGACGACGACGGCAATATCGAGTATTGGTACTGCTCCGGCTGCGGCAAGTATTACAGCAACGCGGCGGGCACATCCGAGATCACCGAGGCTTCTACGGTGATCGGTTCGTCCGGGCACAGCTATACGTTCAATTCTTTTGTGTGGAGCGCGGACGGCACGACGGCGCAGGCGAAATACGTCTGCTCGAACAATGCTTCTCATACGAAGCTTGAAAATGCGACGATGACGCACGTCGATCACGCGGCGACCTGCGACGACGACGCTTACACGGTTTATACGGCGACCTACGACGGTCACACTGCAGACAACACCGTGACAAATACGGGCAGCGCGCTCGGACATACCTATCAGTTCAACTCGTTCGTGTGGTCTGCGGACGGCACAACGGCGCAGGC
>JAFRPB010000028.1 GCA_017429345.1 Clostridia bacterium | reverse complement strand
GTTTTTTTCAAAAAAAGTAGGACCCCTCTTTTGAGGAATCCTTAACTTAATGACATTGCAGAGGTCTGCCGTGCTACCATGTGCGCCGAACGCCGCGGGAAGCAACCCGACAAATCAAAATTTACACAGGTAAAACGGATAATAATTACATCATCATTTCCAATAATTACATCCGCGCGCGCTTTGCGCGGGGTTATGCTATGATAAAAACAACAAAACAACAATCATCTCAAATACCAAACAGATTGGGGACAGAAAAATGAACAACAACAATTCTCAATTCAACGGCGCCGCGCAGCAGGCGCAGGGACAGGGTTACTATCCACCGCAGGGAGAGCAAGGGTATTATTCACCGCAGGGAAACCCGGGGCAAGAATACTATCCGCCGCAGGGAACGCCCGGGCAGGGGTATTACCCGCCGCCGAACTACGCGCAGCCGCACCATTTCGCACAGAAGCCGGTCTTTCCGACGGATAAAAAAGACCGGGCCTTCGCGCCGATCCTGCTCATCCTCTGCGGCGTCGGCGTATTCGCCGGTCTCTGGGGCGGTTTTCAGGCAGGATTCACGGTTTCTTTCGATCTTCTTTTCATCGCGCTTACGGTTTATTTTGCGAAAAAGGGAACCGCGCCGAATCTTTTCGCGCTGATCTGCGGCATGCTTTCACTTGCGCTCTCGGGCGTATTCACTGCCACGACGAACGAACTCGTGCGCTTCTTTTCCGTGATCGCGCTCGTCTGCACTTCGATCGTGTGGTTTTCCGCGCTGGCGGGAAAACGCCTTACCGGCGGGGAATTGAGTCTGATCAGACACATTGCGCTGCCGATCGGCGAAATGTTCGGCGAAATGCCCCGTATGATAAGAACGGCGTCTTCGGTAAAAACCGGAGAACGCCGGTCCGTACCGAAGGCGCTGCTGGGCGTGATCTGCGCGCTCCCGCTGCTCTGCGCGGTGGTCGCGCTGCTGATCCGTTCGGACGCGGCGTTCGAGGGAATGGTAGGCAGCATCTTCAAAAGCATCGGTTCGGTGATCGTGCGGATCGTTCTTACGCTGATCATAACCCCGTTTCTGCTTTCATTCGCTTTCTCCCTGCGAAAAAAGACCCGCGCGGAAAAAGCGGAAAGAGAGCTCAAAGGGCTCGATACGTCGTTCCTTGCCGCGTTCACGGGAGTGCTCTCGGTCTGCTATCTTGTCTATCTGTTCTCACAGCTCGCCTATTTCGTCAGCGCGTTCTCGGGCTTTCTGCCGGTCGGCTACAGCTTTTCCTATTCGGAATACGCCCGCCGCGGGTTCTTTGAGCTGTGTGTGATCGCGGGGATCAATCTCGCGGTGCTGTATCTGACGATCCTGCTCGCGCGGAAAAAGGACGGCAAATTACCCGGCGCTCTGCGGACGATCGGCGCGTTCATCGGCTGCTTTACGCTGTTTCTGATCGCGACAGCCGTATCGAAAAACATAATGTATATCCGCAACAGCGGCATGACGGTGCTGCGCGTCGGTTCGAGCGCGTTCCTCTGCGCGCTGGCGGTCGTGTTCCTCGCAGCGATCCTGCGGTGCTTCTTTGCGCGGGTGCGCATTCTGCCCGTCGCTCTTGTCGCCTTTGCGTGCACGCTCTGCGTGTTGGGGATCGGAAATATCAACGCAGCCTGCGCGAAATACAATTATGATACGTACCGCAGCGGACAGCTCAAAAAAATCGATTGCGAGCATCTTTCCTCGCTCGGCGCGGAAGGCGTGCCTTACCTTGTCGATCTCGCGATGCACGGGAATGAGGACGACGCCGCGGCCGCGCGGACGGAGCTGTATTACCTCATCCCGGAGCTGTATGACGGGGAATGGAAAAGCGAGACTGAGCAGTTTGATGAGTATTACACCGAATATCTTGAACCGCAGCGGCACAAATACCCCGCCCTGTCGCAGTATTCGATCCCCCGCGCGAAGGCTTACGCCGCGATCGACGCGCTGCTGAAGGAGGAGCCGGAGTTTATGCACGTTGAGGCGCAGAAATTCTGATTTATCGGTAAAGTCTCGAGTCCCGAGTCTCGAGTCCCGAGATACATAAGGCAAGAATGTGCGCCTTGGTAAAGCATCGGGAAATAATAAGGTGTTTCTATGTTCTTCGTTTATTATTCTGAGTAAAATACGACTGCCTCGGGACTCGGAACTCGGGACTCGGGACTGAATTCTGATTTAACGGCTTCGCCGATAAATCAGAATTCACCGCCGCAACAAATCATAGCTTGACTTTTCTTCAGCCTGTATTATACGCTTAACGCGGGAGGTGTTCCGTATGGCGAAAATATCGGGGAACATCAGACGGTTCCGCAACGAAAAAAACATGACGCAGGCCCGACTTGCCGAGCTCCTGTTCGTCACGCGGCAGACGGTCTCAAGCTGGGAGACCGGGCGCACGCAGCCGGACATCGAAATGCTCACCGCGCTCGCCGAGGCGCTCGACGTCCGGATCGAGGAGCTGATCTACGGCAGACGCAACCGCGTCTCGCGCGGGGCGGACGATCCCGGCAGCCGCAAGCTCATCCACATCGTGCTCGCCGCGCTCGGCGCCCTGTTCCTCGTGGCAGGCGTGCTGGTGATCTTCATCTATCTTTACGATTATATTCCCGAGGCGGTCAAGCGCGCCGCCGTGTTCCTGCCCACGCTCGCGGGCGCGGCGTTCGGCGTTTGGGTATTCATCAAAAAAAAGGACAGCGCGGCATTCCGCGAGGCGGCGTGCGTCGCATGGGGTCTCGGGATGTTCGTCACGAACGGGCTTGTGAGCAAATACACGGTCGGCTCGGCAGGCTACGCGAACCTTCTTCTGATCGACGCGCTGATGCTCGTGCCGCTGACGCTGATCTTCGACGCGTTCGTGCCGATCGCCGCGGCTGCGGTCACAAGCGGGTATTTCATCGGCTATACCGCGGATCGCTATTGGTATCTGAACGCATGGTCCGATAGGCTGATCCTGACGGCGGCGCTCGCCGGGTTTCTTCTTCTGATTATTTACAGAACATATCGCGGGAAGCTCGATCCGCAGCAGAAATTCCTCGCAAGGTGGGTCTGCGTTCTGGACGTGCCCGCGGCGGGCTTTCTGCTCGGGGCGATCTTCTCAAACGACCCGGAGCTGCTTCTGCCGACGGTCCCGATCGCGTTTTTCCTCTCGCTGTATCTTGCGGACAGGGGCGACAAAACGGAATTTCCCACCCGCACCGTCGGCGAGATCGGCATGGCGGTCTGCGCTGCCGCGACGGGGATCTACGCCGCCGCGGACGGCAGCTTCGATATCCGCCCGGGCTCCGTCGAATGGCTCGAATATCTGCCGGTTTACGCGCTGACGCTCGCGATGCTCGTCTTCGCGCTTCGGCGAGGCGGCAGGGGCCGCAGACCGACAAACGATCTGCTCGTCGCGATCGGAGCCGGCGGGGTCCTGCTCTGCGGAACGCTCGACTGGTATTATCTGTCCTTCCTGCTGCTTTTCACGATCCCCTTCGCGTATCTGATGATGCTCACGCAGCTGATCTCGGGCGTCCGGAAGGCGTCCCTCGCGCGGCTGAATCTCGGGCTCGTTCCGATCTGCGTGACGACCGCGGGCATTCTGATCGCCGCGGATCTCGGCGAACTGCCGAACGGCGTGATGCTGATCCTTCTCGGCGGCGCGCTGATCGCGGTCAACGCGGCGATGGCGAAACGGTTCGGAAAAATCAAGGCGCAGAAAGAGGAAAGCGAGGCGATAAAGGATGTTTCGTAAAATGATGATCGCGCTTCTCGTCCTCCTGCAGATCGCGGTGCCCGTCGGGATGGCGGCGTACCGCCCGGCGGACGAGGACGTGATCCGCGAAAAAGGGACGAGATATACGATCGCCCTTTCCGCCGAGGGAGGACTGTCCTACAGCTCGCCCTCGAGGGTCGACGCTGCTTCCGACTGGCGGCGCATCACGGACCGGGAGCAGGCCTCCGGCAGATACGCGGTCCTTTCAACGGACGGAAACGGGAACGTCTTCGTCTCTTCCGTCTCTCAAAAGAAGCCCGAGAACGGGGCGTATCTTCTGCATTCCGAAGCGGACCGGATCGGGTCGTATTTCTCGTTCGAGGTGCCGCCGGAAACGCTCGATATCCTCCGCAAGAGGTTCCGGCAGGTCTACGCTTACGAAGACTTATACGACGACACCATACAGGTCTACCTGCAGTATGAATTCGAGGCGCTACCCGACAGCCCGACGCTCGGCGTGGAATTATTCGTCTACCGCGGCCGCGCCGCGCTCGGCGAGCTGCTGATCGACGGCAAAACGGCGGAGGAATTCATCGAAGAAAATCAATAATATCCTTTTGCGGGTTTCATAAAAATAACGGACGCATCGTCACGTTTCCGATGCGTCCGTTGTTCGGTATTGTGATTTTTCGGGATCAAACCGCCCGGCCGGCGGGTGTGCCCGGGCTGCCTCAGAGCGTCCCGCACAGCAGAGACCGCGCGGAGCTGACCTTATTCATAATCCGTCGCGATGCAGATATTATAGCACATGCCGCCTATCTTGCGGAAAGGCAGACGGTCGCCGTTGCGATCGAGGTTGAAAGAAGTATACATACACAGCACGAAGGGCGTTTTTGTCAGAACAATCGCGCAGTCGTGGAAGCCTTTGGTCGACTTGCCGCCGTTGCCCCACTTGTGCAGCGCCGTCACGCTGCTCGGGATGCCGCCGCAGATCAGATTCGTACCGGTATTCTCTTCATTGTCTCTGTTCATCTGCCAGCGCAAATGATCCTTGAACTTTCCGTTATAATTATATATGCCGCGATAAAGCTTTGCCATATCCTGCGAGGAAGTCTCCCCGAAAATATACGAGCCCAGACGCAGGCTTGCGCCGACGGACGCGGCGTCGTTATTGAACACTTTGTTCCCGAAATAATTGAACAGCATCTGATAGGCGGTATTGTCACTGTAGGTCAGCGCGTAACGGATCAGATTACCGATCGTGAATTGCGTGCCGTTCGCGTATCCCGACAGACGGTGTCCTCTCCATTTCGCCGACGCGGTCAGCGTAAGCTTCGTATCCAGCGGGATGTTGTTTTTCTCCATATATACAAGCGCGGCCTTGCAGAAGGGCGCTTTGATCGTGCACTGCGTACGGTACACGCGCGTGCTGTTGAACGAGATATAATACTTCCCTTTGACGTCGGTATAATAGAAGCTCGCCGTGCTGGTGAAATTACGGCAGTAATTTTCAAGCTCCTTGATCTTCGGGAACAAGTCGGGATCGTCGATATTCGTCGTAAAGCCCTTCAGCGTCGGCTGATACTGCGCCGTCCCGTAAGAGGTAACGGTCTTGCCGGGGTTGGAAACTTTCTTATCGAACACCGTTTTTTTCTCGATCCGCGCGCTTAAACGCAGCACGGAACGCGCGTCCGCCGAGTTGACCTTGCCGTTTTTATTCACGTCGGCAAGAACGCACTGCTCATTGGTAAAGGAAATCAGCCGCGCGCTGAAGCGCAGCACCGCGCGGGCGTCGGCGGAGGTGACGCGGAAGTCCTTATTGATATCTCCGTAATACAGGATCTTCGGCGCCTCCGTTGTGGGCGGAACCGTCGTGGGCGGCTGCGTCGTGGTAGGCGGCTCTGTCGTGGGCGGCTCTGTCGTGGTGGGAGCTTCCGTTGTGGCGTTCTCTGCGGGAATTGCCGTCGTATTTTCCGTTTCGGGCGTATCCGTCGTCACGGTCGACTGCGCCGCGGTGGTTCCGGCCGTTGCCGACGGTTCCGCCGCGGTCTGCGTCGCGTCCGTCGCGAAAACGGGGACGATGCTGCATACGCATAAAACAACAGCTGCAAGCAATGCGATCGATCTTTTCATACGATACCTCTGAAAAACAGTTTTATTTGCACATAAAAACATTGTATCATAAATATTTCATCTGTCAATTGCCAATTTCAGGATTCCCCCGCGAAAAATGTCCGTTCGCGAAGAAAAAACGGTCGCATTTTGCACAAATTTTTTAAATGTTTTTTGTTTTTGATTTTTTTGTATTTTCTTGCATTCTTATTAATTAACAGTATAATGAAATTGTCTGTAATAAACAGCAATTTGCACAAAAGGAGAGTCCGTTATGGCAGAAAAATTGAAAGTCGGCATCATCGGCTGCGGCGGCATCGCGAACGGAAAACACATGCCCTCGCTGAAGAAGATCAAAGAGGTCGAAATGGTCGCGTTCTGCGACATCATCCGCGAGCGCGCCGAGAAAGCCGCGAAGGAATTCGGGACGGAGGACGCAAAGGTCTATGAGGACTACAAAGAGCTGATCGCCGATCCCGCGATCGACGTGGTGCACGTCTGCACGCCGAACCGCTCCCACAGCTTCATCACGGTGGACGCGCTCGACGCGGGCAAGCACGTGATGTGCGAAAAGCCCATGGCGAAGACGAGCGCCGAGGCAAAGGCGATGGTTGACGCCGCGAAGCGCAACGGGAAGCTCCTCTCGATCGGCTATCAGAACCGGCAGAATCCCGAAAATATTTACGCGAAACAGGTCTGCGAGTCCGGCGAGCTGGGCGAGATCTATTACGGCAAGGCGGTCGCGATCCGCCGCAGAGCCGTTCCCACCTGGGGCGTATTCCTGAACGAATACGAGCAGGGCGGCGGTCCGCTGATCGACATCGGCACCCACGCGCTCGACCTGACGCTGTATATGATGAACAATTACGAGCCGAAAATGGTCGTGGGCAACACCTTCCGCAAGCTCGCGGATCAGACGCAGGCGGCGAACGCCTGGGGCGACTGGGATCCCGCAAAGTTCACCGTGGAGGATTCCGCGTTCGGCTATGTCGTGATGAAGAACGGCGCGGTCGTCACCGTGGAGGCGAGCTGGGCGCTGAACGTGGCGAAGGCGTGCGAGGCGGCGTATATCCTCTGCGGCGACAAGGGCGGCATCGACAACGTGCTGGACGGGCTCAAGATCAACTACGTCAAGAACAACCGTCAGGTCATCGAGCGCCCGGATATGAATTCCGGCGGCGTGGCGTTCTATGAGGGCAGCGGCAATCCCAGCTCCTCGGATCTGGACGCGCGCATCTGGATCGACGCGGTGCTCGGCAAGCGCGAGCAGTGCGTATATCCCGAGCAGGCGTACGTCGTCACGCAGATCCTCGAGGCGATCTATACCTCTGCGAAGACCGGCAAGCCCGTGTATTTTGATTAAAATCAGATTCATCGCGGAGCGATCAATCTGGTTTTAAAGTGTGAAGAGTTAAGAGTTGAGAGTGAAGTTTCGGACGGGGTTGTCTCGCCTGCCGGCTCGGTCGGCGCTTCTCAGCCTGCGGCTGAGAGATCTCCACCGGAGATCCGCGCCCCCGTACCCCATTTTATAGGCCGGAAATTCAGCACTGTTTCTCAATCTTATATCGGTCTGTTTTTATGCTGTATAGAATCAAGTCGCGAAGCGACTTCCTTCACTTCACTCTTCACTCTGCACACTCCACACTTAGACGAAGGCAAAAAACACCTAATGTATTCAGGAGGAAATTCAAATGAAGTATGCGCTTCAACTCTACTCCGTCCGTGACGGGATCAGGAACGGCGACGACCTGCTCAAGGCGCTTGAAAAGGTCAAAGAGATCGGCTACGAGGGCGTTGAATTCGCCGGCACGCAGGGACTTTCCGCCGACGTTCTCAAGGCGAAGCTCGACGAGCTCGGCCTTGTATGTGTGGGCACGCACATCGGCGTGGACGATTTCGCGCCCGACAAACGCGCCGCGACGCTCAGTTTTTATAAAACGCTCGGCTGCAAATACATCGGCGTGGGCGGCGGCGACACCGGCAGCGAAAAATCGCTCGCGCACGTGCTCGACGTGATGGGCAGCGCAAACGACGAATTCGAAAAGGAAGGCGTCAAGGTCTATTTCCACAACCACACCGGCGAGTTCAAACCCACGAAGGACTCCCCCGACGGCAAACTGATCATTGACCGTCTCGCGGAGCGCATGTGGCTCGAGATCGACACCTACTGGAGCTTCCACGCGGGCGTCGACAACAAGACCTTCCTGCGCGATATGAAGGATCACATCTGCCTGATCCACCTCAAGGACGGCAATGACGGCACGCCCTGCGCGCTCGGCGAGGGACAGAACGACATCCCCGCGATTATCGACGCGTCGAAGGACATCGGGGTGGAATGGATCATCGTCGAAAACGACGACCCCGTACCGGACGGGATATCGGATGTGACGAGAAGTATGGCGTATTTAAAAAAGATCGTTTAAGAATCGAGATCCGAGAATCGAGATTCGAAATTCCGGGCCTGGAACTCAGGATGAAAACTTTATGTAATTATGCCGGTGGCACGGTTACGTTGATTTAACGAGAATCGAGATTTCGGACCGGAAACTCAGGATAAGAGCTTTCAGCACTTACAATAGGCGGTGACATAATGGCATATCAGGATCTGAACGTATGGAGAAAGGGGATGGATCTTGCGGAGCAGATCTATCAAATAACAGATCAATTTCCTGCAGCAGAACGTTTTTCTCTGACTGACCAGATGAAACGGGCAGCAATATCAATTCCCTCGAATATCGCAGAAGGGAACGAGAGAGAGTCTTTCCCGGAACATATTCGGTTCTTTTCCTACGCAAAAGGATCTGCCGCCGAGTTAGAAACGCAGCTGTTGTTATGCGTACGTATCGGTTATCTATCCGAAAGTCAAATTACATCCTCATTAAGCCTATGTTCCGATATCAAAAAAATGCTCAGCGCAATGATATTAAGTCTGAAAGAAAAAGCACGAAAAACAAATCTTAACAACTGAACTCCGTCATCGAGCTCTCACTTTTCAAATCTCAAATCTCGTATCTCGTTTCTCGTATCTCGTTTCTCGTATCTGAATAAAAACAAACCTTTTCGACTGAAGTTCGACATCGGGATCTCGACTCTCGAATCTCGTATCTCGAATCTAAATAAGGAGGAACAAAAATGAAACTCGGCGTACTCACAAACATGCTCGGCGACTGGCCGCTGGAGAAAGCGCTCGAATACTTCACCTCGCTCGGTCTCGAGATGGTCGAGATCGGCGCAGGCGGATATCCCGGCAAGCAGCACGCGGATCCCGAAGTGCTGCTGCACAGCGAGACGGAGCTGCAGAAATTCAAAGACCTGATCGCAAAATACAACGTCGGCATCAGCGCGATCAGCTGCCACGGCAACCCGATCCACCCGACGAAGGAGATCGCGGATCAGTTCGACTATGAGATGCGGCAGGCGATATTGCTTGCGGAAAAACTCGGCGTGCACCAGATCAACACCTTCTCCGGCTGCCCCGGCGACTGCCCGGAGTCGAAAAACCCCAACTGGGTGACCTGCCCGTGGCCCAACGAATTCGGCGATATTCTCAACTATCAGTGGAACGACGTTCTGCTGCCCTACTGGTCCGAATTCGTGAAATTCGCCGCCGATCACGGCGTCGACAAGATCGGCTTCGAGCTGCATCCCGGCTTCTGCGTCTACAACACGGAGTCGATGCTGCGCATCCG
>JAFRPB010000027.1 GCA_017429345.1 Clostridia bacterium | reverse complement strand
TCGATCCCGCCCTCTTTTGCCGGCGAACCGCCGGGCAAAAGAGGGCGTTTCGCTGTCTCGGACTATGAAAACAGCGTATTGAAATGCTCGTTTTCAACTTTCTGAATGATTTATCGTTTTATCAAATTATGCCGCCGCAAATGATTTTGCAGCTTTACAGAGAGTGTGAAGACCTGCCGTTCCGGATTCGCCGGGACGGCAGGTCTTCACTCTGTCTTCTCCTTAAATGCAGCACTTCTGCGCGGCGCCCTCGGCTTCTGCTTTGAACATCAGATCCACGACCTTCATCACCCGCAGCGCCTGCTCCGGCGTGACCAGCAAAGACTCTGTGCCGCGGATGACGCCGACGATGTTTTTATAATACTCCGCCCAGTCGCTCTGCACGTCCGGCAGGGGCAGCTCGTTCATGGTGTACTGCGGGCGCGGCGCCATGGTGCGCGTGGGACCAGCCTCGGTATACACGATGTCGTCTTCCCATTTCATCTCCGCATCGGGCTTGAGCTTCATCATCCTGCCCCTGCAGTTCCAGTCGTCGATCTGCAGCGTGCCCTCGGTGCCCTGCACATGCCACCGCGGCAGGTTGATCAGGCAGTTCGTGACCATCTCCATCATATAGGAGCAGCCGCCCTCGAACCGGATGCGCACGTTGATATTGTCGTCCACACCTGGGGTGTAGAGACTCAGAAGGTGCGCGTCCACGCCCACGACCTTTTCCGGGAACATCTGCATGGCCTGGTCGATGAGATGGATGCCCCAGTCCAGCAGCATGCCGCCGCCGTTCTCCCTGTAGCTGCGCCAGCCGTACATCGCGCCGCGGGAGCCCTGCACCATGCTTTTTACGAGATATACCTGCCCGAGCAGCCCCTGATCCTTCGCGGCCTTGACGATACGGTAATCCCTGTCCCAGCGCCGGTTCTGATGGATCGAGAACACCTTGCCCGTCTCGTCGCGGACCTTGACGATCTCCTCGAGCTCCGAAGCGTTCAGCGTCACGGGCTTTTCGCAGATCACGTTCTTGCCCGCGCGCAGCGCGCGAATGGAATAGTCCTTGTGAAAGTTGTTGGGAACGGCGATGGTGACGAGATCGATCGTGTCGTCCGCCAGCAGCTCGTCAAGAGATGCGTAAGTGCGCAGTCCTTCCCCGCGCGCCGCTTCCGTCGCCTCCGGACGGACGTCGTAAGCGCCGTAAACCTCTATCTCCGGGATCTTCTCCCGGATGTTGTGCACGTGCCAGCCGCCCATGCCCCCGAATCCGATGACGGCGTGACGAATTTTTTCCATATGCAATCTTCTCCTTTGCAGAGTAATTATATCCGATAATCAGCGAATCGGCAATCATCGTCCCGAAGCCTCCGCGGGGCGCGCGCAGAAGGGGACGCCCGCGTCCGGCTGCGCGCATTTGCAGCCGAGCTTCGGCATATCTTTATTTTACCATATCTTTTTGCAAAAGAAAAGTATCATTAAAAAAACCGTATAAAAAACAGAAAAATACATTGTATCTTCATTTTATTCACAGACGCGCGGCGCTTATTTATGCTTGCAACACAGGAAAATGTGTGTTATTCTATAGAAAAAACATTCCGATGGGGAGAAGATATTGTGTCCGTTCTAAAAACAATTCTCAAAGTCGGCGTCGGCGCAGCGGCGGCGGTCATGGGCGCGGGAGCGCTGGTGTACGAATGCGCGCTGAATACGAAGGTGAACCGCTTTTTCATCCGGCTGTTCGACGACCGTCCCGCTCCCGAAGCGGCGGCGGCAGAACAGGCGGCTGCCGAACAGACGGCGAGCGCGGCGGACGGCCCCGAACCGGTCAAACGGGACTGGTTCGGCGAGCATAAGGGCGACGATCGAGTCATTACGACCGACGTGACCGGGCGCATCCATGCGTATATCATTCCCGCTCAAGCCCCGTCGCACAACTGGGCGGTGCTGTGCCACGGCTACAACGCCGGGCCGGAAGGCGTCGGCGTTTTTGCGGAGCATTACAACGCGATGGGCTTCAACTGCATCTGCCCCTCTCTGCGCGGCTGGGGCAACGACGAAAAAATATACTGCACCATGGGCTATCACGATAAGGATATCTGCATGGCGTGGGTCGACTATATCGTCAGTCTGGACGCGGACGCCCGGATCCTTCTGCACGGGTATTCCATGGGCGCGGTGACCGTGATGCTTGCCACAGGCGAAAAACTGCCGCCGCAGGTCCGTGCGGCGGTCGCCGACTGCGGCTTTACAAGCTGCTGGGAACAGTACGCCAACGTGATCAAGCTGTACGCGAAGCTGCCCGCGTTTCCGCTGCTGTACGCCGTGAACGCGGCGTCGATCCTGCGCGGGAATTTTGACATCCGCAAAAACGTGCCGCTCGACGCCGTAAAGCGCAGCGTTACGCCCACGGTGTTCCTGCACGGCACGGCGGACGACTTCGTGCCGTTTGAGATGATGGACCGGCTTTACGAGGCCTGCGCGGCGCCGAAGGCGAAGCAGGCGATCGAGGGCGCGGGGCATGCGGAGTCGGTCTTTAAGGACCCCGCGCGGTACTGGGAAACGGTGGACGGGTTTATCAAGGATCGGTTCGCATAAAAACGCGTACCGGGACCTCGCCCGGGCGTCTGACCGGGGCCGGGTCGTTGATTCCGATATGCTTTTTCATTATGTTTTATAAAAAAACGGACGTAAGTCCGCGGGTGAACGGAGGTGACGGAAATGGAAGATCAGGCGCCGCAGCAAACGGCTGCCCAAAAGGAACGCCCGGACGGGAATCTGTTCCGCAGCTATAACTACGTCGGCACGAAGGAGACCGTGGCGTATCTGTTCAACGACTGGTCCAACTCCTTCAATATCAACGGCTTCAAGGACCGGTTTATCTGGGACGTCGTGAAGATCGACTTCGGCATTTCCGCCATCGTGAATCTGTTCACCGGCGCGTGGGACGTGATCAACGATATCTTTATTTCCGCCGTCGTGGACAATACCAGAACGCGGCTGGGAAAATTCCGTCCGTATCTGATACTGATGCAGATCCCTTTGAGCCTGATCGGTCTTTTGTACTGGTTCCTGCCCTATTTCTTCCCGAATACGGCGGGCACCTATATCCCGAAGCTGATCTTTTTCTTTCTGTTCAACGTGATCACGGAAACGGCGGGCACGTTTACCGGCATCGCCAAAAGCGGCTATATGAGCACGATCACGCCCAACCCGAACGAGCGTGTCCGGCTCATCACGCTGGCGGAGCTCCTGACCGGTTATATGGGCGAGGACATGCCGAGCTTTATTCTCGGCATCCTCTACGATTTCGTCACTACCGGGCGGTGGAACGTGCGCCTGCGGTCCATCTTTCTCTTTATGGGCGCGGGGTGCGCGGTGGTTTCGTCCGCCTTCACGTTCTGGTTCTTTTTGGTGTCGAAGGAGCGCGTCCCGCAGACGCTGGAGCGTCCCGAGCTGAAACAGGGATTCCTCGCCATCGTTAAAAACTATCCGGTGCTGCTGATGGCGCTCTCCGAGTTTTTCGGCAACTTTTCCCTCGGCATGGCGGAGCGGGATTACTGGATCGACGTTCACGGCGCCGATACGATGATCAACTCCTCGCTGGCGCTGGCGGGGCTTGTGTCGGGGCCGGTCGGCAGCATTTCATACGCGTTCGTCTCGCCCCTGCGCAGGCGGTTTTCGTCCAAGGCTCTGTGGGTGGGCGCCGACGTATACGGCGACATGGTCTGTCTGTGCTTCTTCCTTGCGGGCATCATCAACAATAATTATAAAAAGCTCAAACCCATGCTCGTCGTATACGGCTTTCGCGAGGTGTTCGCAAAGCTGCTGTTCGGCGTCAACAAGGTCATCAACGCGGATCTGTGGAACGAGGCCATGGATTACTGCGAGTGGAAAAGCGGCTACCGCATGGAGGCCACCACGGGCGTCGCAAAGAGCCTGGTTCTCAAGCTGCAGAACGTGATAAAAAACTCCGTATTTCAGATCATGATGAAAAAGATCGGTTACGTGCAGGGCCTGAAGATCGGCACGCAGAGCGAAAAAACAAAGCGCTGGGAATTCATTCTCTGCGCGATCATGCCCACGATCACCGGCGCGCTCGGCATCATCCCGAAGCTGTTCTGGCCGATCAACAGGAAAAAGCGCGCGCAGATGTATTACGAGCTCGCCGAGCGCAGGAACAGCATTCTCTCGGAATATCTCGCAGGTCTGGAGCAGTCGCCGTAACGCGCGGGGCGGTGCGAATCAAAGAGAATCGAAAAAGTCCGCAGCGGCATTGCGCCGCTGCGGATTTTTTCGATTCGTTTAAACCTTGTTCAGCCGCGCCGGTATTTGCCGCCCATCATGCCGCCGCCCATCATCTGGTTCGGGAGCGAGCCGACCTGCTGCCCGTTGATGATGATCACGCCGCCGGTATATTGTCCCGCTCCGTCGTAATCGACGGCAGACTGACCGGTGATATCGACCGTGCCGCCGGTAATGATGAGATTGCCGTTGGAATCAATTCCGTCCGTATCGCCCGATCCCATCACGATCGTCAGCGTTCCGCCGTTGATCTCCACGGTGGGCGTATAGGCGGCGGATTTCAGCGCCGCGTTGACGCCGTCGTCCGAAGCGCTGACGGAAATGTCGCCGCCGTTGATCCGGATATAGGTCGCCTCCAGCCCTTCCGCGCCGGTGATGTCGAAGCTGCCCCCGTCGATCTGAAGCATCGTGTTCGCGTGGATCGCGTCGTCATAAACGCGGATGATAAACGAACCCCCGGAGATATAGATGTTCCCGAGCGTATCGTCGTCATCGTTTTCGGCGTGCAGACCGTCCGTGCCCGCCGTGAGCGTAAACGTGCCGTCCGCGATCGCGATACTGTCGTTCGCCCGGATCGCGCACTTTGCCGCGCTGACCGTATATACGCCGCCCGTGACCGTTACCTCGTCCTTGCCGACGATCCCGTGACCCGCGGGCGATTCCACCGTCAGGGAACCCGTACCGTTCAGAGTGATATCGTCCTTTGAAAAAATTACCGCGTCCACGTTGCTGTCGTCCTGCTGCGTGAAGCTCCCGCCGTTCGAGAGCGTGTTCTGCGACCCCTCCGCAAGCGTAATAAATACCTTATCCGCTTGCTTTACATAGATCGCGGCGTAGGTATCGGAATGAATGACGACGCCGTTCAGCACGAGCTGGACCTTATCATCTTTATCCGCGTCAACGATGACGCTGCCGTTCTGAAGCGTGCCGGAGATCAGATAGGTGCCTGCCCCGGTGATCACGACGTTCGAGCCGGAGACGGCGACCTTGCCCGAAGAAGCCGCTGCGCCGGAACCGGTCAGCTCAAGCGAAATGACCTCATCGTCGTATTCCGCGCTGAGATCTCTCGCGGAGAACGCGTCGGAGAATTCCCCGGAAGCGGACGATTCGGAAGCCGTATCCTCCGCGGCGGTCCCGTTTGCGCCGGATGAGACGGCGACGTCCGCGATCACCGTATCCGCGGCGACGTTTTCACCGTTCGCCGCCTGCCCGGCGGGGATCGCCGAACCGGAATTTGCCGTCTGCGCCGATGCGCATCCGGTAAAGAGAACGGCGGCGCAAAGGATCGGAATGAGTAATCTGATAACGTTGTGTTTCATGATGTTTCCCTCCTGAATCTGTTTTGTGGCTCGATTATAGCATAACCGTCGGGCGAATATCTCCGAAAAACAGGAGCGGAATTTGCGAAAAACATACGAAAAAGTCGGGCTGACGCCCGACGTGGCTGAATCAGTGAACGGTGAGATGTGAACAGTAAACAGTGAAATGTTTAAACTGAGAACCGAAAACCTGGGACTTGCGCTAACGTATACGGGGGAAGCGTGCCTCAAACACGGCGCCGCCCGCGTTGCGCACGGAGATCTCTCCGCCGCAGTCTTGCGCGACGGTCTGAGCAATCGCAAGACCGATGCCGTGCCTGCCGCCCTTTCCTTTATACATCCGTTCAAACACGCGGGGCAGATCCTCCGCCGTCACACCGGGACCGTCGTCCTCTACGGCAAGAAATACCCCGTCCGTCTCGTTCCGGCAGCGCAGCGTCACCGTGCTTCCGGCGTACCGGATCGCATTGGAAATGAGATTGCCGATCATGCGCTCCGCGTCCTGCTCCCGGACTGGCAGCAGAACGGGCGATTCATCGAAATCAAATACAAAGGAAACGCCCCTGCCGTCCGCCTCCGTGCGCTGTTCCGATACGCACAGGGAGAAGATTTCCCGCAGGTCGACCGACGGAACGTCGGCGACCGTTTTTCCTTTTCCCGCGCGGGACAGAAACAGAATATCCTCGACCAGTCCGCCGAGCTTATCCGACTCGGCAAGAATGACCTTTGCCGCCTGCTGCGGCTCCATCAGACCGCAGACGATCCCCTCCGCGTTCCCGCGGATCGAGGTCAGCGGCGTGCGCAGCTCGTGGGAAACGTTCTGGAAAAAGACCTCCTGCTTCTGCCGTGCCTGCCGCAGATCGGACGCCATGCGGTTCATGGAGCACGCCAGCGCGTCGAATTCCACGTCCCGGAAGGTCAGCTCCCGCGGCTCAAGATTGCCGCCGCCGATCTCCCCGGCAAAGTCCGAAAGGCTTCGCACCGGTTCGACGAACGAGCGGGCGATGCGGCGGCTGAGCAGAACGGAGATCAGAACGGCGGCAAGGATCACCAGCAAAAGCACGAGATTGATCTGCCGGGCAAACGCCGTTACGCTCGTCACGTCCACGTATGTAAGAAGGATCTGCCCGTCGGTCACCGGGTCCTCCGCCGTCGAAACGACGTAAGTTCCGTTCTCAAGAAAAACCACCTTGTTCTGAACGGGACCGGTCCCGGCAGATTCACAGTACCACGCGGAAAGGTCGTCCGCAGCCGTTTCGTCTCCGTGCAGATTCGAGACCATTTCGCCGTCGGCGGTCAGCAATACGGCGCTTCCGCGGGTCCCGATGACGCGATCCGCATGTTCGTCAAACCGTTCTTTATTATTCTCTTTCGCGCCCTGATCCTTCTGACCGCGCCCGCCGTCTCTGCGCTCCTCCGACGCGCTCTGCGAGACGCCGGAGAGCTGCGCGGATACCCGTGAGCGGATAAAACCGTACATCGAGAGATTGAAGACCAGCGCTACCGTCAGCAGCACCGCGCCTGTAAGACCGATGAGCGCCGAGAGCATGTGCGTTTTGATATGCCATTTGTGCTTCATCCGATCTCCTCCAGCCGGAAGCCGTAGCCCCACACCGCCGCGATATTCACGCCGCCGCCGTCCAGCTTCTGCCGCAGGCGGCGCACGGTGTCGTCCGTCGCGCGGGTCTCCACGGCGGTTTCGTAGCCCCATACGGTATTCAGCAGCTCCTCGCGGGAGACCGGGCGGTCCGCGTGAAGCATCAGATATTTTAAAACCTCATATTCCGTCGGCGTCAGCGCCAGCGGCCGGTCGCCGCATAAGATCCGATGGCGGTCTTCGTCGAGCGTCAGATTGCCGATTTTTTGTTCCGGCGTATCCTCGGACGCGTATTTCCTGCTCTCGAATTCCACACGGCGGAACAGCGCCCGCACGCGCAGCATCAGCGCCATCGCCGAAAACGGTTTTGTGATATAATCGTCGCTGCCGAGGCCGAGTCCCATCGCGTAATCGTTTTCCGAATCGCGCGCTGTGAGCATGATGATCGGCACCGTGCTTCTCTCCCGCAACGCGGTGCAGATTTTGAAGCCGTCGGAGCCCGGCATCATTACGTCCAGGATCGCCAGATCGCAGTGGCGATCCTCAAACCGTTCCAGCAGCAGATCGCCGGTGGGAAAGTCCTCCACCTCGTACCCGTCGCTGCTTAAAAACGTTTTCACGATCTGACGGATGTTGTCGTCGTCGTCCGCTACGTAGACGCGTTTTTTTTCTTCCTGCACGGGAAATCATCTCCCTTCCGAATCTGTTTCCATTATATCAGCACAAAAAGCGAAAATCAATTGTTTTCTCCGCCGGAAACTGCGGCAATCCGTACGAAGGATTTCGTATGTTTTTCGTATTTTTTGCTGTCGTTCCTCGGGGATTTCCGTCTTGCGGGTCTGTTATGATAATACCGGCGGGCACGGCCGGTCCGCAATAAAACGAAAAGGAGCAATCAAAATGAAAGCAAACAGAATTCTCGCACTGGCGCTTGCCGCAGTGACGTGCGTTTCCGTGTTCACGGTTTCCGCCGTCGCAGCTTCGGCAGCCGAAACCGCGCAGGAGGCGACGGAAGAAGCGGCGCAGACCGAAAAGCGGAAATCGCACGGCAAAAAAGAAAAGGTTGCCGAGCCGGAGAACGCCGTCGGCAAGGATGCGGCGAAGGAGGCGGCGCTGAAGGACGCCGGCGTAACGGCGGAAGAGGCGGGCAGAATCAGATCCCGCGTTTCCGAAACCGAGGACGGTACGGTCGTTTACAAGGTGCGCTTCTCCTCGGACGGCGCTTATTATTCCTATCGAATCGACGCGCTGACGGGCGAAGTGATCGATAAGACGGTGCAAACCGCCGAGGAACACGCGGCGGCGAAGGAAAACGCCCGGAGCAAAGCCGACGGCACGGCAGACGAGTCAGAAAACGGGCAGTTCTCCGGGAAAAAACACGGCAGACGGATGAAATCCGAAACCGCCGAAGGTGAAGACTCCGCCGAAGGAACGCAAAAAGCGCCCGGCAGGAGATCCGGCGTCGGACCCGGCGCCGCGGCGGAGAACGGGACATCTCCCGAATGGTCTTCCGGCGCGGCGGAACAGTCGGCGCCGTCATTCGCCGGTCAGACGGGCAAAGCCTTATAACCGGTCGGAAACAAACGCCGCCCCTGCGCTTCGGCCGCCGGGGCGGTCGTCTTTCAGACAGCACTGCACGCCCTTAAAGAAAAAGGAAATCAGGAACGGCCCGACGCAACGATCCCTAAAGGACCTTTTTTTTATTTTCGGTTGCAATCATATGAACGGGACGGTATAATCAATACGGAATGATTTTTGAGAAAGGGTGTTCCCGATGATCTATCGACTGACCGATCACGGCGTCGCGCCGGACGCGGGGTTTCCGCAGACGGAGGCGATCCAGAAAGTCCTCGACCTTTGCAAAAACGGCGGCGGAACGGTGGTATTCCCGCGGGGGACCTACCTCGCCGCGGGTCTGCTGCTGCATTCGGATACGACGGTGTATCTGGAAAGCGGCGCGGTGCTGCTGGGCAGCGAACACTGCGATGATTACGCCGTGTTCGACGTGCCGGCGGGCGTGAATCTGCGCACGGATATCGAAATGATCCCGCAGTATTTCGGTTATCAAAAACGCGCCGAATACCGCAGAGCGATGCTCTCCGCCTATGGGGAGGAGAATATCTCGATCATCGGCGAGCCGGGAAGCGTGATCGACGGGCAGAACTGCTGGGACGGGGACGGCGAAGAGGGCCTGCGGGGGCCGCACGGCGTTTTTCTGTCCAACTGCAGGCACGTTACGCTGAAGGGGTATACAATTCAGCACAGCGGGAATTTCATGCATCAGCTGGACGCCTGCGCCGACGTGTCGATGACGGACGTGACGTGTCTTGGCGGCAGCGACGGCATCCATCTGCATTTCTGCGAGCGCACCCGGATCGAGCGCTGCGTGTTCCGCACCGGGGACGACTGCATTGCGGGGATCAATATCCGGGATCTGCACGTCAACAACTGCGTGCTGAATTCCTCCTGTCAGGCGTTCCGCATCGGCGGCGTCAATATTCTCGTCGAAAACTGCCACGTCTACGGCCCCGGCTATTACCCGCACCGTATGACGATCGTCAAATCGAAAACGGAGGTCCTGCCCCGGGAGGCGGGACGGCACAACCTGATCTCCCTGATGATCTTTTTCGCCAGCGAAAGCTTCCCCGCGCAAGAGCATTCGCGGAATATCGTCTTCCGGAATATGATCGTGGAAAACGCCGGCGACGTGCTGTACTATCACGCAGATTCGACGGGGGATCTTCAGTCGGGCGACCGGCTGCGGGAGCTCACATTCGATAACGTCCGTTTTACCGGGCTTGAGAAGAGTTCTCTCGTGGAAGGCTCCGCCGAGGAACCGCTGACTGTGCGCCTTATCAACGTGACGGAGGAGTTCCGCGGCGGCAAAGGCAGCATCTTCGACCCGCAGAGCACGAATATAAACATTATAGAAAACTGAACGGGAAGAAACAAAAGGATATATCGTGTCCGTCCGGGCCGCCGAAACGGCAGATCTATGCTGATGACATGACGGAGGAATGTATATGGCGTTCGATTTCAAAAAGGAGTACAAAGAATTCTATCTGCCGAAAAATAAACCGGAGATCATAACGGTCCCGCCGGCGAATTATATCGCCGTCCAGGGAAAAGGCGACCCTAACGAGCAGGGCGGAGCCTACAGCCGGGCGATCGGCGTGCTGTACGCCGTAGCTTATACGCTGAAAATGAGCTATAAGACCGGCTACCGCATTGAGGGCTTTTACGATTACGTCGTACCGCCGCTGGAGGGGTTCTGGCGGCAGGAGGGCGTCGACGGGTTCGACTATGCGGACAAATCGGCGCTCTGCTGGATCTCGGTTATCCGCCTTCCGGAGTTCATCACCGCGGAACACTTCAGATGGGCGGTCGATACGGCGGAAAAGAAAAAGAAAACGGATTGCTCATCGGCGAAATTTCTGACGATCGACGAGGGGATCTGCGTTCAGATCATGCATTCCGGACCGTATGACGACGAGCCTGCGACGGTAGCGCTGATGGATGCGTTCCTTGCGGAGAACGGCTATGTGAACGACTTCGGTGAAAATCGTATGCATCACGAGATCTATCTGTCCGATCCCCGCAGGGTCGCGCCGGATAAATGGAAAACTGTGATCCGCCATCCGATCCGACCGGCAGGGACAGAGGTGAGCTGATTTGAATAACGAAAAAATGAGTCAATACAATTTTTACTGCTGGGAAACAGCCGATGTCAAAGAAAAACACGGTCTGACGCCGCGCGATCTTTACGATCTCTTAACGGAAGTCTGGTGCGCCGAGACCTGCGCGCCGCGGATGCGTCCGGACTGGACGCCGGACAATAAAACGCTCGGGCAGTGCTCGATCACGGCGTTTCTGATGCAGGATCTTTTCGGCGGCAGGGTATACGGCGTGCCGCTGGGCGACGGCAATTTCCACTGCTTCAACGTCGTCGGCCCCTGCACGTTCGATCTGACGAGCGAGCAGTTCGGCGATACCGTTCTGAATTACGATAACTGCCCGGAGCAGTTCCGCGAAACGCATTTCACAAAGGAAGAAAAGCGCCTGCGGTACGAAGACCTGAAGGCTCGGCTTTCCGCACGTCTGCCGCGCGTCGTCGGGACGGACTGACGGCTCCCGCGCCCGTTCGCTGAAGACGACGCCGCGCGATCCGGACGGGCGGACAGCGCGCCTGCCGACGGTCTCCCGGACCGGACGGAAGAGAAGAAAAATCCGCAGAGGCATTTCGCCGCTGCGGATTTTTTGTGCAAGTGTTCAAAACGGATCTCATAAATATAAAAAAGTGTTCACTGCGCTGAATCCGTAATGAACACCCGAAACGGTGCGAATGAAGGGACTTAAATCCATATACAATTGTTTTTACCGGGACCTGACGGTAACGCTGCCTCGGTGAAAGGAGAAAAGAACAGTTGTTCCGCTAAAGACCATTGTTTAAGGCAATACCGCACAATTCGGGCGTGCGGATTGCGCAGTAGATTTTTTTGTCAGGTTGTACAGATTTTTCGCAGGCAACCTGACGGTTGTCAAGGAAAAGCTGTGCAAGATGACGGAACAAAGATCAAGCAAGACGCGCATTCGCATTTGTGCGGTGTTGCCTTAAGTACCGGTGAGAAATTCTGATGCGGTATTACGGTTTTGCCGTTGATTTTTTGAGACGGAAATGATATTATAATAAAAAAGGAGGAATTGCCATGTTCAAGAAAATTGCCGCGATTATTCTCAGTATCGCAATTGTTTGTTCTGCCGTCAGCCTGACCGCCTTCGCAAAAACAAGCGAAGAAGCCGATACCCATCTGCAATACGGCGAAGACGGGAAATTCCGCATTATGCAGATCTCCGACATTCAGGATTATTACCCGATGAAAACAATTACAAAAAAAGTGCTGGAAAAAGTCCTGGCCGATTACCCGGTCGATCTGATCGTCCTCACGGGCGACAACATTGCCAGCACCTCGCTTGTAAAACCTTACGCCGCGCTGGCGATCAATGAATTCATGTCGATGTTTGAGCGCCTCGGCACGCCCGTCGTGATGGTCTACGGCAATCACGACGACGAAAGAACGACGGCGGACAAGGCGTATCAGATGTCTGTGTATGAACGGTACAAATGCTTCATCGGCTGCGCGGGCGAGGACTTCGGCGAAAGCAATCTCGGCACCTACTACGTTCCGATCTATTCCTCCGCGGATAAAAACGTGATGGTCAGCAACATCTGGATGATCGATTCGGGGACCTATAATAACGAGAACGATCTGGGCGGTTACGGCTGCGTGACGAAAAAACAGATCGAATGGTACAAGTCCGCGTCCGAACGGCTGGAACGGGAAAACGGCAAAAAGATCCCGTCGCTGATGTTCCAGCACATCGTGATCCCCGAGATCTGGGACGCGCTGGAGGAACACGACGCTTGGGTCGAGGGCAGCGTCGGCCACAACGGAAAATATTATACGCTCCCGGAAGGCGCGAAGGGTACGCTCGCCGAAACGCCGTGTCCGCCGAATTATACCAACGGACAGTTTGACGCCGTGCTGGAGCGCGGCGACGTCATGGCGATGTTCTTCGGTCACGACCATGTAAATTCCTACGAGTTCAATTATAAGGGCGTCGACCTCGTCAACACGCCGGGCGTCGGCTTCCGGTCCTATAACAGCGAGGAGGAGGGCGTGCGGCTCATCACCCTCGACGAGTCCCGGCCCGATACCTACGAGACTGAGATCGTGACCTATTTCGATCTGTTTGACAGAAACGACGAAGCGGCAATGAACCTGTTCCTCTCCGATTCGAGCACGGTCGATGACTCCGAGCATTTTGCCTATTTCCTGAAGTATATCATCGCGCTGTTCAAGACTCTCTTCTCCGCCCTCCGATTCTGAACGCGCGGCGCCGCACGGCGCATTCTGCAATAACTTTACCTTGACAGTTTTAAACGTTCGGCTTTAAAAGTTCGGCGGCGGAGCAGTTTCGCTCCGCCGCCGGGACTTTTTTACTATGCCATCTATGGTTTCGTATGTGTGAATTTTGCTTGACCTTATAATCGAAAGGGTGTGTTTTTCTGTTATAAACCAAAGAAGGTTCCGGAATGGAACCTGTATAAATCCGAAAATTCTGTTTTTGTACTTGCCTTCCTTCTTGTTTTCGCTAAACTGTATAAGGGAGGCGATGCGCATATGAGTACTTTTTTTGCGGAGACCCTGAAAAGGCTGCGGCAGGAGCCCAATGTCATTAAGATAACAGTCTAAGAGAAAAAGAAACACATATCCGAACTCGAAAAGCGGGAAAGGATATGTGTTTAAAAAAGAAGACATAAGGAAACAGACAGGCAAAAAAGTCTGTCAAAAAGGGTTTTCTTTTCAGAAGAATTATGCTACTCTATACGTGAAACTCACCGCTCCTTTTCTGAAGAGGATACGAGCCCTTGACCGATCAGGACGGACAGGTAGGATAAACTTACCGATCAGGGTTTCAACGTCGGGTGGATCTACAGAACCGAACAAGAAAGATTTGCAGATATGTGCAGCTGAGGAAAAACAGACTTTGTACTCATAAAGTCGGTTTCCATTTTGGATGACTACGTGCGAGGTAATCAATTCAGAGAAGTTGTACATAATGAGACGAGCAAAGATTTCCTGAAGGATGTAGTCCACCTTTTTTGCGTGGAAATGAAGCAGACCGATCGTGTATTTCAAATCTCTGAAAGAAGTCTCGATTCCCCAACGCATAGCATAGAGCTTTTTGATTTCATTCGGAGGAAAGGTATTGGCAGGTAAATTAGTGATGATAGTTTCAAAGCTGCTTTCCGACAGAGGAAAGCGAACGAGGCGAAAATGG
>JAFRPB010000026.1 GCA_017429345.1 Clostridia bacterium | reverse complement strand
TCCCGTCCTTTTTGGACGGGCGAAAAATGCAAAACGGTTAAATCTATTGAAAAATATACAATTTCTCCGCCTCGCCACCCCCACCGCAAGGGTGGGGATGCCTTCGCCGTCGATCGGGCGGTCATGCCCGCCCCTACAAATTGTCGCCCAACGCCGCGGGAAATACCCCGATAAATCAGAATTTACACTCCTCATAATCCCCCGCCTCGCGGATGGTCTTCAGCGCGTCGAGGTAGGGCTTCGCGGCGCGGTAATACGCCGCGCTTTCGTTCTGGGCGGTCTTGATATCCTTGCCGATCTGCGTGCGCGCCTTCTGCAGGGCGCGCAGCTGCTGATTGTATTCTGCGACCCGCTCGGCGCTTTTGCTGTCCTTCGCGGCGCGCAGCTTCTTCAGCATCTCGCTGATCTGCACTTCGTTTTCGTATTCGCTCTTGAAAAGCCGGTCGAAGATCGCCTCGTCAAACGGCACGATCCCGTTGGGGAAATCCTTCTTCATCGCCTTCTGCGCGGCTTTGACGTCGCCGAGCAGCATCAGCAGGCGGCGGCGCGTCTGTTTTTCCTGCTCGGTGGTCTTCGGCAGCGCCTTTAAGGTGTTCGCGTCGGGCAGCTCGACCTGCCCGTAACCGTCGGGACCCGCAGCGGTGAGCTTCTGCGCGATATCAAGCTGCAGTAACCCTTGCTCGGTCGTGTATTTGTTCAGCTCGTCGCGCACGCGGCGGGCGATGAGGATCTTCTCGTTTTCGCTGCGCAGCGCCTTGTTTTCCCGCCGTCCGGCTTTGCCGTGCGCTTTCGAAAGGGGCGCCGGGTCTTTCTCGCAGTATTCGCGGGCGTCGGCGATGATCTGTTCCGCCTCGGCTTTGCGCTCGTCGGTCAGATTGTCGTTGTCCCGGTCCTCGAACATCGCGCGGATCTTCAGCACGGCGATCATGCCCTTCTGATCCGTCTCGGAGAGGTCGTAGAAGAAATAGGGGATCACGTTCAGCACCGCGCCGACGATCGAGGCGATGATCAGCACGCTGCAGATGCGCACGAAATAGTGCTGGTTATACAGTACGTCGTAGCTGTTCGTGTAGCCGAGCGAGGCGGCGACGGTCTCGTTGAGGCCCGCGCGGTCGTAGAGCGTGGGCAGGATCGAGCTCGTCATCAGCGAGATCGCCGTGCCGATCAGGCCCACCGTCGCGAACATGCCGTCGATGCGCTCGCCGGTGATATAGTGCTGATAGTCGCGGATATCCGCGTTAACGCTGGGCGTGAGCAGCGAGCCCAGGGCGGTCATGAAGGTGTTCATGAACAGGCAGGTCAGCAGCATCCAGATGATATACGGGCTGCCGGTGTTTCTCGTGACGGGCAGCATCGTCGCGATAAAGAAGATATTCAGCGCGTTCGAGAAGATCAGCACCTTCTGTTTGCCGAAGCGGCGGATCGCGAAGGGCGCGATCAGGTTCGGCCAGAACGAGGCGTTGCCCGAAATGAGGGTGATGATCGAATACTGCGCCGCCGTGCAGGCGTTCTGATAGTTATACATCCACTGGATGATGTTGCCGAACGAGCCCTCGAGAAAGCCCAGCCACCCGGCCAGGGAGATCACCCAGAAGTATTTGTTGTGCGCGACCGCCCGCAGCGCGTCGAGGAATTTCATATGCGCCACGTGGGTCTTCGCCTGAACGATCTTTTCCTCCGTGTTGACGTAGACCAGCATCGAGACGAGGAAGCCGAGAACGAACACCGGCGGGTAGATATACCGGAACACGCGCAGATCGAACAGGGTATTCTCGCCGGTGATGGCTTTCGCCGCCAGCGGCACCGCGAAATTCATGACCGAGGGGGCGAAGTTCTCGACTACCGAGCGGATCGAGAGCACGTCCGAGCGCTCGATGCTGTTGGGCGAGAGCACGTTGATCAGACTGTCGTAGGCGTCGGCGTAGAAGTTATAGAAAAACTGGAAAGAGATATTGAACACCAGCACCGTCGCGCATTTGAAGAACAGGGACATGTGCTCGTAGGGCATCCAGACGTAAAGGCACGCGAGGACCGTCGTCGGCAGGCCCATCGTGAGCAGATACGGACGGTATTTGCCCTTCATCGAGCGGGTGGTGTCGATCATGCGCGCCCGCAGCGCCGTCAGCGGAAAGCTCGAAAACACGCTGATCAGCCAGATCACGTAGATCTGCCCGGGGGGGATGCCGATCGTGTTGCCGATGAAGGCGTTGCCCACCGAGACCATCAGGCTCATGAGATAATACGTGATTATCCGCACGCCGTTGCCGCCGAAGGAGAGCGAAAGGATTTCCTTATAGGTCATATAACGGCCCTCGGGGGGCGTGCTCCAGTAACGGCGCACCGTGCCGAGAAGATCCCGGGCTTTTGCGATCGTGTCGTTCATAAAAAACCTCATTTCCGAAATAAAAAATCTCAATTGAAATACTTGACACCGTATGCGGTATCATATATAATAATTACAAGAACAAATCACCGGGGAATAATTATGTCAAAATTCGATAAACTGATCAGTGAGATACTTTCGCTGTCAAAAGATCTGCGATTTGATGAATTGAAAAAAGTCCTTGAGTATTACGGATAGACGATGACCGCGCCGCGGAGCGGAAGCAGTCATTATACGTTCCGGAAGGACGGATGCTATCCGATCACGGTCCCGAAGCATGAACCGATCAAAAAAACATACGTTATTATGGTAAAAGAAATTGTGGAGGCGAATCTGAATGAAAAAGACTGAAATTGAAGCCGTCGTCGAAGAATATATGAAAAAAAAGTACAGATTTGAGCTGATTGAGGATGAGGAAGGCGGATACGTCGTCTCCTTCCCCGATCTGCCCGGCTGCATTTCCTGCGGGGCGAACGTTGAAGAGGCGATTGTCAACGGAGAGGACGCAAGAAGAGCGTGGATATATGCCGCGGCGGAAGACGGCAGAAAGATCCCCGACGCCTTTGACGCGGCGGAGTATTCCGGACAGTTCCGTCTCCGTATGCCAAAATCCCTGCATAAGCATCTTGCGGAGCGTTCGCGGGAGGAGGGGATCAGTATGAATCAATACTGCATCTATCTTCTCTCCCGCTGTTGAACACGGTTGTTTTCTATCGTTTACCGGCAATGCACGTCAAGCGGGCATTGCCGGTTTTTGATCGATCAACCGAGCAGCCCGCCGATGTCGATCGCGGTGACGCGGTCGCAGGGGAGCAGGGAGCGGTCCGCAGCCTCGGGCCACGCGTAATACACGTTCGCCGCGGATTCGTAGCAGATATACAGTTTCCCGTCCTTTACGTCGAGATCCTCGCAGAGGTTCGGCAGGGGGATCTTTGCCGCGAGGGCGGTCTTTTCGGCGTTCGCTCCGTCGACCGACAGGCGGTAAACGGAGAGCTCGCCGGTCCACCGCGCCCCGTTGGAGCAGGTGACGAACAGATACGTCTCGCCGTCCCGGTCGAGGATATACGCGCCCTGCGCGTGCAGCGGGATCTCGGCGCGGAATTGTTCTCTCATCGTCATCCCGCCATCGCCGAACGCGATCTCATAGGCGGCGAGCGCCGCCGTATCCTCGGTCTGATACTCGCCGACGAGCAGAAGACCGTTATAGTCCGACATGAAAGAGGCGCGCGTGTCGAGCCGGAAAGCGCTGATCGCCTCGTCGGAGCAGTATTCGGCGATCTCTTCGCCGTCCGTGCCGAAAAACGTCTCTTTCGCCGCGGCGCAGCGCAGCCGTCCGGTCTTTTCGCCGCTTTCGGCGAGCGCTTCGATCTGCGCAAGATCGACCGCTAAAATACCGTTGGTCTTCGCGATCCAGAGATAACCGTCGAGATACGCGATCCCGCCCGCGTGGGGCGGCGCGCCGGTCTTGTTCGCCTTCGCCGCAGCGCTGTAGCTGTCCACCGTCGCGGTCGAGAGCAGCGCGCCGTCCGAAGCGTCGAGGATATAGATCACGGATTCGTGTTTTTCCTCGGCGATATCTTTATGATATACGGAATTTTCAAACGCCTCGTCGTTGCAGTAGGCGGAGATCAGCAGGTATTCCCCGTTCTCGCCCGCGAAGCATACGCCCTGGGGCGTCATCGAGTCGCAAAGGGAGATCGCGCCGCCGTCCGTTGCGACCGCCGCGTAGGGGATCCCCGGGATCGGGAAGGAGGCGTCCGCGTCGAGAAGGCGGGCCAGGTCCCGCACCGCGGGGGAGGAGACCGTCTTTTTATATTGCGCGGGATATGCTTCCTCCGCGAAGGAAGCGTCGGCGGTCTCTGGCAGCTCGGGGAGATCGACCTTCCCCGCGCCGAGAAACGCGCCGATCAGCAGAAAGACGACGGTGATATATGCGATCATTTTCGAGAAAAACGCGGAAACCTGAACCATTCAAACCATCCTTTCCCATACTATATGATTCAGTATATAATTAATTTTCTTTTCCGTCAAGTGGAAATATTCGAATCAGGAATAATATTTCAAAAAAAGGTGGTATAATGAGAATGTAAAATCCGATTCAACGGCGAGGCCGTTGAATCAGGATTTTACAGGCATCAGGCATTGGGCATTAGGCAATAGCCTTGTCAAATATATGCTGTGCGCCATAGGTTGTTACCTAAGTAAGCGCTGATTAATTCCGGTGCGCAGATTGCGCCGTCAGATTTTTCGTCAGATTGTTCAAAAAGACCGCAGGAAGGCTGTCGCCTTTCAAGGGATTTTTGGGCGATATGACGGAAAAGATGCAAGCAAGGTGCG
>JAFRPB010000025.1 GCA_017429345.1 Clostridia bacterium | reverse complement strand
TTCCATTTATTATTCTGACTGAAAATTATCGCCTCGGGACTCGGGGTGCGGATCCCCGGTGGGGATCTCTGCGGCTTGCCGCAGAAGCACCGACCGGAGCGGGCAGCGGAGACCTCGAAACTCGGGACTAAATTCTGATTTGTCGCTGCGCGACAAATCAGAATTTATCAACAATCATCTTCAACGCTTTCTTCGCTTCCGGCGTGGGATAGAGCGGATAGACATGGTGCAGGTTTTTGCCGACGATCAGCTCCGATTCTGGGATCCGATCGCAGAAACGCCTGATATCCGGATAGATCAGCTCTCTTTCGCCCGCGAAAACCGTCACGTTCCGAAGCGCGGACAAATCTCCGTTTACGGGCGAGACGCGTTCGTCGTCAACGCCGCAGTCCTTCGCCCATAGTCTGCCGAGTCTTTTCAGCCCGTAAAGCGCGCAGAGCGGATCGTGATCGTATTGCGTCAACGCCGGGTTACTCATCGAAACGTCCGTCCACGGCGACAAAAGAATGATCTTCGACGGCGCGGGCACACCGGAGATCGCGATCGCCGCGGCAAGTCCGCCGCCGGAGGAATCGCCCATCAATACGGTTTCTTTCCCGTCCGCGGTGATGTCAAGATAAAAATCACGGACGAGAGAAAAGGTCTCCTCGCCGGTATGCTTCGGCAGCAGCGGATAAAGCGGCACAACGATCTCACAGCCGGTCCGCGTCGCGAGCCCGTCCAGAAACCGCCAGTGCATCTTCTGCGGCCGGTTCAGATAAGCGCCGCCGTGCAGGTAGAATACTCTTTTATCGCCCTTTCCCCCGTTGAAAATATACACCGGCATTTCACCGCAGGCTTCCGCAGTCAGAGGCGCGCGCGGCGTGAATTTTTCGGGCAGAGAAAACGGCTTTTCATTCTCCGCCGAACGCTCGGCGAAATACCTTTCATATTCTTTCCGTTTTGAGAAACGTCGGCGATAGCCCGTGATATACAAATACCCCTCCGCGATCAGCGCAGTCAGGGATTTCCCCGCGGCAAGCCGCAGCAAAAAATACAGCGCGACCGCGTCGCACATAACGGATAATATCAGAGCCGCGATTTTCATATAGCTTCGTTCCTCCCGGGCGCGTCGGCGCTCATGTAACCGAAAAAGGGACCTGCCTTACGGCAGACCCCTTTCGGTTTGCTCAATTAAGTCTTTGCTTACTTGGACTTCTTGGAAGCTACGAACGCAGCGCCGGCAAGAACTACAAGAGCAGCAGCAACAGCGATACCAGCATCGCCGGTCGCGGGGATGGAGCCGCCGTTGGCCTTCTTGGTGGTGTCGTCAGCCTTCTTGGTGGTGGTGTCGTCAGTGCTCGGAGTTACATCGGGAGCCTTGGTGGTGTCTTCCACGGGGGGCTCTACCTTCTTCTCTTCGATGGTCACGGTGCCGGTCGCAGCAGCGGGCTCGTCAATACCGTCGATATCGCCGTCAAGAACAGCGATAGTAACGTCGGACTTCGTGCCGGCAGCGCCGATCGCCTTGAAGGTGAAGGTGCCGAGAGTGATGGAATCCTCGTCACACGCGTTGGTGAACATAAGCGCAACAGTAGCTTCTTTGCCGCTGTCAAGCTTGCCGCCCTCGGGGATAGCGCCCTTGATCTCGGAAGCCTGGCTTACATACTCGATAACAGCGGGATCCCAGGTCAGTACGAACGTACCGCTCTGAAGGCCCTTCGCGCCGTTAAGAGTAGCAGTGACAGTGACGGTTTCGCCGTTCGCTGCAGTAGCGGAGCTGACAGCAAGGCTGCTGGCCGCAAAAGCGGAGATAGCGACAGTGCTGATCATAGCAAGCGCAACTACAAGAACGAGAACTTTCTTTGCAAGTTTCATTTTTTGAACCTTCCTTTGATTTTTTTATATAAAGAGCATTCGCTCATTTATATACATAAGTCGCATCGGGAACCGACCGTATCAGTATTATATACTATCCGATACAATTCGTCAAGCCCTATTTTCAATTTTTTTTGCAGCGGCCCGTTCCGACGCCGCGCAAGAGGATTTACATTAGTTATTTTAGCATAGCCTTTGTGAAATGTCAAATACTTTCTCAACATTTCCTGCATATAAAACGGGAAATAATTCACAATTGATTTGTGGACATTTCACAATTATAGTTTCCCATGCCGGTTTTGAACGATACAAGAGAGTATTTAGCAATCAAAATTCTGATTTTTTATACAGTCGGTGAACGCACGTGTTGCGTTTTGCGTGTTGCGTTTTGCGTATTGCGTGTTGCGTTTTGCGTGTTGCGTTTTGCGTGTTGCGTATTGCGTGTTGCGTATTGCGTATTGCGTGTTGCGTTTTGCGTGTTGCGTTTTGCGTGTTGCGTATTGCGTGTTGCGTATTGCGTGTTGCGTATTGCGTATTGCGTGTTGCGTTTTGCGTGTTGCGTTTTGCGATCTGTAAATTTTACTTATTGTGATTCGTCATATGCAGCGTGTTGAATCAATTGTCTCCTGCCCAAAGCTTATGCAGCCGATCCATGCAATGTAGATTCCTGATAATCATATTGCGACAGCTCCCCGGCTTCCCGCGATGATCGGCGTCGGGCGCACGATCATCGCAACACGCAATGGACGCGTATAAAAAAACAGTCCGGGGGACTGTTTTCAGCGGCAACCGCAGCGGCTATGCCGCGCGGCCCGGTCGGGCATACTAAGCGCAAAACGCAAAGCGCAACACACAAAACATTCCTACATAAAAAATCTTTCCCCGTCCGCTTCCCAGACCTCCGGCGTTCTGTTCTCGTACCGGTCGACCGGCCGCAGGCCGTGCGGCGTCTGAACGGCGGCGAAAGCTGCGGCGATGTCCGCCCTTTTTTCTTCCGAAATATTACCCGGCGCGGAGACGAACAGCGCGGAATCGCTCTTCGCGAGCAGGTTGAGCCACCGGCGGTTCTTCTCCCACGGGATATGATCGCCGAGGATGCCGACGCAGTCCGCGTCGACGAGGTAAAACTTCTTATTCTGCGCGAGGCGGAACGCGAGCGTATTCACGCCCATTTTTTTCGTGCGCTCCCAATCTTTGCCGCTGGTGTCGTCGCCGGTACGGGAGATCTGCACAAGACCTGCGCTCAGGTGCGAAACCGTATTGCAGCCGATGATCAGCATATCGCCGCATTCTTCCCGGATCAGCTCATAGAGATCGAGAACGATCTCGGCGTTGGTCTTCGTGCGGTCGGCGAAATGCCAGAGCGGGACGTTCGTGATCCCGTCGGTCAGCTCTTTGCCCCAGTCGCCGAACAGGTCGAAGGTCGTGAAATCATGCTTGAGCAGGTCGTATCCCCACGAACGGATACGGCGGATATCCGCGCGAATCAGCTCTCTGACCGCCCCGACCGTGGGATCGAGATACTTTCTGCCGCCGCGCAGGATCTTCATGCCTTCTGGCAGATCCTCTTTCGTGTAGAGAAGGCGCACCCAGATCCCGGCTCTCAGCCCCATGGCATGGATCTCGTCCGCGAGCGTTTTCATATCGCCGAATTTCTCATTCGGCAGCCACGGGCCCGCGCAGGAATTGATCTGCCAGCAGTCGTCGATCACCTCATACGCCTGCGCGGGAAGTCCCTTCGCAAGCAGCGCGGTCATGCGCGCGTCGGCAAGAATCTCTTCCCGCGAGCTGTTCCCGTAAGCGTAATACCAGTTGTTGTTGCCGAAAACCGGCGCGTCCGGCAGGATCGGATCGGGACACATCAGGCCGCAGAAATCGCAGAGCGCGTCGAAATCGTCGGTATTCCGATACTCCTTCAGAAGAAACGCCGCAAGACAGAGCTCCCTGCCGTGAAGCTCCACGCCGCACCCGCCGTTGCGGCAGTCGAGCGAAGCGCAGATCGTATTATTATTATAATGGAAACAGACAAACGCGTTCGGCCGCGTTTTCACGCCGAAGCAAAAGCTGTCCGTTTGATCCGTCGCGATGAAATACCACGGCATCGGGCGGTCGTTTTCCTTCAGCTTTTTAAACTCCAGCTCGCCGTAGGATCGTTCCCACGCGTCGCCGAGCACGAGGATATCGCCGTTGTTTTCCGCCTCCCAGAACAGGCGGACGAACATCGGGCGGCTCTCGTTCGCGGTCAGATACACGCGAAGCGTATCGCCGCAGAGTTCTGTGCGCAGACGCGCGTCGCCGGCGGCGTTTTCGCAGATGATCTCCGCACGGAAGGCGGAGAGGGTCGGAAGGTGAAGCACGATGATACCTCCGTTTCTGAAAGTAAAAAAGTGAAAAGTGAAAAGTGAAAAATTTCGGAAAAGCGCTTCGCGCCTTTTTATTTTATATAATCTGCGCGGCGCTTTATTGCAGAAAATGAACGATATAACTGCCGGAAGTCTCCGTAAATCAACTATACGAGCATTTATAATGGGGTATGGGGCGCGGATCTCCAGCGGAGATCTCTACCGAAGGCAGAAGCGCCGACCGAGCCGACAGGCGAGATTCGAAGCCCCATCATTAATTTTTCATTTTTCATTCTTCATTTTTCATTTGGACAGACGGCTTCCGCCGTCAGTCCAGCCGCCAGTCCACCGGATCGTCCGCAAGCAGCTCGTTCGTCTTCGAAAAATGCCTGCAGCCGAAAAAGCCGTAATGCGCCGACAGCGGGCTCGGGTGCGCCGCGGTCAGGATACGGTGCGCCGGATTCGTGATCAGCGCGGACTTATCCTTCGCGAAGCGTCCCCAGAGCAGGAAAACGATCGGCTTCTCCCGTTCGTTGAGAAGCGTGATCACACGGTCGGTGAAGATCTCCCAGCCGGCGCCCTTATGGCTCGCCGCCTGCCCGCCGCGCACGGAGAGCACCGTGTTCAGCAGCAGCACGCCGTGCTCCGCCCATGGCGTGAGGTCGCCGCTTTTCGGGATCGGATAACCCAGATCGTCGTGATACTCCTTGAAAATATTCACCAGCGACGGCGGCGGCGCGATCCCCTGCGGGACGGAAAAGCAGAGCCCGTGCGCCTGCCCGGGACCGTGATAGGGATCCTGCCCGAGAATGACCGCCTTGACCGCGTTGTAATCGGTGATCTTCAGCGCGTTGAAGATATCGTTCATCGGCGGATAGACCGGGAACGCCGGGTTTCTGTATTCCGATTTCAGAAATTCGCGGATCCTGAGATAGTATTCCTTTCGGAACTCATCCGCGAGCAGCTCGTCCCATGTATTATTCAGCTGGACCATGGCGTTTATCCTTTCAGTGACGGATTATTCGAGGTCTTCGACCTCGACAAAAATGAGAAATTAGGAATGAGGAATGAGGAATGTCGGAAGTCGCTTCGCGACTTGATTTGATAGATTCAACAAGGATCATTTAAGAGCAAAGAATAAACAAAAAGGATGAAACAAGGTCGATGTAAATACATTTTACACACATATATAATCGAGGTACGGAGCGGAGCTCCGTCATTCATTCCTCATTTCTCATTATTTCTCATTCCTCATTGGCAAATCCTGAATTGTCGCTGCGCGACAATTCAGGATTGTTCTCTTTCTTCGCGTCTGCGGGTGACCTCGGCGGTGATCTGGTCCATATACGAGCCGTGGAGCTTGAACCGGAGCGTGAAGATCAGCAGCGAGAGCAGCATGAACACGGCGGGGATCACCAGCATCATCAGATCGAACGACGTTTTCACGGCGGCGGAATTCCCCGCGTGCAGGTCGCTGTCGTAGCCGGTCAGGAAAATGCCTGAATAAAGGATCACGGTCTGCAGGGTATACGCCATCTTCTGCAAAAAGCCCTTCATGGAGAAGGTCACGCTCTCTGCGCGGAAGCCCATCTTGACCTCGCCGTAATCCACGATATCCGCGAGGAACACCGTCTGCGAAACGAACATCGCCGCGGTGCCGATCTGCGCGAGCATGTTGAATATATACAGCGCGAACATGGAACCGAGCACCTTATCGCTGAACAGCATGCCGAAGAAGCCGAAGGCGGCGAGCGCCAGCGAGAACTGATAGATCCGTCTTCTTGTGGTGAATTTCAGACCGACGGGGATCACGGCAAGGCCCAGGATGGAGCCGATCGCGCCGAAGGTGTTGAACATACCCTGCAGCGAGGCGTCCCCCGCGCACACGTCAAAGTAGTACACACCCACGCCGGAGATCATGTAGAAGCCCGCGTTGGAGATCATGGCGAAAAGCATGAACACGCGCAGCTGATCATTATTCTTCGCGATATTAAGGATCTTTTTGAAAGAAAATTTCTCTTTGGCGGAGGTATGCACGGTCTCCTTTGTTTTCGCTACGCTCAGAGCCGCGAAAAAGACGAGACCCGCCGCAGCGATCAGGGAGATAATCGAAAAACTGCGCGTATCCCAGACCTTGCTGCCGTCCTGCGAGACGGTCACGCTGATATATTTCATGGCAAGCGGCGCGCCGATCGTGATGATCCCCTGCCCGAGACCGGAAAACGTCCGCGCGACGGTGGCGATCAGAGACCGCTCTTTGGGGTCCGTGGTGAACGAGGGAACCATGCTCCAGTAGGGGATATCGGCAAGGGTGTTCGTCATGCCCCATCCGATATACAGCACCGCGATATATACGTAGATCCATACGCCGACCGTGGGGATGCCGGGGTTGTTGAACAGCAGCGCCAGCACCACGGCGTTCAGGATCGCGCCGCGCAGGATCCAAGGGCGGTATTTGCCCATGCGGGTATGGGTATTATCCACGATCGTGCCCATCATGGGGTCGTTGACGCCGTCCCAGATCCTGGCGATCGGCGTCAGGATGAGCAGGAAGTTCGCCTTCAGTTTCAGCACGTCCGTCAGATACTTGTTCAGGAAGCTGTAGAACATGCCGTAGCTCAGATCGAGACCGACCGCGCCGACGCCGTAAAACAGCTTGCCCTTGAGGGATTGCAGCTTGCTCATATGGATCTCCTTTCCTGTCTGCGCGGGATCAGCGGTCCCGCACGTAATCCACGGCCGAATTGCCGAGCTTGACGATGATCACGCCCTCTTCATCCATCGAGATATACCCCTCTTCGGGATATGAGGGCATCAGCGTCGCGGGCAGCCGGTACGCGTTCACAAGTTCATAGGAATCAACGGAATGAAAATCATACCCGAGATAGCGATACAGTTTCATCAGTTCGCCGTTGGGCGTTTCGAACGCGAGGGTCGCCCAGTAGAGATAGGAGCCGAGATTGCTGCGCACGAACTTGAATCTGCCCGTTTCGGCTTCGAGATAGGTGTCGACGTTCTCGGCGACCTGCCGGAACGCGCCCGCGCCTGGCAGACCTTTATTCGCCAGCGAACGGAAGAAGCTCACCGCATTCTCCTTGCGCGGATCGTCCAACGGCAGGGAGCACTGCTCTGTAATGAAATCGCTGATCTCATATCTGCCGACAAAGACGACCGGATGGTTCTTCGTGTCGTAGTCCTTCTGCAGTTCGTCGCCGATGGCGCGGGCGGTCGCGATCTCCTCTTCGGAGCGCAGAACGTCGAGAAACAGCCAGTTGTTCAGATCGTACGCCTGCACGAAGATCAGCCAGAACGCCAGCAGCGCCGAAACCGCAGGCAACGCGCGGCGCAGGACATTTTCTTTGAATTTCTTGAATTTCCCGTCTTTTTTCGCGTCCGTCTTCACCCATACGTTCGCGCGCTCAAAAATGAGCGCCGAAAGAAATGCGATGAACACAGCGTAATACTGCGCGGTGCGCATCGGCGCGACGCGGCCGCTCACGAACGTCAGCGCGAACTGCAGGATCGCCAGCGCGAAGAACAGCGCGGCAACGGTGAAGTTTTTATTTTTGATCCAGGCGGCGACGCCGATGATCAGATCGAGCACAAGAAAGATCTCGAGCAGCAGAAGCGGAAGATAATGCGGCGCCGCGACGTAGAAATACAGCGCGAAGTCGGTGATCAGCAGCACAAGCGCCTCCGCGGGAGAGGATTCCGGGTCGAACCACGCGATATCCGTGGCGGCGTTTTCGCTCGCCTTGAGGTCGAGCGCGGCGAGCACGATCTTCCCGGCGGCAAACTCCACGGCGATCGCGGCGGCGAGCACGCCGATCGCGACAAGACCGAGAACGAGGACCTTGCCGAATCTGCCGCGGTCCGCGTCCTTCGGCGCGTAGTAGAAATGCATCAGAAACAGCGCGACGACGCCGCAGAGGAATACGACGGCGAAGGACTCGTAGAGCGAGATCACGAAGAACAGGTCGACAAACAGCCAGATAAGCGACGATTTTTTCCTCGTGTCATACCAGTGCCGGAACAGAAGCAGCGCCGCCGCGGTCATCAGATAACCGAAGCAGACGTTGAAATTGCCTCCGCCGTATACGAAGATCTCGTTGATGCCGGGATAGGAGACCAGCACGCAGGAAAAAACGATCTTCGCGCCGAGCGAGAGCTTCCCGCCCGCCGCGCGGTCGAGGAAAACGCACATCAGCATTGCCGCGAGACCAAAGCATATGACGCTTAAAACATCGCAGAAATACGGCACGTTTTTGAGCATGCGGAAGATATTCGCGAACAGCACGATCGTGAAACGCCCCTGCGCGACCATCTCGCCGTCGAGGGGATAGTAGATATCCGACGTAAAATCGTCGATGCTGATCGAATTGTGCGCGACGGAATAGCCGTAGGACGCGATCGAGGTGATCAGCAGCGCGATCATATAGGGTTTGTTCGCGGCGAGCGCGCCGAGCTCGGCGCAGACCGACCGGAACGCGCCCTCTGTTTTTTTGCGCTCCGACCGGGGAACGAATTTGCTCATGGTCTCAGCTCCGTTTTGTTTTGATGAGATAATTATATATAAACTAAGGGGAGATTGCAAGTAAATTCTGATTTATCGAGGTCTTCGACCTCTGATAATTCGGAATTCGGAATGCTGAATTCGGAATTGATGACGGGGTTTCTTCTCGCCTGCCGGCTCGGTCGGTGCTTCTGTGGCTAAAGCCACAGAGATCTCCACCGGAGATCCGCACCCCCGTACCCCAATTATAGATGTTTGTATAATTGGGGCAAGCATTTCTATCGAAAAAGCATTGTAAAATTTAGGTTCTTCACGGAAAGTTGGGGGATGGGTTTTTCGTTGAAGGCAACGCAAGGTAACGGATCAGAGTAAAGAAGTAGTCTTCATCCCGATAGCCGTAAGCGATTCTT
>JAFRPB010000024.1 GCA_017429345.1 Clostridia bacterium | reverse complement strand
TGCAAGTATAATATCTGCTTCATTAATTATCGGACTTCCAATTGTATATTATGTTCCCGAAGCCGGATCAATGAAACATCAAAAAACTTCCGGCATTAACTTCGTAAATTTTTATTCTGAAAAGCACCCTGAACCACTATACAATAAAAAGGCGCGAAGCGCTTTTCCGAAATTTTTCATTTTTCACTTTTCATTTTTCATTTGATATATCGATCCCTTCCGGCACTTCGATCTCCGCAGTGTCGTCCTTTTTCACGAAGACGCGGATCATCCCGTAAGGCGTGGGGATCTCAGCGGATGCGCTTTCGAGGCCGAGGGACGAGGGCGAGAGCGAGATCTTCCTGAAGCCCGGTTCGATCATTTTAAGTCCGGAAATCGCCAGCGGCAGCGCGTATGCGGGCGTGCCCGCCCAGGCGTGGCTGCGGTCGAAGCTGTAATCGGGCGTCGGCTTATAAAAGCCCTCGGGCAGCCCCTTCGGGCATTCCGCGACCGGCGCTATCCACTGATCGAGCAGCTTCAGGGTATATTCTTCGCGCAGACCGCAGCGGTATACCGCGTCGAGCAGGAAATGCTGAAAATACGGCTGCACCTCGCCGAGGGCGTCGTCGTCAATGATCCGCCGCAGCAGGGCGCGGTTTTCCTCTTCGTCAAAAAAGCCGAAATACGCCGCGAGAATATTCGCGTGCTTTCTGTAATACCGCTTTTCGACGTTCTGCGGCATATAATGATAGATCATCTTTTCCGGCGTCGGCGTGTTAAGTCCCTCAAAAAAGAGCCCGCGCTGCGCGTCCCATAAATTCTGAAGTACCGCCTCCCGCAGGGCGGCGCTTTTTTCTTTCGCCGCCGCGGCGTTTTCCGTTTCGCCGAGCGCGGCGTAAATTTGCGCAGCCGTCTTCAGCGCGCCGAAATAAAACATGCACATGCACGTCTGCCCCAGCGCCTTGGGCGGGTGGTGCAGGTTGATCCCGTCGGGGTTCAGCCAGTCGATGAACATATAGTTCGGCGGCGTTTCGACAAGCCCGTTTTCGCCGACGTACCCGGCGAAGCGGCGCAGCAGCATCGCGAGCGCGTCGGCGTTCTGCCGCAGAAGCTCCGTTTTGCCCGTCAGACGGTACACGTCCCAAAGCATCAGCACCCAGATCAGGCTGTAGGTCGTGTGGAACATCTCGCCGTCGTGCTGCCGCAGCAGGTTCGCCGTGCGGTGAAGATCGAATTCCGCAAGCCGCAGATCGCCGAAGGTAAAAGCGGTCATCAGCGTCTCGATATAATAATCCCCCGTGCAGGCAAGGGGCTCGCAGTGCCGCGGACTGTCCAGATGGATCGTCTGCCGACAGTATTTGAGCGAATGGGCGCAGATCTCGGTCACCGCGTTCAGCGCCTCGTCTGAGGTCACGGTCTTTGCCCGCAGCGGCGCGGGATAATGCGACGCGCGCAGCTCGAGACGGACTTCGCAGGGCGCGTCGGTCTCCTTTTCGACCGTGACGCGCGCTTCGCCGACGCTCTGCAGCTCCATGCCGTAAAAGACCGCGTCCTGCGTAAAATTCAGTTCGTACGACCAGTCGCAATTGCCGGGAAGCTCACTGCCGGTAACGTTTACGCGCACGGGGAACGCCGTTTTCACGGATACTTTGATATAACAGGCGTAGGTTCGCTCAAGGGAATAAGCCCGCTCCGCGTTTTTTCCTTCCGCGATTCGTATGATCCCCCCGTCCGCGAGGGGCAGCGTATGCTCCTCGCAGGGCGGGATCGGCGCGGTCACGGTCGCGACCGGCGGTATTTTCTTTTCAGGAACCACCGGCGCGTCCGCCGCGTTCTCCCCGTGATATTCGCAGGGGGTATCGTACGCGGTCAGAAGCCGCGCCGACCACGTTTCGTCGGAGAAGATCTCTTCCTCTCCCCCGTCGGCGAAATACACCTTGCCCTCAAGTAAAAATCCGCCTTCGCCGCGGGAATACTCGCAGATGCGCACCGAGCCCATGCGCACCAGCGCCGTCAGCGGCAGCACGCCCTGCCGCAGCGCAGGGCACGCCTCCCCCGTCAACTCGTAATCCGTCGCGTAAAACTCCGGGCGTAAAACCTCGTTATACAGAAAGTCGCCGCCCACGCCCGCGGGACCGCGAAAAAGAAACGCCCCGTCCGCGAACAGAATAAACGCCGTGTCTCCGCTGACGCGGAAATGCGCCCGCGCGATCTCCCGCCCGCCGAAGTCGTATTCCCGCCGAAATTCCGCGACCGAGTAATTGCTCTCCCCGTCGATCATGCAGGAGAGCTTCGTTTTCTGCCGGTCGGGGTATTTTTCCGCCGGGAGCCAGATCCAGTGTTCCATATATCCGCGCCGCCTTTCAGATTCGTCGGATCAAAGATACAGTATAACTAAAACATAACACAAAACCGCGGAAATGTCCACAGTTCCTCTTGTAAAATGCGCGCAAAAATGGTATGATACAGGTGTAAACCCATAAAATAATCAAAAAAGGAGCGTTTTTTATGCAGGCATTCATTCAAAAAATCATTGCGCTGATCATGTCGATCCTTGCGTTCCTCGGGCTGGTCAAGCCCGCCGCCGAGATCGATCCGGATACGTTTAAGGTCGATGGCAGCACCGTGGAATTCTGCTTTGATTCCAATCCCACGACCGGCTACGACTGGACCGCGGAAATTGACGGCGACTGCGTCGAGCTGACGAAGGACGAATACGTTCAGGATCAGGTCGATTCGCCCGTCGCGATCGCCGGCATCGGCGGCAGGCAGTATTACGTCTTCACCGCAGTCAAAGAAGGCACGGCGACAATTACGTTCACCTATGCGAGAAGCTGGGAGCAGAACGACGACGACCGTATTGTCACGGCGCAGATCACGGTTGACGCTGCGCTGAATATCATCGAAGTCGGGACGGACGCCTGACGCAGAACAGGAACCGAAGATAGGAGTATAGGCAATGAAGCTTTATATGAAACAAAAGGTCTTTTCGTGGAAAGATAAATTCACGATCAAGAATGAATACGGCGAGGATTGCTATTTCGTCGAAGGTCAGCTGATCTCACTCGGGAAGAAGCTGCATATTTATGATCGGAATGAGAACGAGGTCGCATTCGTCAAGCAGAAGGTCGTCGCTCTGATGCCGAAATTCTTCGTGGAGATCGGCGGCGAGGACGTCGCCGAGATCACGAAAAAGATCACGCTGTTCAAACCGAAATACGTCGTCAACGGTCTCGGCTGGGACGTGCAGGGCGATATGTGGTCGCATAACTACACGATCACACAGGATGGAACTCCGATCGTCTCCATTCACAAGCAGTGGATGTCGTGGGGCGACGCCTTTGAGCTCGATATCGCCGACGGCACGGACGAAGTGCTTGCGCTCGCCGTCGTGCTCGCGATCGACGCGGTGATGGACGCGCAGGCGGCGTCGAGCAGCTGACGCACGGCATATTATCATTTTTACAATATAAAAAACGGGGCTGTTGCATTAAGCCAAAAAAAAACACGACCGAGTAGCCCGAAAGGGTTGCTCGGTCGCGACTTTCATAGTATAATTTAATTGCCAAAAAAAACCACACTGAAAGCGAGATAATTGTACTATGAAAAACAACACAAATCAAGTAGTAATTCCGATAAATTCAGAATATCAGATACCGGAAGACGATCCGGTACGACTTGTAGAAGAGATTTGCGAAGGACTGGATTATGAAAAAGTCTATGCAGCGTACGGACGGACATGGCGGAAAGTCAGCCCGGAAACGATGTTGAAAATCATCATATACGGATATAT
>JAFRPB010000003.1 GCA_017429345.1 Clostridia bacterium | reverse complement strand
TAAGGAGTGAGCGGTTTCATGGAATTCGAAGACGCCAAATGGTACGTCGTTCATACGTACTCGGGTTATGAGAATAAAGTCGCGTCCAACATTATCAAGGTCGTCGACAACCGCAACATGCAGGATCAGATCCTTGACGTCAAGGTGCCGACCGAGATCGTCACCGAGATCAAGGACGATAAAAAGCGTGAGGTTGAAAGAAAACTCTTCCCCGGCTATGTGCTCGTAAAATTCGCGGTTTATTTCGATGAGAAATTCGGCGGTCTGAAAATGACCGACGAAGCATGGTATGTGGTCCGCAACACCAGAGGCGTTACGGGCTTCGTGGGGCCCGAGAGCAAGCCCGTTCCGCTGACGGAGCAGGAAGTATTTGCGCTCGGCGTCGAAAAGTACACCGTTGAGGTCAATTTCAGCGTCGGAGACTCGGTCACCGTGATCGGCGGTCCCTTCGACGGAATGCCCGCAGAGGTCAAGAAAATCGATACCGAAAACAATACCGTCGAGGTATCCATTTCGATCTTCGGGCGCGAGACTCCGCTGACTCTGCCGCTCGATCAGGTAGAGCTGCCGGAGTAAGGGCAAGGCCGCGCAGATACAGGCGCGTCCTGCCCGGGTTATTCGGTAAAACGCGGTTCATCCGCTTTTATGGAAGCCTTCGGGCTTTCGTGGGAGGGTATATCCCGCCACTACCACATTTTTTGGAGGTGCAATCATGGCACAGAAAGTTATCGGTTTAATCAAACTTCAGATCCCGGCAGGCAAAGCGACTCCCGCTCCTCCCGTCGGACCTGCTCTCGGTCAGCACGGCGTGAACATCATGGCGTTCACGAAGGACTTCAACGAGAGAACCAAGAATGACGCGGGCTTGATCATCCCCGTCGTGATCACCGTTTACGCGGATCACACCTTTACCTTTGTGACGAAGACGCCGCCCGCGGCCGTCCTCATCAAGAAGGCCTGCGGTATTGAGAGCGGTTCCGGCGTTCCCAACAGAACGAAGGTCGCTTCCATCACCAAGGATCAGATCAGAGCAATCGCTGAGCAGAAGATGCCCGACCTGAACGCCGCTTCCGTCGAGACTGCAATGAGCATGATCGCCGGCACCGCGCGCAGCATGGGCGTTACTGTTACGGACTGACGCCCCCTCGTGGGAGGAAAATTCCGAACAACCACTAATGGGAGGTAATTATTTATGAAACACGGAAAAAAATACAGCGAAAGCGCAAAGCTTGTCGAGAGAAGCAAGCTCTATGAAGCCCCCGAGGCAATGGCCCTCGCGATCGAGACCGCGAAAGCGAAGTTCGACGAGACCGTCGAGATCCACGTCCGTCTGGGCGTTGACTCCCGTCACGCAGACCAGCAGGTCCGCGGCGCGGTCGTTCTTCCGAACGGTACCGGTAAAAAAGTCAGAGTCGCCGTCTTCGCGAAGGACGACGCGGCGAAGGCTGCAGAAGAAGCGGGCGCGGATATCGTCGGCGCCGAGGATCTTGTTCAGAAGATCCAGACCGAAAACTTCCTTGATTTCGACGTTGCCATCGCGGCGCCCAACATGATGGGTCTCGTCGGCCGTCTCGGTAAGGTGCTCGGTCCCCGCGGCCTGATGCCCAGCCCCAAGGCCGGCACGGTCACCCCCGACGTCGCCAAGGCGGTCAAAGAGGCGAAAGCCGGTAAGATCGAATATCGTCTTGATAAAACGAATATCATCCACTGCCCGATCGGCAAGGTCTCCTTCGGCCCCGAGAAGCTCGTTGAGAACTTCGACGCCATCATGGAAGCCATCGGCAGAGCGCGTCCCGCGGCTGCCAAGGGTCAGTATATTCGTTCCTGCGCCGTCGCTTCCACCATGGGCCCCGGCATCAAGGTCAACTTCACGAAGTTCCTGAATATGCAGGCGAAGGCGGAATAATCGAGATCCTTCTGAAGGAGCGTCCCAAAAGGGCGCTCTTTTTTTTGTCCCGCGCGGAATCACAGCGGGGATCCCGCGTTTTTCTGCGTTTTTCCGCGTAATATCGTGTTTTCCCGCGTAATTTCGGCGTGTTTTTTTTCGCCGAAAACTATTGACAAATATGAGCGAATATAATATAATATCATTCGTTGCAAAACAACGGCGGCATAGCTCAGCTGGCTAGAGCACTCGGTTCATACCCGAGGTGTCGTAGGTTCAAGTCCCACTGCCGCTACCACTTTTGCAAAGCCGTCCCAATCGGGGCGGCAGGAATACGGCCCGGTGGTCAAGCGGCTAAGACACCGCCCTTTCACGGCGGTAACACGAGTTCGATTCTCGTCCGGGTCACCACATCAAGTTGAAGTCGAACACTCTGCAGGTCAGAGCGGGAAATTACTTTCTGAGATACTCCTATCTTGTTCGGCTGAAATGAAAAAAGCGCAGGCGGTTCATTAAGAGCCGCCTGCTGTTTCATTATTTCGCTGGTTCTGTGTTCGTCTTTTTTGAACCTGGAGCCAGCTTTTCTATTTTTATGATCCGGTAGTTTATCGGGATCTCTTTCCTCGGAGGAAGATGATCAAAGTCGATCTTTCTGCTCAACCGTGCAAATTCCTGCTTTGTCCATTCCGCTGCGTTCATCATCAGCGCAGGCTATTCGTATCACACATCAGCCAATTCATTCTGCTTCCCTCCCTTCGTTTGGTATTTCAATATTGTGATCAGCGTGCTCCTTTCTCACGGTTTCGGCGGAGGACCTTTGCGTAATACTCGCAGGCCTTCTGAACGAAATCCTGCCATTCCTTCATCGTTCCGGAGGGGCGGAATCTCCGTACAAAATCGACCGGGATCTTGATCGTCTCCACCTGATTCGGCTTCGGCTGTTCAAGGATCTGCGTCAGCGCGTCCGGCGTGAGCGTGCCCGCCGCGGCGTGCTTTTTCATCTGATTCGCCTGCGAATACGAGGGCGTCACTTCGTTTTCGGCGTAGTAATCGTAAACCGCCTTCTGCGCTGTCTCCGGCAGATACGACAGCTCCACGGCGGGGCCGAGCGCGATCCTGCCCTCGTCGACAAGATCGAGCAGCGGCTTGATCAGATAGGTCAGACGGATATACCTTTTGACCTGCGTCGCGCTGTCTTCATCCGAAATTTCCGCAGCCGTCAACTTCGGACCGACTCGGTCCGAAGTTAAATCGGTCCGTTTGCCCTGCCGTTTCAGCGCGTCCATTTTCAGCTTGTAAGCGAACGCTTTTTCGGACGGCAAAAGGCATTCGCGCTGTAGATTGCTGTCCACCATCATGATCACCGCCTCGTCGCGGCTCATGGGACGGATAAAGGCGGGGATTTTGTTGATCCCCGCCTTTTCACAGGCGTGCACGCGGCGGTGCCCGCTGACGATCTCATATTTGCCGCCGTCCAGCGGTCTGACCATGATCGGGAACATGACGCCGTAATCCAAGACGCTTTGCACAAGCAGCTCCATATCAAAATCGTCCCTGACCTTGAACGGGTTGCTGCTGAACGGAACGCACGAGGCGGTGCTGATTTCTTCAACCTTCATCATCGGTTTTGTCCTCCGCAAAGTATTCGGTCAGCTCCTGAAGGAGCGCGCGGCCCTCGTCGTCGGTAAGCGTCACGCCCTTGCAGCATCTGCCCTCGGGGGTCCATTCGTGGAGATCGAGCTTGGGTGCGCCGTCGTTCCACGAAACGATGCGCAGCTCTTTTGTGTAGCCGTTGTTCTCTCTGAGAACGGCCAACGTTTTGATGATTTTGCAAGTGATATTCTTTTCCATAAAAAATCCTTTCTGCCCGTTTGGCCGGTGGCACAGCCATGAATTCAAGATGTCATTAAGTTGACAGACCCGTGGAAGCGGTCACGCTTTGGCTCTCTGAGAATCGCTGTATTTCAGATTGCCTGCATGCCGCTTCCCGTTTTCGGAATGTGCCGTTCTGCTCTTTCCCGACGTCGGCGGCAGCGTTTTGAACGTGATATTCTCCAGCTTGACCGCGCCCCACAGAAAGCCCGGCTCATCGTCGTCGTTCTCTCTGATCCAGACCGTATCGGGATGCGCCGCCTTCATTTTTCGGATGGCGGCGTTCAGATTTTTGTCCCAGCTCCGGATCTGAAGCTCGTCGTCGCCCTGCTCAAAAAACAGGTGGGTTTCCTTCTTTGCTCTCGGCATATTCATCACCTCCTTGCGTAAAGATTTTTCAGCACCCCCGTTTTCGGGGATTTTTCAACGGAACTAATACCGTTGTTTTGTACCGGAATCGAATGGAAATCGTTTTGTGAAAGGAACCGACCGTGGACGTGCTTCCATTAGAAAACGGTACAAAAAAAGCGCCTTGTTCAGCGCTCCCGACTGCCGCGGTTTCTGTTTTTCATCCGGCGTTCCAGCGCCGCCTGCTTTTTGGCGGCCGCCTCTTTTTCCTTCTCGGCCCGTATCCTTTCGCGCTCCGCTTTTTCAGCGGCGTCTCTCTTTGCGAACAGATCGCGGACCGTTTCGATGAATTTGCGGGCGACGTCGGGGAAATGCTCCAGCGCGTCAAGGAACGGTTTGCACTTTTCTTTCAGCGTGTTGTATTTCCTTTTCAGATCCACGTAACAGCCCTCATAATAATCCGCGTCTCTTTTGTACGCGTCCTTGCTGCGAAACAGATCGGCGATCAAAGCTCTGCCGGTGACGCCCTCTTTCGCGAGCGCGGTGACCTCGTCGTATTCATCCTTTGAAAGCGTGTAGTTCCCCGTCAGACGATTCAGCTTTCCGATCCCGTCGATCTCTTCCACCTTTTTGTTTACTTCTTCGGCGAACATAAAATCGTGCTCCGCGTCTTTTGTTTTTTGTTTAATCGCGTCAAGGCGCTCCCGATCCTTTTGGATCTGGTACTCCAATGAAGACAGATGCTCCGTCCCGCTGCCTTCTTTTCCGCGGCTGAAGCCGACGAATCCGTGCTCGTTCATGTGAACAAAAAACTCATCCTGCAGCACGCTGTACGACGGTCTGAATTTCGGTTTTCCGTTTTTCCGGAAGATCTGTTTTCCGTTTTCATCGAACAGCGGTTCGGTCGAGGCCCACATTTTTGAATGGCTGATCTGCGTGACGGTTTCCTTCACCGTTCCTATGAGCTTCGGATCTTTACAACGCTTCGTCCACAGAATTTCTTTTTTCACGGTCGGCATTGCGACGAGGTGCATGTGGTAGTGATACACGGGATACCCGAGCTCGTCCGTTGCTGCCTTATTGATCTCATCCGCGTGCATCACGGCGGTGATGATATTGCGCTCTCCGTACTTTTTGCAGGCGTACCGATACGCTTCTTGATAAAACCTTTTTGCGTATTCGTAACCGCCGTTTGTTTCAAAATACATGGTGTTGACGTCGAACACGATCTCGTCAAAAAGCACCGCGTCGGCTTTCAATCCTCTGCGGGAAATCTCTCCGGATTCTTCCATTGAAAGAAGAATATCCATATATGATTCGTCGCCCGGATCCTTGAAATGAACGTTCATCGGAATGCGCTCCGGGTCCACGTTCACGTTTCCGTAGTCGTTGTTTTTCCGCTCGTTGTGCCGTTCGATCGCCCCGATTTTTGACGCCGTGTACGTCTTCACTCTGGCGCAGCTCATATTGTTTTCGTTTGCCATTGGCGTTCCCTCCTTTCCTTCAGGATCTCGCGAAGCGCGTTACACAAGATTCTGCCGAATCTGTGTAACCCACAATGACACTTTCAGAAAAGCTGCAAAGTGCCGTGGGCAAGGGGCGCGGGTCTCGCCTGCCGGCTCGGTCGGTGCTTCTTGCTTCGCAAGAGGTGCCCACCGGGGGCTGTTGACAAACTCCGGTTCAGCGGAATTGAGACAAAAAGCCTCGGCAAATTAGACAAAAAAACAAGCTATTGACGTCTCGCAAATGCGAAAAACATGTTGATTTTTCC
>JAFRPB010000023.1 GCA_017429345.1 Clostridia bacterium | reverse complement strand
CTTCCGTCAACGTGCCGGAAGCATACGCCTTGTGCATATGGTTTGCCTGCGAGTAGGACGGCGCACAATCGAGCTCTTCGATCTGACCGAGTACAATATACTGAAAATCGTCGGGAAGGTAGGATAATTCAACGCCGACGCCCAGGGCGATTTTGTCTTCGTCCATAAGATCGAGAAGCTCCGGGATAAGATCGTTCAATCGGAGATAACGCCGGATCTGCGCACGGCTCTCACCGAATTCAACAGCCATTTCTTCATCTGTGCGAATATTCGTCTCAACCTGAGACGCATTTTTCGGGGGTCGTCCGGCGGTGCGCTTTTTTGCGTCATACCACATTTTATACGCCCGCGCTTTTTCGCTGGGGAGGATGCGTTCACGGTGCAGGTTGCTGTCAACGACCATGATCGCCGCCTCGTCACGCGAGACGTTACAAATAAAGGCAGGGACAGACGTCAGCCCTGCCTTTCTTGCCGCGTGTACCCTGCGGTGCCCTGCTATGATGTCATATTCTCCGGGCGCGTTCTCCCATTGACGGATCAGGATCGGAGATATTATTCCGCGTTCTTTGATGCTTTCAGTCAGAGCGTCCATGCTCTCATCGTCCAGGACCTTGTACGGATGATCGGGGTAATCGTGTAAACGGTCGATCGGGATATATGCTTTTGCTTTACCGTTTTCGATGTTTGCGTTTTTGCTGTGCTCTACATTGCTTAACAGGCTGTTCACTGCATGGATCGCAGCCGGATCGGGCTGCGGATAATCTTTTTTCTTCGCCATATTTATCGGCTCCTTTCTCTGTTGCGCGCCGTCCGGCGCTCAAGTTTTTGTTCTGTTTCTATCATTTTGTATACATAATCGGATTTGTCATAGATCCGTTGCAGTCGCTTTAAGTGCGTTCTTAACGGTGTGATTTTCGCTGTAACGGCTTTCGCGTTTTCCTTTAGATGGAGTCTCTCTTCCGGCGTCGCCCTTCGTATACGGTTTCGAATGCCTTGCCGCTCTGCTTCAAGAACGGCGATCATGTCTTTTGTATCGGAAATCGCGGATTTCAATTCATCTGTCGTTTGAATACGGTTGTCATTCAGATAGTGATAATCGGAAAGATAGTCTTTTACTCTTTGCATCTCCATTCTCATTGTCGGGGACAGCGGCGTATTTTTCGCGTTCTCCGCTGCGGCCTTGAGCAGCATTGCAATTATGAGAAAAGCAGCGCCGATCAGAACGCCGACGCCGCTTTTTGTGTAGTGTATTTCCCGTTCAAGGTCTTTCAGAATGTCTTCCAGCGGCGTGGTTCTCGGTTTCGGGATGAAGTGAACTCGGTAATACGCATACCATTCCATAGAGCTCAGATGCCGGTGAAATTCGTTTTCAATGAACTCCGGGGTAATGCCGACGCTTGACAGTCTGATATTTCGTTCCCATTCAGGCGCTCTTACGGATAAACGCCGCTCGTCGACCTCATAACCCAGCCGCCGCAGGTTCATAAAGAAATCCGCATACTTTACGGAAACGCTCAGCGCCCGCTGTGCGTCTGCTTTTACCATATCTCTGCGGGTGAGCTTCCCGTCCTTGTGCAGCCAGTATGCGCCCTTTTCACCGCCGAAGAACGGAGCGTCCTTCAGAACGGATTTGTCGTACTCCTGACACACTGCGTCGGAGATTTCGCGGAAGCGGATGTGGTCTGCAATTTTGTTCTTGAATTTCTCGCCGGTCTTGAATGACACGGAGTTAATAACAAAGTGGCAGTGCAGGTTATCTGTGTTCTGATGCACGGCGATCAGGACCTCATATTTGTCTCCCCACATTCTTTTCGCTGTTTCCCGACCGATGGCAAGCGCCTGATCCGCGGTGACCTCGCCCTCCCGGAAGCTTTGGAAGCCGTGATAAGCGACGTTCCCGCCCATCTTTCCGTACCGGCGCTTTGTCGTCATCATGGATTCATAGGCTTTCTGTTTCGGACAGTTCAAGGCGGTAACGTAAACGCAATCGTCGGTCTTCTGCTTGTCTGCGGCATAATGAAGCGTTTGCAGCAAATCGAACTCCAGCGCGTTCGGTCCCGTTGTTTTTTCCGGGTTGTCCGCATAGGCGAGCACTTCCCGCAAATGGTTCTTTACGGGCCAGAAGCCGGTGGTTGCCACGTCGCATCACACTCCATTCCTTCGCTTTTGTCGCCGGCGACAAAAGGCTCCCCATTTCGTGGCTGCTCCTTTTCCCCACAAAATCTTTGATTTTGCGGGGGCCCCAAAAGAGCCTCCTTCCCCGGAAGCAACAATTGTTCCCGAATGTCGGTAATTAAAGATATGAGCTCACGTTCCGTCTCTTCCGTGAATCCGGGTTCGACCAGATTGCAAACGTCGCAAAGACAGCTGTAAAGGTCATAAAAATCGTCCGGCAGCGCCTGACGCGGGGAGAAGCCCAGCGCGCACTGCCGAACGAATTCCGAAACGGGGACACCGCATTTCTTTGAATACCGTTCAATTGTCTTTTTGTCTTTTTCAGACAGGCGTATCTCCATACGCGCTTTCTTTTCTTTCATTCGATCATCCTTTCGTAATAAGGGGTTTTAGGGGAAGTATCCCCTAAATATCCGGCAGACGCTTCTGCCGGGTCGGAACTTGCCGTACAAGTTCCCTGCTTGTTACGGTATGAGACACGGGGACGGTGATCGATCGGGACAGATTTTTCCGTGTCTCATACCGCTTCATTTTACGTTCCCACCTCTTTTCTGAATACGGTTTTTCCTGGCGTCAAACTGACGTCACCGTCAATCGATCACGACAACCGATGGCGTCATTTCCGACGCTGTTGGCGTCACGATATCAGACCTGACCGGACAAGAAGATATCGGTATTCACAGTAACCCTCTTCCGTTTCATTCGGGCAACAAAAAAGACGTCTGCACGCGAATGCAAACGCCTTGTTTTTCGCCCTTCCATAGATAGACCGACATAAGCAGGGCAATATTATTCCGATTATTTCAAATTATTTTTTATTATTATATTGCTTATTGTGCAAAAATCATCTTACCTCTCAAATCGTTTATTCGGATGACGGGATAAGGATCTCAGCGGGAGGTCTTATCCCTCATTCGCAGCAGTTCTTCTGCATATGCTTTAGTCATTTCACAGAGATACGTCGGTTTCTTTCCGTATTCACCGGTTTCCGTGCAGCAAACGGCTGCGCAGACAGGACAGATCTGACGAAGCGGACACGCCGTGCATTCGGCGGGCAGTCTGATCGCGCACGTCGCGGTCCGGACCGCCTCCCAGGCTTCCCGGAAGTTGTCGGACGACAGCTCGGCGCAGACCGGCGTCATACCGCACATGCGTACGCCGCCGTTCCAGTCCACCCAAAAACCGGCGCGCCCCGCCCGGCATCGGCTGACAGCTCCCTGCGGGGACGGAGAGCCGTTCTTCCCGTTCGGCGAGGGGCGTTCTCCCTGTTCCAGGAGCGACAGCCTGTTCTGAAGCTCCTTTGCGGACAGCTGCGCCGATTCAATTGCCGCCCGGCATTTTCCCGCAGCCTCGGCAGAAAGCCTCATTTCGTTTTTTCCGTACGTGCCTGTGCCCCGGACGGGGGGAAACATATAAGGCGTTGCCTTGATCGGCAGATTCCGCTCTGAGGCGAACGCGAAAACGGCGTCCAGCTCATGCACGTTCTCCGGCGTTACGCTCACATTCAGTCTGACGTCGATCCCTGCGGCGGTCATTTGTTCAATGCTCTCTTTCACCGCATCGAACCGATCCGTACCGCAAAGAGAACGGTATGTTTCACCCGAAGCGCCGTATAACGAAATATTGATCCGGTTCGGAGGGTTCTTCTCAAACAGGGCTGCGATCCGGCCCTTCAGCAGAGAGCCGTTGGTATTCACCGAAATAAAAAAACCCATTTTGCATAGCGCCCCGTAGATTTCTTCAAAATCTGCCCGAAGAAGGGGCTCTCCGCCGGTCAGCAGCAAAAAGAGCATCCCGGCGTTGCTGGCCTGCGAGGCAATGTCGATCCATTGCTGCGCAGTCAATTCCGCATCATTTTCATCGGCCTGTGCGGAGTGAATATAGCACATCCGGCAATTGAAATTACATCTGCGGGTCAGCTCAAAGGTTCCGGACAGCGGAATTCCGGCTGCTGCGCTCTTCCGGTGGAGATAGGCGGAGATGCCTGCCTCCTGCCCCATGCTCAAGCCGGGCAGCAAACTGTTCTGATCGTTCATTCAGGGTTGTACCTCCGGTGGATTTTCGCAGCCGATAAACAGAATATCGCAGTCTTTTTCGTATAAGTTCTGCGTGCGCATCGAAGCTTCCGCGCCTGCGGGAAGATCGGAAAAACGAACCCGGTAGGTGATGCCTCCGATATATCCTTGCGCGTCGCACCGTTTAAAATACACAAAAATGTCTCCCGCAACGGGCGCCGACGAAATATTTTTCAGCGTCATTACCTGATCGCTGACGTTAAGCCGGAAGGTATCGGGATACAGGGTGAGCGGCTCGGTAAAAACGATTTTATCGGTGACGGTTATTCCGTTTACCTGCGCGCCTGTATACGGTCTGCGGTTCTGTTCCAACAGCAATGCGCTTCGTCCCGGCAGCAGCGTCGTGCAGGTAAACCGCAATTCGCCGGCACCGGTATTCATGGTGAACTGCACTGACCGGATCGCTTCTTCGGAAACGTTTTCAATCCGGATCGCAGCCACGTTTGCAAGCAAGTCATTGGAACCGTCCTCCACATAAGAGCCTGTATAGGCGAAGGGAGAGCTTACGGCAAAGCCAGACATATCCGCATAGAGCAGAGTCGTCGATTCTTCCGGTTGGGAAGTGTGCTCCTCAGCCGGATCGGACGGTTTCCCGGCGCAGCCTGCCAGAAGCAGAACGGTAAGAAGCAGAACCGTGATGAAACATGTTTTTTTCATGATGCGTCTCCTGTGTTTTCACCTATAAATATAAACAAAACGGCTGTTCCATTAAGGTCGGCAAAGCGATCAATGAAACAGCAGGCTTTATACTATTTCGTTATTGACAACGCTTCCTGCAAGCATGCTACGGCACCTTCATCGGGTCGGCAGCTTAAATGAAAGAACGGAACGGAAGACGCAATATTCTCCGCAATCTGAAGAAAAATGCGCATCTGCGTCTCGTTATCCGTATCGATCGTGCATCCGGACAATAAAGCACGGAAAGCTTCGCCGCCCGCGGCAGGGCGCGCTTCATTCTCCGCTCCCTGAGACAGGATAACGACGGCGCGGATCGGGAAATCGCCGCGCAGACAGATCCTGCTGGTGCCCGAATAGGGAATGCCGCAGGCGTAAAAGGTATCGCCGCGCTTCTCGATCATCGCCCTGTCGCCGTTGATGATCCTTGCGCCGACGCAGCGCTCCCACAGCGCGGCCTGCGTTGTCTTCCCGGTCTGTTTTTTTGCCGTGAACAGGATCGCTTCTCCGTCAGTCACAATGAACGACGCGTGAAGGACCACAGCATTCCGGCTCAGCAGAAGACGGGGCAGATCCATAATCTCGGAAACGACGAAGGAGGTAAGCCGGATCCCTGCCGAGGTATTGAAATGCGCCTCTACGTTGCCGCAAAAATCGTACTCCGCGATCCACAGCGTCGTTCCGCCGGTGTTCTCCACCGCCACAGCTTCTCCCCGTTCCGTTCGGTACCGGAACGTATCACCCTCCGCCTGCGGCACACCCGCAGGACGGCGCGGATCTTTCTCGGGGAGGATCCGCACCGTCAGATGCGGCTGCTGCGCGTCGCAGGAAAACTTCCGCAGCTGCGCCGATTCCGTAAACCCTGGGGCGCTCAGGCGCAGCACGGAAGAACCGAACCGATAATACCGTTCAGGAAGTAAAGATGTTGTTGTTGTTGTCTGATGGGGCATGATAACACACCATGTCGTCCACACCGGGACCGTGATATTCACAGATGTTCGCACTCTGGAAAATTTCCATTTCAAAACCGACGTCGATCGTAACGGAACAAAGACCAATCGCAAAGTTCGCAATACCTTCGCAACTGGAGGCAACCGGCGTACTTATTGACAACATTTCCAGTCTGATCTTCGGTTTTTCATATGTTTTTTTCACCGGTCAAGTCCCTCCTTACTGAATGATAGAGTTGATAAAAGCAATGATGGTTCTGAAAATCTCAGCCAGTCGACTGATGATGGATCGGATGGTGTTGTATGCTCTTACAAAGAATGATTCTTCTGTCTCGTCGGCGGGAATTTCGTCGTCTGCGATTACTTCAACGTCGCCGGTGGCAGGCTGTACCAGGCGGAAGGTGACGATCGCGCCATCGTCCTCCCAGACAAACTCAACCCAGCCGTCCTCGTCTTCGGTCGCTTTCTGAACGCCGCAGACGCTGTAGACGTCCGCCGTAACGGCGGGGATCACGATCTCAAAGCTGTTGCCGCAGTCCGCGCAGCGAGCGGTCACGATACCGGATTCGGTCTCGGTGGGCGCGGTCGTTACCGTGTATTCGTAACGATGGCGGCACTCGGACATGCCCGCGATGTAGGCGGCGCCGGCATTGGAAGCCGCAAGCTTGATCATCCGGCGGGACATGGGCGCAAAGGAAGCCAGAACCTTGATGATTTCCTTATACGTGATCTTGACGTTCGTGATCGAGACCGTCGCTTTGCCCGTATTGGTCAGGGTAATAAGGTCGCTGACGTTCTCGGACCAGTTCAGTCCGTCGCCCACGTTGTAATACATATCCGAGGACGCAACAATGGTAATGCTCTTCGGATCGCCCGCGGAATGCGTCGCGGTCAGCTCGACCGTCTCGCCCGTCAGCTTCTTCGCGCCGATCTGGACCGTGTCGATCGCCTTGCCGTTGTTTTCACACAGCAGGCAGAAGGAGATGGACTGACCGGGCGCAAGATACACCTCGTTGTCGGGACCGAAACTGACGTAGTCGTTCAGGTCGCTGCCCTCGCCCTTATCCTGCGCGATGGAATCGAAGAATACCGCGCCGCTGATCTGCTTGGGTCCTTTCATGGCCTCCGCCGCGCTGATGATGTTCTTGCGCAGCTCGATGAACTGCGGCCAGCCTTCGCCGTCTTTGGTGTAATACTCTTTGTTGTAGCCCTCATAATCCTCGGCGGGAGCGTAGGTACGGATGGCGTCCAGATAGAAATCGTAGTTGCCGTTGGTGTAGTCCTTCCTGCCCGTTGCAGGATTGATGGGAGCGGTGTGATCGAAGAAGGTCGCATAGCTGAGCGTTACGACGACCGTATACGTGTTGTACGGAAGATCGGGGCTCTTGATGACCGGGATCTGATACAGCGCGCCGGAGTCGGTGCTGGGCGTCCAGGTGTAGTTGATCTCGTAGTTCACATAGGTCTTTTTGGTATCCGCCTCCCGGATGTTTGCGGGCAGCATCTGATCCTCGGGGATCTCTTCCGTTTCCTGCACGATGGTGTTGCGCACGTACCATTTGCCGTTCCAGTACCATTCATGGCGAATGTAACCGTCGCGGGAACGCTGATAACCGTAGTAGGTGTCCACGACGTAGCTGTCGTACTTCGTTCCGACCGCCTCGGTGCCGGTATAAATATCCACATAAATGAATCCGGTCTGGTTGGAGGTGACGCTGATCAGATCAAAGCCCGTGCCGGTGAAGGTGAAGGTGGCGGTGGGCCACTTTCTGCCGTTGGCAGCGTAATCGCCGTTGCGGACCTTTACCCTGTGCGCCGTTCCGTTGGAGTAGGTGGTGCAGTTGACGTTCGCGTCGTCGTAGCCGTAGACGTTGTCCGCGTCCAGATCGGCGACGATCTGATCGAAGCCGGGACGGTCTTCGCCCTGATAAACGCCGTCGTTGGCGCCGGTGACGACCTCCCACTTGTTGCGCTCGGTATCGGTGAAGGTCACGAAGTTGTCTTCATAATACATGATCGTGGCGGGAACCACAGTCACGGAGCCGTAGAGGTACCAGGTCTTGCCGTGGGCCTCCAGCGAGAAGGCAGCGCCGATCACTTCTTTTTCGCTCATCATCATGTCGGTGGGCGTGTAGGTGAGCTTGCCGTCCGCATAGGAAACGGTGCCGTGCGCGTATACCTTTTCGTTTCCGCTGAAGCCCTCGGGCCGTTTGTCGGTGACGGAGAATTCCTCCGCGCCGGGGGCGCCGAGACCGACGAAGGTCGGCTCCACGCCGAGACCCGCGTAGTAGTCGGCGACGCTGACCTGCACGGGCAGACCGTAGTCGATGACCACCGTCTGGTTGCCCAGCTTCGGGATGTTGGTGGCGGTGATGGACTCCGTCTTGCTGCCGATGGTAACGGTCATCTTCTTATAAAGGGTAAAGCTCGTCGAAGTTGAAGATCTGACAGCGTTGATCGCGCTGGCAGTGCCGTTCAGAGAACGGGTATAGTTCTGGTTATTCCACCAGGAATTCGTACTTGTGTTCGCGGAAATATGACCGGTTGTCGCGTCATAATCGTATGCCTTTGTGCTGGTGCTCAGGTAAAGAGCAACGTTTGTCGTACCGGTAGACGCGTTGCTGAAGAACATATACCTTGTGTTGTAGTTGATATCCAGAAGGTAGCGGTTTTCAAGATATCCCTGGCTTGTAACGTGCCAGACACGGTCGGGGCTCACACCCGTCAGATAAGAATTATACGTATTGCCGTTTGCAGTCGACGTTTCGTTGACGATGGTAAACCCGCTCGACTGCGGTACGATATCGCTGCTTGAGTTATATCCGACGACATACTGCTGTCCGCTTACGGTGTACATGATCACGTAGTCACCGTTCGCGTCGAGACTGTTGACCGGGACGTACGCCTCAATCTGACTTGACGTATCCACAAGCTCCAGATCCCCGGTGACGGGCTCATAGCCGTCCACGGTGGGCTCCAGCAGAATATACCTGCCGGTTTCGGTATCGCACTGCGCGACCTCGATCTTCCGGTTCCAATCCGTATCGGCGGAAAGGGTGAAGCTCTTGGAAACCACGGTCACGCTGCCGTCGGCGGCCTCGTAGCCCACCACGCAGTCGATCGCGCCGTGAGAGGAAAGGTTATCTTCCCACTGCTTATTCACGATCAGCTCGACGGTATCCACGTCGGTCTTCGGCGTGTTGGTCACGGTCTGGCTGTAGGAAGGAGACGCCGCGATCACGCTGCCGACAGCGTTTTCATAAACGGAAACGTCGTCCGCGCCGCCGTCATAGACCAGCTCATAGCCGGGCACGGTCACCACGCCGGGTTCCGAGCTGCGGGGGGTATAGGTGGCAGTGTAAAGCGCGGAGGCGGTGGTTTCAACGATCGTATACGCATATGCGTCGCCGTTTTCGTCGTTCACAGCAAGTCCGCCGAAGGTATAGCTCCAGTCGTTGAGCGCGCTGAGCGTTGCGGTTCTGCCGGAGGCTGCGCCGTTGATATAAAGCTCTACCTCAATGGCTTCACCGGCGTGATTTTCGTCGCCGTCCGCCCAGTTCTTGTGCGCGGTGATGGCGGTTTCGGTATCCTTTACATTATATACGGATACTTCAGCGACGCTGTCGTTGGAGTAGACAAACTCGCCGACCTTCACCTGATAGCCTGCGGGGATATCGCTTTCGGTGATAAAGTATTCGCCCGCCTCGGCGATCTTGCGCAGCTTCAGGGTAACGGTCCAGTCGTTTTCGTCGCTGAGCACGATGCCCTGCTTTATGCTCTGTTCCGTGCCGTTCTGATAACGGTAGCCGAGCGCAAGCGTCACGGGCTCGTGCAGGTCGTTGTCGCCCCACTTTTTATCGATGCGCAGATGCAGGATATTGTGGTCGATCTCGTTGGTGATCGTCTGCGTGTACTCGGGCACCATTGCGTGGGGATAGCCCTGCGCGTCTTCCCAGACCACAATACCGGTCTCGCTGCCGTCGTCGAGGATCTTCGCGCCCGCGGGAACGTCGCTTGCGTTAATGTTTTCCACAACGCCGGGCGTGGAGATGTAATCCTCGATCTCGGTGTTCTCGTGCGCGGAATACACGGCCTTGGCGCCGTTCACCGCAAGGGGCAGGTCAAGGAAGGTATAGGTCCAGTGATTCGCGGCGGAGAGCGTCGCGGTCTTGCCGGTGGGCTGGTTGTTGCAGTAAAGCTCTACCTCCACGGGATCGTCCGCATGGTCGTTGATCTCGCCGTCCGCCCAGGACTTGGTCACCTCAAACACGGTGGTCTCGTTTACGGGCGAGTTGTACAGGGAGATCTCAAGGTTGTGCTTGGTGATGGTTTTGTTGTCCACCACTTCGGTGACGGTGTTGACGACCAGCTCGCCGGAGATGGATTTATATCCGTCTACCGCGGCTTCCGTCACGCTGAACGTGCCGTTCTTGGCAAGCGTGGGAACGGTGGTTTTCACGTCCGCCGTCCAGTTGTTTTCATCTGACAGAGTAAACGTTTCTGAGACGAACTCCTGCGCGCCGTTCGGCGCGGTGTAAACGATGCGGGCGGTGATGGGATCGTGCGATACGTCCGCGTCCGTCCATTTTTTGATGACGGTGATCTTGTTTTCCCATTCAAGCTCGGGCTTTTCGTAATCCTCGGAGACCTCAATGCCGTCGTGGGTCTTATAGGTGATGGTGGCGAATTCGTTGGTCTCGTAAACGCCGTCCTCCACCGTGCGGTCGCCGGCGCCGTCCAGATTGACGTAGTAGCTCAGGTTGAGCTGATCCTCGGTGAGCTTGCTGACGTTCCAGTGGAAGGATTCGGGCGGGATCTCAGCGCCTTCATAGACGACGGTCTGGTTGGTGGCGTTATAGGAGAAGTTCACAGCGTGGATCACGCCGTCGGTGAAGATATTGGTCCTGCCGTTGTCGATCAGGTTGGAATAGGCCTCGGTGCCGTCGTCGTTGAAGGTGACCTTTTCAATGACGACCGGGTCGCCGATCACGGTGCCGACCGTTCCCTCACCGCTGCCGCTGTGGATCGTGGGAGATTTGGAGACCGTGATGGAGGGACGTACCGAATAATCGGAAAGCGGGATGTGTGAGCCGTCCAGCGGGTTGATCACGTAATTGGCCATCTGCAGGTTATACTGCGCGCCCAGCTTATCGGTGGTGGACACGTAACTGGACAGCATGGAAACCTCTTTGGCCTCGTCCGCGAGAGCTTTGGCAAGCTGCGCCTGCGTATCTGCGGTGAGGATATCCAGCGTCTCGCCCTGCACCAGGGTGCTGAGCACGTCGCCCAGGTACATGTTGCTGCCGGGGGTGAAGATCCACTGGCTGCTGCCGACCTCGAAACCGCCGTTCAGGAAGTCGATGCCGATGGTGTCCATGCCGGCGATCTTCGGCAGGTTGAAAAGCTTGGTCGCCCAGGTGTGATTGTTCTGCTGAATGAAATCATACCAGCTCTGCTGCGTGTAGTTCTGGTTCGTGGAGTTGTTGCTGTTGTATACGGTCGCGGTGCCGCCGTTGGGGTCGGTTTCGGAATAATAGCTGGTCGCGGCCTGGTTGGTTACTTTCTTGTACTGATATCCGTTGAAGTTGGTGGGCGCGCCGTCGGAGATGAAGATCACGAAGATCTCGCGGCCGGACTCATCGTATTCTTCCCCGGTCTCGTTTTTATAGGCCTGTTTGATGGCGCCGACCGCGTTATAGCCCTCCATGAACGCGTAGTCGTACTGGGTGTTGCCGTAGTTTTTCTGGGTGGGGTTGGAGCCGTCAAAGGACAGATAATAAGCGCTGTCGTCCTTGCGCATGCGGATGTTGTTCACCGCTGTTTTGACGGCGTCCGCATTCGGGGAGGCGGTAATCAGTCTGCGGGTGGGATCGATATAATCATTATAGGAAGTGCTGTTTCTCTGCGGGTCCCAGCCGCCGAAGGTGACGAACGTTACGGTGTTGTTGCTCTTGATGGTGTTGCCGGTGTTTGGTTCCATGACGGCGTCGGTGAAGGCGGAAACCGCGGCCTGCATATCCTCCAGCTTACTGGTCTGCCCGCTGTCGGGGATCAGCTTTCCGCCGGCTGCCCACGCCATGGAGTTGGAAACGTCCGTGATGAACAGCACGTCCACGCCGCTGGTATAGAAGGGCGCGATGGCTTCAAGGGAGAGGTTGACCTGCGCAAGACCGGTGTTCTGGAAGTCGATGCCCTCGGCCTCCTTCTGCAGGCCCACGGCGCCCTCGTTGGGATAATCGGGCACGTATACTTCCGTCGTTACCTTGGTTTCACGGTAAAGAGTCATCGCGCTTGCAGTGTTCTGGCTCGTTCCGTAACCGAAATACGGCCCGCTTTTCCCGGCCATAAAGATATTGCTGCCGGTGTTCTTGAAATAAAAGTTGTTCCCGTTAACCGCAACGGCGACTTTTGCGGGCGTATCGGCAGTCGTCGTCGTAATCGACTGGTCGTTGCGGGCGGTGCCGATGGAAACGTATCTTCCGTTCTCAAGACGGACGTAATACTGGTTGGTCTGCCCCTGTACCGCAGCGATACTCACAACAAGACTTTCGTCCGCAACGATCGTGTCTCCGTCAATCGTGTAGGCAGTGGAAGCGGTAAGGCCGTTGCCGTTGGTGCGCGAGTTGCCCGCAAAGACCGCGTTGTAATTGGAATTAAGGATAATATACTTGCCGGATTCGATATACTGACCGGATTGGGGCGTATACTTTTCATATATGATATCGGTGGAAACTGCCACGTGATATCCCTCGCGCGGCGGAAGCGAAGTGCCTTTGGAGGGCACTGCGGGCGTGGTGGGGTCTTCTGTGGTTTCCACGATCTCCTTATAGAGATACAGACGGTTCGGCGCGAGATTATCGTCCTCAATACCGCCGCTGTAGCCGCCGAACCAGTTCGCCGTGTGGGCGTTGAGGCAGTAGTTGTTGGAATCGGTGGGATTCGCGAGACCCACAACAAGCCCCTGCTCATCGTCGTTGTAGACCAGCGCTTTGACCTGCGTAGAGGTATTCACAAAATATGCGTTCATTTTGTTGTTGCTCTGCGCGTCGGCGATGGAAAGATACTTGCCGTCGTCCGTTTTTACCGTGTAAAGGTTCGAGGAGCCCGAAACCGGCGCGATGGTAACGACCACTGCGTCGGGCGCGGTGATCTCATTGCCGTTCACGGTCACGTCGGTGCTCGCGTTGAGACCGCGGTCGCTGCCGCTGGAATATGCGGAGGTCGTGAGCACATAATCCCATTTTGCGCTCTGGATGATATAGCGCCCGGCGTCGATGATCTGGCCGCTCTGATTCGGCGTATACTTTTCGTACCGCACCGTCGTCGCAGCAGCCGCGCTGAACAGCACGGACGCCGAAGGAAACGTGCCGACCAGCATCAGCACGCTCAGCAGAAGCGCAAATACCTTTGTAAAACCGCGTTTCATTCTCATGGAAAGACCTTCTTTTCTTTATATTCAATATATACTTTACCGAAAACGACCGCCGAATTCAATATTTTGGGAGAATCGTCCCGTTCAAGGTGAAAAAAAATCTTTTATTTTAAAAACTTTTATGATATAATTAATACATCGTTCAATTTTAACAAACTTTTTTTATAAATTTTGGTTGATGTTAACGACGAGGGGGGCTGACCGTGCATATCGCGATTGTGGACGATCTGGATTCGGATCGGCTCATGCTTGAAACGATTCTGCGGGAATACGGAACCGTGAACGGACTGGATTTAAATGTCTCGCATTTCGACAGCGGCGAGGCGCTGCTGCGTGATTACGCCAAGTATCGGTATTCGCTCGTTATTCTCGACATATATATGAAAGGCATGAGCGGGGTGGAGACGGCGAAGATTCTTCGCGAAAAAGACGATGATCTGCCCATACTGTTCCTGTCGACCAGCGGTGAGTATACGTTTGAGGCTTTTTCCGTCTTTGCCGTCGGCTATCTGAAAAAGCCGTGCGTGAAGGAAGAGGTGTTCCGGGTGCTGGATCACGTCCTGCACAGAAAAACCGATCTTTCCGATATATTCAATTTTACATATTCTAAAAGGAATTACAGTCTGCGCTTCTCGGAGATTATCATGCTTGAGTCGCAGGGGAATTATATCCTTATTACGGCGCTCGGCGGCGAAACTTACCGTACCCGCATGACCTTTTCTCAGGCGGAAAGTATGCTCGACCGCCGTTTCCTCACGCTGGTTAAGGGTGTGATCGTCAATATGGATTATATCATCAGGATCGAGGACCGGAACTGCTATATGCAGAACGGGATGACGCTTCCGCTGCATTTGAAAAAGAAAAAAGAGCTGCGCGAGACCTGGCTGAATTACAAGTTCGCGAAGATCCGCGCCGCCGCGCCGCAGGGGGGTGAAGAACCTTGCTGATCCCGCTGCTGTCTGTTTCCGTGCTGTTCCCCGCCGCCGCGTTTTGCTTCTTCCCGATGAAAAACCAGCTGAAGTACAGTCGGCGAAGAACGACGGTCACGGTGATTCTGACATTGCTTGCCTTGTCGTTTCTTATGTCATGGGTGGAATACCGTTTCCACATTGACACCAACCTGATGATAGGGCCGGTCTTTCTGCTGTGCGCCGTCCTGTACTGGCGCTGCCTGAAGACGAGCTTTATCAAATCCCTCTCTGTTTTCGTCACGGTCGTCGCGCTTTTTTCCGTGACGTCCAATATTTCGGATTGCATCGCCGTATATACGACAGCGATGCAGAAACCGCTGCTTTCCGCTGCGATCCATCCGGCGCTCGCCGTTGCTCTCGCCGTGCTGCTTGCTTACCCGCTCATAAGATACGGCAGCTATCTGGTCGACAGGATGGATAATCCCATTCCATGGAGCGTTTCCGCGCTCTACGGATGCGGTATTTTCGCGCTCAATATGCTTTTGTTCTCCATCATGGAAATGGCGCGGGGACGAAACAGCCTGACGTTATTCGCGTTTTTGGCGTTTATTGTGCTTCTGATGCTTTTCTTAATGTCCTACGCGTGTTATTATTTCATGGTCAAAAGCCTGCTGACCTGGGCTGAAACGGAAAAGAGGCTGAGACTGTTGGAAATGCGTGAATCACAGTTCGATTCGCAGCAGAATTTTATCAGGGCGTCACAAAAAACGAGGCATGATTTCCGCCAAAGCATCCGAACCATGGTCGAGCTTTACAATATGGGGAAGATCAATGAGCTCGGCGCATATCTGAAGGAATACGAAGACGATCTGCCGAGCAACGAGATCCGGAACTATACCGATAACAGCGCGCTGAACGCACTGCTCAATTATTATCGGCATATCTGCGCTGAGAACAAGATCCGTTATTCCGTGCGGATCAATTATCCCGACGAGCAGGAGATCTCCGACGTCGATCTTTGCACGATCGTCGGCAATATTCTGGAAAACGCTGTTCTCGCCTGCCTGAAGACAACCGACCGTTATATCAACTTTACGATTCTTGAAGAAAATGAATCGCAGCTTTATATCGTCGTCACCAACAGCTTTGACGGAAAGGTCCGCCAATCCAACGGAAAATATCTGTCTACCAACCGAAAAGAGACAGCCTACGGCCTGTCCTCCGTTATGTCGATTGCTGAAAGCTACGGCGGCGTGGCGCAATTCTACCACGAGGACATGCGTTTCTGCAGCAATATCGCGATACCATTAAACAAAAAAACGCAATCTAAGGAACAGGTGTTGTGATCGAAATGAAACTGAACAGTAATTATATCTGCAGAGAAATCTGCGGCGAAGTCCTGTTGATACCCGTCGGCGAAGAGGTCAAACGTCACAAAGGGATTTTTTCCTTTTCCGATACCGGCGCCTTTTTGATAAAAGCGTTTGTCAACGGCGCGGATATTCCGTCCGCGGCGTCCGCGCTCACGGAAGCCTATGACGTTGACGCAGATACCGCCCTGCAGGATGCGTCCGAATTTGCGGATGAACTCATAAGGAACGGTATCTTCCTTGAATAACGGTCCGGGGCGGGAAGCTCCTGCCTCAGTCCGGGAAAACCGAAAAGGATATTGTTACCCTCTCTGCGTCGGACCTGTTATGAAGCAAAAAGGGGGCTGTTGCAAATTCCGGAACAGAAGATGCAGCAGCCCTGATTTTATGACAGAAGCGAAAAAATGTTGAGAAGCTGCAAATTGGTTAAAAACTTAACCATACTATTAATGATGGTTGAATAATTCACATCGCCCTGCCGGCCGGCAGGGCGATGATTCCAATAAAAACGGGTAATTATAATTTTTCGATTCTATGCATCATGGAGGCCGGATTTTTGGTCGTATCAGCAAAAAAACAGTTCATTGTTGACGGTTTCGGTTACACGCTCGCGGATGTTGTTCATCCTTGCTACCCAAAGCATCTGGTCCTCCGCCTTCAGCTCTTCTGTCACGCCTTCCTGCGCGGACATCTCTTTCACTGATCGGAGAAACATATCCTCCGCCTGACGATCGATCGCTGCAAGATAATCATTTACCTGGCCGGACAGAAGCAAATCAAGATACAGCCGTTTTTTATGCTGCCGGATATATCGCAAGTTCCGCTGCGCCCACACGTCGATAAGGCATTCAGTGTCCGGCTCGTCATCCTCCGGAATCTCAGCAGGCGTCAAAACGCCGTCGATGATCCTGCGCCCGGTCGGGTAATAATAGTCGCCCTTGAGCTCGTATTCAAAGCCGTTACGCTCGTCGATGATGTACTTGTCCATTTACTTTCCCTCCGATTTTTTGATAATTTTGAGAATCAGCGCGTCCACGTCCTCCGTCGGCTTTCCGTCTGCCAGCAGCATATTCCGCCACTCAAAAATCCCGTTGATCAGCAGATTGCACTCGAAGTCCGTGAACTTCATTTTAACTTTCTTTTCTTTCATAATGAAAACCTCCTGTTCTTTGTTGATTTCATCATACCAAAGAATAGGAGGTCTGTCGAATGTGCGAAATATTTTTTATCTTGTTTATTTATAGATGACGTGTTATAATAAGGTCGGAAATTTGAATATGTACCGACAAGGCCTTTGGCAATCGGGTGTTTAATCAAGTCCGTTATAAACACTCGTACCATCGAGCTCCCTGTTTCGCAGGGAGCTCTTTCTTTATCTGTTCCATGAAGGGACTTGAACCCTAAGAGGGTGAGGAACGTTAAGAAAACAGCCCGGTGGGCTGTTTTCAGTTCCGAAGTCCGAAGCGGGTGCTGTCGCGCAGCGACGGCCGCGAGGACGGCGGATCTGCAAAGCAGAGACGCGTCCCTTCATCCGCACCAAAAAATCCACAACGGCTCAATGCCGCTGTGGATTTTTTTGACATATCATATCAAGAAAGGACTTGAAGCCTAATAGGGTAAGGCGCGTTAAGAAAGCTGTCCGATCCACCGCAGCGACCCGGGATACTCCCCGGCGTCAGACGCGGAAAAGATCCAGAATGCGGTTTAGAAGCTGCACGAAGAAATTCAGCAGCCTGCCGAACGCCCCTTCATACTCGGCAGTGAAACGCACGTTCTCACCGTTTTCGACCTGATGAAACGCCTTGCGGTAATTCATCGGCCCTATGGTTGTGCCCTCGAATACGAAATTATCAAAGAGTACGTTGCTGATCTTCGCGTCCGCAAGTCCTTTAATCGAGGACTTTTCACCGGAGGAACCGACCGTAACGTTACGGAAGACCACGTCCGTGATGCCTCTGCCGGGCGTATCCTCCCTCTCATAGTTATTGCGCACCGTAAGACGGATCGGTTCGCCCTTCGTGACCCGCTCGATGCGGATATCCTCGAACGACAGGTCGTGCACCAGGTTGCCGTCGCAGGAATTGACGCCGATCGCGCCCCAATAATAGGAGGATTCCTCATAGTCGTCCAGGATGTCGATATCGCGGAAGCGCATATCGCAGATCTCGTCGTTGCTGCCGATCCCGCCGATATATACGGAATGGCCGCAGTCGGTCATGAACACGCAGTTTTCGACAAGCCAGCCGCGGCTCGGTCCCACCGCGCTCCAGCAGGTGCCGGAAGCGACAATGCCGTCGTCATTGCTGCGAATATAGCTGTCGCGTATTTCGATATCCTCCGAGGACATCAGGTCGATACCGTCGGAGAAATCGGAACAGGAGAACAACTTCAGGTTCTCAAACTTCGCCCCCGAAACGTTCTGTCCGCAAACCGTGTACGCCGTGGCATTTCTGAATATGATCCCTGAAACCGCAAGACCTGTCACGTCGATGGCTTCGATCCCGAAGATCCGTCTGCCGAAGGCCTGCGTGATGGACTCGTCCGTTCCCTCCGGGGTGTTCCAGTCATAAAGATCCAGGATGCCCCGCCCGCCGACCGTTACGTCGTGAGCGCCTCTGTCCGGCAGGATGCGCGATTTGACGACAGCCCCGCCCGCAAGCCAGACTGTCTGGCCGCTGTGGACGTACAGAATCGGGATTCCGTCCCGGACCGAGATGCGGCTGTCGTTTTCCGCGGTATGCAGCCCAGCGTCAAAAAAGATCACGTCGGGGTCCGCCGGATCGGGCGTGTCTGCCGGGATATCGTTCACGAAAAGCTGCAGATTGTGCATCACGTCGCCGTCGAACTCAACGGAGAGCTGACAGGGCCCGCTCACCTCGAAACTCAGGACGCCATCCTCCGCCGTGCCGCTGATCCCGTCATAGAGCGGTCTGATCTGCGCAGAGGAGAACGGGCGTTTCGGTTTCACGCGCACCCGCATGGAGCCGTCAAGATCCACGGAGGCAAAAAAAGTCTCGGTGCAGGTCCGGCGCCCTCTCGTGACGCCGGCGGCGAACACCGGGACCCGGATCCATTCCCCGCCGTCGCTCACCTCAACGAGGTAATCGTCGCACACGGCGACGCTCTCCGGCGCGTCGTACACGACGACTCTGCCGCCCGCCGGATCGGCCGCGGAAGCGGCGAAAAGCAGACACGGAACCAACAGCAGCATCGCCGCCACAAGACAGGCGATACATTTTACAGGAGTACGATTCATAAAAACACAGGGATCCTTCATTGCTTAACTTCCCTCCGATTTCTCCATGATCTTTATGGCGTCGTAAGTCCGGAACGGAATATCCGTTCCCGGAACGGGCCTGTTTTATTCAATTAAAGTATAATTCATTATGTGCAGAATGTCAATCAAATGGGCTGTATAATTTGAGTATGATCCTCTGAAATGTCTGATATTCTCTTCGAAAACAGTATATCGAGCCCCTGGGCTCAAATAACCGGAAAGACGGCCCGGGAACAGATTTTCCGGGACGTCTTTCAAGATGGTTTTCATTAGGTATTTAAAAAAGAATTCAACGGGAAAACATACTTTTGATCTTTTCGCAAACGGATCTGAACCAGGCCCATATACCCCGGAAGAATTCGTCGATCTTCCATAAAACCGTCGGGCGGTCGAGCTCGAACGCGGCCCCGGCCCATTCGGCGTGCATGAAGTCGTTGTTGTGGTCGATGCTGACGCCCGGCTCGCAGACAAGACGCAGCTCGGAGCTGCCGGGCTCCAGCGCGATATCGAAAACGTAATAGCAGCCGACGGGCAGCAGCACGGTCCGGTCGACCTGTACGCCGTCGACGAACACCTTGTATCGGATATTGTATCTTGCGTCGTTCCTGACCTCGTCGTCGCAGCCCGCGGCGGCGGTGAAGCGGACCGCGCCTTCCGGGATCCGGTAGACAAGATCGCTCGGCGCGTGGGCGGCGACGCCCTTGCCGAAGACCCTGCCCGCGACGGTGATCTTATGCCCGTCCACCGTACGGTTGTTGAGCAGTTTTCCGTAGGATACGTAACTCCCGATCGGGCGCAGGTCCGACAGATACAGCGTTCTGCGGCTGTTGAGCTCCGGGATTGTGCCGTCGAAGACGAGATAATCCTCCTGCGTCCGGGCGATGACTTCGCCGTCAAAGGTCAGATACGCCTTGACCGTAACGGGGCCGGCCGCCCCCACGCCGAACGGGCCGTCGACGGGCTGCGCGTCGGAGAATTCCGAATCCGCGCCCACGGACTGCCAGATCTGCGTGCCGTCGTATTCCGCTCCCCGTACGGATACGGTCAGAAGCGTGTCGGGGAATATCATTTCGGGGTGATCCCGCAGCCGGATCTCTGGTTCGTCGTTCAGGTTGTCAAGACTCCCCAGATCCCAGACGTCCGTATACCCGGCGTAGGTCAGCGCGTCCCGCGCCATATAGCTTCGTTTGCCCGTAGAACAGGCGAGAATGATCTTTGTATCGCGGTCCGGGAACCGCGCTTCGACCTCGGAGACAAAGCTCTGCCCCCAGGGCAGGCTGACGGCGTTTTCGGCGTGCCCGGCGGCGTATTCCGCTTCGGAGCGCACGTCAAGGAGCGCCGCGCCCTGCCCGAGAAGCTTTTCGGCGGTGAACCTGCCGATGCGGAATTCCGTCTCCGCGTCTGCCGCCCCGCCGCCGTCCGCCGATACCTCGGCGGAGCCCTCTCCGCTGACTTTGAAAACAGCCGTGGCGTGAGACGGCAGCGTTACCGTGATCCCCCTGCCCGCGTTCAGGTTTTTGCGGCGCAGCAGGTCGCGGACCGTCGCCGTGCCGAGAACGCCGGCCTCGGTCCAGTCGAGCGATACCGACTGTTCGCTCTCGCCGCGGTTCATCAGGGCGACCGCCTTTGTCGCAGAGCCCGTTTCGCCGAGGTCTTTCACCCAGACTTCGACGTCGCCTTTTGTTTTGATATATTTCGCGCACAGGCATGCGGGATCCTGATCCAGCGCGATGAGCTCCGTGTTTTTCAGCAGCTCCAGCACGTCCGCGTCAAGCTCGGCAAGATCCGCGCCGATGAGCAGCGGGGAAGACGCCATGCACCACATGATAAAATGCGTCGTATCCTCGTCGCGCGTCATGCTCCTGCCGACCTGCAGCATATCAAGGTCGTGATGCGCCCCGGGGCGGGCGTACTGCTCGATCCCCTTGAGCCTGTCGGTCTGATGCAGCACCGATTCAAAATCCGACCAGAGGTCGCCGCCGGTCCGCCATGAATCCGCATTGCTGTCGGCGATGATCTCCTCAACGGATCGTTCGTCCGCCGGGTCATCGTCCCACGGGAACGTCCAGCAGCAGACGTTGTAATTCAGATCGCGCCTGAGTTCGCTTCGCAGCGCTTCGATCTGTGCGCCGATTTCCGTATATCGGGCGATCCGTTCGCGGTCGTTCCAGCCGAGCTTGACGCCGCCGCAGAAATCGACCTTCAGAAAGTCGTAGCCCCACGCGTCGAAATAGAGCCGCAGGTCCTCATCGTCGTGCTCATACAGCCCCACGCCGAGCCCGAAGCCGTTTGCAGGCAGGTTGTTCCAGTCGTGATCGCCCTCGCGCTTTGAGGCGGAGGCGCAAGTGTCGGCGCCGGCGTCGGTATAGATACCGGCTTTCAGCCTCCGATCATGGGCGGCGTCCGCGATGTATTTCATCCCGTGCGGGAATTTTACCGGATTTGCGCGCACAAGGCCCGTTTCCGGGTCTCTGCCGCCCTGCCAGCCGTCGTCGATGTTCAGATAGGTATAACCGAGCCGTGCAAGACCGTATTCGTCCAGAAGCTCCATCTGCCGCAGGCAAACCTCCTCGTTGATCCCCTCGCTGCCGAAGTGGTTCCACGACGACCAGCCCATGATCGGCAAAAGCCGCTCTTCATAACCCGCAGGCTCCTCATCGGCTGCCGCGGCGAGCGCCGGAAAAACAGCGGCGGCCAGAACCGCGCATATCAGCAGAGAAATAATTCTTTCAATAGTTCTCTTCATTTTCATTCAAGCCTCCGGAGTTATTTTTACGACAACGCCTTCCTGTTTCATCATACCATATCGCCGGCGATTTGTAAAGAATGACGCGCCGCTGATTCATTCTCTGACACAATCCCTGCGGCATATACGGCCTGTTCGTTTGAACGGCCCGTTTTTTTTATCCGTGCGTCTTGCTTTTCAGCGTAAACGCCAGCGTCAGGCAGATGCTGACGGCAAAAGCGATGACTCTCTGTATCATGTATTCTCCTCCGATCGGCAAACGGTAAACGAAATGTAAAACGTGTCGGGCGGCTTATTTCATCAGACCGAAAAGCTGCGTGAAGAAGTTGAACAGCAGCTTGAATATCGCCATGATATCCGCGCAGAAGCTCTCGGTGTTCCTGCCGAAGAAATCCGTCGCGCTCGGGTAGCCGTAGGCGACCGGCAGGTTTGCGTTGACGCCCGCCTCCGGGACTAGCGCCGCCAGGTTCTTTGAAAGATCCCGTCGGATCGCAGGATCGGGGGCGTGACAGACCGTGCAGCGCCCGTATTCGTCGTAATGATGCGGCAGGGTGCAGGAATTCGCCCGGTAATAGCGCGGGGAACGCACCAGCGTCCAGAGGATCTGCGCCGCGCCCTCCTCGAGCGTCGCGCGGCTGATCTCGCCGCTGTCGATCGCGTCATATATCAGGTCGATATTGCAGTGGTCGTAGGGCGTATGCACGTTGTTGGAGGCGTTGATCTCCCGCACATGATTCTTGGCGTTGCCCCAGTCGGTGGTAATAAAGCCCTCATAGCCCCACTCGCCGCGGACGATGCCCCGCAGCAGGTCCGCGTTTTCGGAGGTCGGCAGCCCGTTCATCACGTTATAGGAGGTCATGATGCCCTCGGCGTGAGCGTCCCGGATCCCCATTTCGAAGGGCTTGAGATAGATCTCGCGCAGGGCGCGTTCGGAGACCTGAGAGTCGCTCCAGATCTTTCCCGCTTCCTTCTCGTTGCAGATCATGTGCTTGATGCAGACCGGCACGCCGTTTAGCTGCACGGCTTTGATGACGGTCGAAGCGATCCTGCCCGTAACGTAAGGATCCTCGGAATAGTATTCGAGATTTCTTCCGGCAAGGGGATGGCGGCGCATATTGACGGGCGGGCCGAGCCACATGCCGACGTTATTTTTATACAGCTCCGTTCCGAGCAGCAGCCCGAACGCCTCGATGAGCGCGTCGTTCCACGTGGACGCGAGGATCGCGTTGCAGGGATACGCCGTACCCATAAAGCACAGGCCCATGCCGCCGTCGCCCTGCGAAAACCGGTTCAGCCCATATTTTGTGCAGAGGGCGTCGCTGCAGCCCACCTGATTCTGATCGTAGGAAACAAAGAATGTCGCAAGCTCCCGGTCGCTCCACTGGGCGAGATAGTCGTCCATCGTCATCGCGCCGAATACCACCTCGGAAAGCCGGTGTCCGGCGACGGCGCAGCCTTTTTCGACGTTCGCCTTCGGCGTTTCGGTATGCACGTAATTCTGCGCCTGCTCCCGGGCGGGAAGCGTCTCATAGCTGCCGTCGGCAAGCAGACGTTTCTCAAGATTCGTGGGGCAGAGCGAGGAAAGCCGCTGCGTCACGCGCAATTCGTCAAGCGTCGCCGCGCCCGCCTCGCGTACATTGCGGACGGAATTGCCCACAAGGAAGCGGTAGTCGCCCGCCTCGAGCACGTAGCAGGATCTGTTCCCGGTCTTGCCGAGATCGTCGAAGGAGGCGAGATCCTCCATGCGGGCGGTCAGCGTCAGCGTCTGGGATTCGCCGGGGGCGAGCGTTTTCGTCTTCGCGTAATCGCAGAGGGATTTCGCCGCCTTGCCGAGAACGCCCTGCGGCGCGGAAACGTACATCTGCACGACCTCTTTGCCCGCGGTGTCTCCCGTATTGGTGACGACGGCGTTCACGGAAACGCTCTCGCCGTCAAAAACGAAATCCTTCGTTTCTATGCCGAACGTCGTATAGGAAAGCCCGTAACCGAACTCATAGTTGACCGCCGCGTATTCCGGATCGAAGGTCTCGAAATAGCGGTAGCCCACGAAAATATCCTCGGTATAGGCCTGATTCTGCCGATCCCAGCCCGCGTCGGAGGGGTAATCCGAAAGATCCCTCGCCCAGGTGTCGTTGGTCTTGCCCGAAGGGCTCACGCGCCCGAGCAGCACGTCCGCGATGCCGAGGCCGCCCTGCATCCCCGTGTATCCCACGTACAGAACGGAGTCGACGCGGACGCCGTCGAGCTCGTCCTTCGCCCAGGAGGTATCGACGACCGAGGGGGTATTGAGAATGACGACGACCTTTTCGAACGCCGCGGTGAGCTGCCTGAGCAGCGTCTTTTCGTTTTCCCGCAGGTACCAGTCGCCGCGGGCAACGTCAAAGGTCTCGCCGCCCCAGCGGCTGAAAAACACGACGGCGGTCCCGGCTTGCGCTGCGGCTTCGGCCACCTCCGCGTCCGTGGGAACGTATTCCGTGCCGTTTTCCAGCGCGGCGATATACTTTTCGCTGATCGGGTGATAAATGCCGATTTCGCCGTTCTTTTCAGCTTCTGCCAGCGCGTCGTAAGGATCGATCGCCTTGTCCCCGAAATCGCCTACCTGGCTCTCGGAGCCGTAGCCGTAGGGGATGTAGCCCCGCATATTCCAGATATCCTCAAACGTGCCGGGAACGAGCTTCTGCGCGTCGCCGAAAAGCGCGACGGCTGCGCCGGGCGCGATCGGCAGCGCGGCGTTTTCGTTTTTCAGAAGCACGAGTCCCTCGTCGGTGATCGCACGGGCGATCTTCTGCCCCTCGGTGTAATAAAGCGCGCCGCCGGTGAGCGGGAAGCAGAGCGCGCAGCCCGCCAGAAGAGAAAGCGTTAAAACGATCGAAACAAGTTTTTTCCTCATAGTCGTAAACCTCATAAATTGTGCTGTTTTTCCCGTCCGGACACGGTCGGTTCAGGGAAGGATCCGCTCAAAGCAAAAATCCTCAAACCGGGCTGCTTCCCGCGCTTCGCTTTTGAATACGAAGCAGAGATTGTGCGTGCCGTGGGTATTCTCAAGCCGGCAGTCGAAGGTTTTGAAAACGTCGAAGCCGCCGGTATCCTCCGCCTTCACGACGCCGAGCACCGCGCCGAAGGGACTGTTTTCGCGGATTTCCACTTCGCAGAGCTTCCCGCTGCCGTTGGAGAGGCGAAGATGCAGCAGCGCGTTCTGCCGCATCCCGTTCACGTTCTGAAAATAGAGATACGAATGATTCCGGATGCCGCGAAGCTCAAAGCCGTCGGCGTTTTCTTTCTTGAAGATCCCGTCGGAGGCGGCGAAGAACCACTCCCCGCGGATCGCGTCCCACGACGCGTCGTACTGCCCGACGCCGACCTCGCGGATGAACGGATCGCTCACGATATCGCCGTTATCCTTATAATGCGCGTAGACAATCTTGGTTGTGCGGTAATAGGGATCGATTTCTTCGCCGGTTCCCCAGTTTTCGGGAATGCCGTAGGTGAAATACGTCTGGTTGTGATAGGTAAAGAACGTGCCGTGGTCGGTCGTATATTCCTCACAGAAGGTTCCGCGGAAAGTATATGGCCCGTAAACGCTGTCGGCGACGGCGTATTCGGACAGGTGGGAGTTGAGATAGTATTTTCCGTCGTGCTTGGTCAGCCAGCAGGCGTCACTCATATGGCCTTCGATGACCACCGGACGGGGCTCCTCCGCCAGAGAGATCATATCCTCGTTCAGGCGGGCGATATAATACCGTTTGCCGTAAATATTGTAGCCCCACATGATATAGGGCGTTTTGGCCCCGTCGTCGTCAATAAAGACCGTGGGATCGTAGGAAGCCGTATCCGCAAGCCCCGGAGGAAGAAGCGGTTTTCCCAGCGGGTCGTGATACGGTCCCGCAGGGCCGTTTTCGCTCACGGCGACGCCGGTGCAGGACTGGGCTCTGGAATAATAGAAATAGTATTTGCCGTTGCGCTCCGCAGCGTCCGTGGCGTAGCACTCCGCGTTTTTGCCGAGGAAGGTATCCTCCGGGCGGAGAGTATATTCCAATTTCCAGTTGAGCAGATCGTCCGAGGAGAAAATCCGCCAGTCGTCCATGGTAAAAATCGGCTGTCCCGGTCCCCGGTCGTGGGTGGAAAACAGATACGCTTTCCCGTTGAAGATGTGCACGTGGGGGTCGCAGACGCCCCGGTTCGGAATAATTCTCATTTGTTTGTCTCCGTTATGCCTTCTGGATCAGCAATACATAGTCCGTATCGGCGGGACGCGTCCCCACAAACCATGTGCCGATCGCAGAGGCCTTGAACGTGCCCTCCGCTGTATATTCGCCGGAAATGGGATCGAACCACCGGTAAGTATACTCCGCGAACGGGACGAGGCTGCCGACGGTTCCGGTCAGAATGCCGCCGTATTTTTCGGCGTTGACCTTCTCGCCCACCGAGGGATCGGAGAAGGAATAGAAATACACGACCATTTCCGTGTTGTCTTTATTGCTCGCGCAATAGGAAAACACGTTGGAGGAGGGCACGAAATACGCCCAGTTGTTGAAGCGCGGGATCAGATTGTACCATTCGAGCTGCTCCATAAACTCACGCATATAGCCCACCTGATAGGAGGATGGGTATTCCATCGCGTCCTGCCAGGTAGCCGCCTGCTTCTCTTCCGGGCGGATGATATCGACGCCGTCGTCGGAGGGATTGTCTCTGTCAAAGCCGTTCAGATACGCCCACGTGGGCTGGCCGCCCCAGGAGCAGCCGTAAAGGCCGGTGAGGTAAGAAGCCCAGCCCTGCGCCCGCGCGCCGAAGTTCTTCGTCCAGAGGTAGCAGTAAAGCCCCTCGTAATTGACGACCGGCTTGCCCTGCCCGTTATACCAGTAATCCCGCGCGGACATATAGTCGTCGCGCTTGGTGAGATTCGGGTGCCACTGGGAGGCGTACATGGTGTGCGCCGCAACCTTGCGGAACGCGGAGGGCTGCGCGCCGGGATACCAGATCATTTTGATCTCCCCGGTCCCCAGACCGCTGCCGTAGGCCCCGGTATCGCCCGTGCTCTCCTGATGGGCGGTCACGGGATGCGCGTAGGGATCGTATTTATTGAGGTATTCCGCAACGTATCTATAGGGGTTGTTGACCGCGTTCCACGGGGATTCCTCGTTCTGATACGGGTCGTTGTCGATCTCCTGCCCGAGCGTCCAGATCACGGGATAGGCGCTGTAGCGCGCGACCCAGTAACGGCAGAGTTTTTCAAGATATGCTTTCGCCTCGTCGCAAAGGTCGGGCATGGTCACTTTTTTCGTGCCAAGCATCCCCGTGAGCTTCGGCTCGGTCCAGCCGCCGTGGTTGTTGATCAGGCGCGTCATGCCGGAAAGCGGCCAGAAAAACTGGGAACTCGCGTGCGTGAGGCCGCTGTCGGCGATGATGCGGAATTTTTCGTCAAGATCCCGCAGGTCCTCAAGGCCGTTCTCGCTCAGGTTCTCGGTAACGGCGGTGTTGAAGCCGCAGTCCATCGGCTGGCTCTCATAAACCGTAAAGCCCTGTTCAACTCTTTTCGCGCAGATCGTCTCGACCATTTCCCAGGTTTCCTGCGAAAGCTCCCAGTGCGTGTCGCCGAGATAATAGAACGGCGTGCCGTCTTCGTAGGTAAGATATTTTTCACCGTAGCGGGTGGTGACGAAGCCGTGCCGGTAGATATCGAGATCACCGCTGTACGCCGCGCAGTCGACCTCTGCCGTTCTGCCGTGCAGGGCGGCGTTCGTCTCGTCGGAGCAAACGGTTTTGCACTGCCACGTTCCCGCCGAAGGGCAGACGAAGCGCACGCGCCACGTATTGCCGCCGTCCCAGAAGCCGGGGACTGTATAAAGCCTGTCGTTTCCGTACAGGAGCAGATCCAGCGTCACGTCCGCGAAGGGATCGGCGTAGGCCGTATCGCTCTCGAAGCTGAGCTCGACGGCGCGCCACGTCTCGGCGGACAGCGTCTGCTCCGCCTCGCCGGCAAACAGCGCTTCGCCGCTCTCCTGCCCGGCCGCCGCGCGCATTTCCGCCTTTTTGATGCGGGATTCATCCGTAAAGGTGATTATTTTCAGGAACCAGCCGAGCAGATTGCCGAAAACGCCCCCCGCCTGTTCCAGATGCAGCACCGCCTGCGGAACGGCGGCCGGAGCGGTCCCCGCATCCGCGGCCCGGGCCGGCAACACCGCCGCGGAGAACAGCAATACCGCAGTCATCATCAAAGCGATCGTTTTTTTCATTTTTTCACAGCCTCTTTCTGATCCTGACGCTTTTTTATGCGTCATCTTTTTTACTCAGTATACCATATTTTCGGGATTTTGCAATCTGCAATCTCTGCGTTTTATACAAAAAAGTTTATTATTTTAATGTTTTCCTTGTTTTAATTCCTTGACCCAAAAAAGTTTTCGCAGTATAATAAGCGTAACAATCCTACGATACGGGAGACGATCTTATGAAAACGCTGAAAAAAACGATCCTTTGCATCCTTGCCGCGCTGTTTCTGTTTTCCGCGCTGACGGCCGTCGGCTTTGCGCGCAGCGACGCGCCGCTTCTTTCTTTCGATGAGGACGGGGATTTCACGATCCTTCACCTGACGGACTGGCACTGCAGCTATCCGATCCCCGACGTTCACAAACAGCTGGTGCTTGAATCCCTTGCCGAGGCAGAGCCGGGGCTCGTCGTGCTGGGCGGCGATATTTCCGAGGCGTCGCACGAAGATCAGCCCGCCGCCATCCGGGAGATCTGTGAAATATTTGTGCAGGCCGAGATCCCGTTTGTGATCACCTTCGGAAACCACGATTATCTGCACGGATATGCGATCGACGAGATGTTCGCTTTCTATAAGGAATACGGCGGCGAATACTTCATCGGCGCGGATGAGGACGCCGGGCTCTTCGGCTGCGGCACCTGCAGCATCCCCGTCTATTCGAACGACGGCAGCCGCGTTGCTTATAACGTTTATTGTCTCGATTCCGGCTGCGAGGTTGAGGGAAAGGGCTACGATTCCGTCCACGCCGACCAGATTGCCTGGTATCAGGCGAAGGCCGAGGCGCTGAAAGAGGCGAACGGCGGGGAATACGTGCCCTCGGTCGTATTTCAGCACATCATCGTTCAGGAGATCTACGACAAACTTTTCCCGGTCGCCGGGAAGCTCAGCGTGGGCGTCAGGGAATACGAAACGGTCACATACGACCTGACCCCGATCCCCAATCTTTCGAACATTAAAGACGGCTATACGTTCGAGAAGCCCTGCCCGGGCTACTATAATTACGGCCAGCTTGACGCGATGAGCGCAAACGGCGACGTGCGGGCGATCTTCTGCGGCCACGACCACTACAACAGCTTTACCGTGGAGATCGACGGCGTGGATATCGTCAATACGCCCAGCGTGAAGCCGCACATCCTGTTGAGAAAAATCAACTGGGGCTCGAGGATCATCACCCTGCACGAAGACGGCGCATACGAAAGCAGAGTCCTCACCGCCTGCGAGCTTGCGGAGAAGGAGGATTCCCGGCTCGTCGCGACGGGCGGCGTTTCCCGCATCGAGCTGTTTATCGTGAAGGTATGGAAAGCGTTTGTAGACGCCTCCCTGTCCTTCTGGGAAACGGCGGCGGATCTGATCTACAAATTCTGACCGCGGCGGCTGCGGCAGTCTGTCCCATACATATTTGACTAATAAGGAGAACAATGATTATGAAGCCTTTGAAGTTTTACCTGATTACGGATACGCACTATTATTCCCCCGACCTCGACGCATTCGGGGACGCGTATGAGGATTTTATGGACGGCGAACAGAAATGCTTTGCCGAGACGAGCGCGATCGATACGGCGGCCTTTGCGTGGCTTGAGCAAGCGGAGGACGCGGATATCGTCCTGATCGCGGGAGATCTTTCCTTCAACGGTGAAAAAAAGAGCAACGAAGCGTTTTCAAAGCTGCTGCACGATTTTAAAGAGAAAAGCGGCAAGCAGATCTATGTCGTGACCGCCGGGCACGATTTCAACGATTCCCCGTTCTGCTTCAACGACTCCGGCAGAGGGACCCCGGAGGGAACGAAATATTCGGAGCTTTTAGGGTATTACGGGGACTTCGGATATAAAGACGCGATTGCGTTCAACGAAGAGCATCTTTCTTATGTGGCGGAGCTTTCGGAGGACGTGCGCCTGCTCGTAATCTGCAACGATGTCGACGGCGAAAAGCACATCGCGTACGACGACGAATTCCTCGGCTGGATCGAGGCGCAGGCAAAACAGGCGCAGGCGGACGGTAAAATGATGATCGCGATGGAGCACTACCCCGTGCTCCCCGGGCAGCCGATCCTCGCCCTGATCCCGGACGCAAGACAGGCGGAAAGCAAGAAGCTCATCGAAACGCTGGCGGATAACGGCGTTCACCTGATCTTTACCGGCCATATGCACAACCAGAGCATCAACGTCACGGAAACGGCAAAGGGAAATAAATTCTACGACGTCTGCACCGGCTCCGCCATCGGCTGGCCCGCGTTTATGCGTCTTGTGACGGTACAGGATGAAGCGACCGTGCAGATCGAAAGCATTCCCGTCCCCGATTTCGAGTGGGACAAAAAGGGCCTCACGGGCGAGGAATACCTCAAGGCGCAGTTTGAACGGCTGATCCGCACGCTGATCAAACGCATGGAGACGGACCCCGAGAGATTTATGCGCAAGGTCAACATCAAGCCGACGCCCGCTCTGTATAAAATATTCCCGATCCTCGGGAAAAAGCTCTCGAAAATGACGGTGGGCGGCTTTGCCCGGCTGCTGCTGGTCAGGGCCGACCCGCAGATCAAACACGATTCCTTCGTGGAGTTCGCGGTGTCCTTCGTGCGCAGCGTGTTCGAGGGGAACCAGCCCTATGTGGAGGGCACGCCCGGCGGCGATACGCTGCTGCGGGTCTTCCGCCGGCTGGCTCCGTTTATGAAAAAAATGAAGGGGTCGCAGGGCGAGCCGCTTGATTTCTATGAGACGATGAAGCACACCGTGGGCAATTACGGGATCGACGACTACAATGCCACGCGGAAGCTGAAATAAAAAAACGGGCTGCCGCGGCAGCCGACACATTTTCTCATCACCCCTGCCGGATTTTTCGACAAAGCTCCGGCAGGGACCCACTGTCATTTAGGCAACACCGCACAAATGCGGTCGCACGCCTTGCTCTATATTTATTTCGTCATATCGCACATCTTTTCCTTGACAACCGACAGGTTGCCTGCGAAAAATCTATACGATCTGACGAAAAAATCTACTTCGCAATCCGCACACCCGAATTGTGCGGTGTCGCCTTAAGTTAATTCAATAAGCAGGAAAAGAGTTTTCACAGAAAAGTGGAGACTCTTTTTTT
>JAFRPB010000022.1 GCA_017429345.1 Clostridia bacterium | reverse complement strand
TTTTCACTTTTCACTGTTCACTTTTCACTGTTTTGCGAATTCAACAGCCCGATATTCCTGTTGATCACCTTATCGCCGCGCCACGCAAATGCTCTGTCCTCTACAGAGTCTCCCGCACGAAAGACCGGCTGCGCGGTGTCATAGAATTCACGGATCGGCGATACCGCTGCGTGCTCGTTCATCGGGCAGACCTTCTGGCAGACGTCGCAGCCCCAGGCGCAGCCGGAATCGACGAGCATTTCTTTTTCATTCTCGTCGAGCTCGCTTTTTTTCTGACTGATGTCGGAAAGACATTTGTCTTTTTCAAAGCACTCGCCCCGCAGTACGCCGCTCGGGCACTGCCGCGCGCACTCTCCGCAATCGATGCAGGACGTCGGCGCGTCTCTGCCCGGCGTCAGGGGAAAATCCGTGATGATCTCGCCCAGGAAACAGAACGAGCCGTAAGTTTCATTGATAAGCAACCCGTTTTTCCCGATCACGCCGAGTCCCGCGCAGGAGGCGGCGAACACCTCGGGCACCGGCGAATTGTCGATAAACGGCTCAAATTGATAATCCGGAAACCGTTCCCGAAGCAGCGCCGCTGCATTTTTGATGATATCCCCCGCAATGCGGTGATAATCCGCCGGAACGGCGTACATGGATATATTTGAATTTACGTAGTATTCTTTGCCCAGATAATACGGAAAAGCGACGCTGATCACCCGGGCGGCGTTTTCCGGTATCCGCGATTTCGCACGGCAGTCGATCAGCCGATCCCGGATCAGGGAAAAGGAGCTGACGCCGAACGGCAGCGGTCCGAAAAGCTCTTTCAGCTTTTCCGAAATGAGAGTTTCGGTCGTTTTTTCACTCATAGTCATTTTTTAAATTTTGGTATACGCAATCATAAACGACATCGTCAGGATCGCCATCAGCGTCGAGAACGCGACGACCTGCGAGGCGGCGGCGGTGTCTTTATTGTATTTCGCGGCAAACATCACCGTATTTGCCGCCGTGGGCGCGGAGGCGGAGATGCCGCACGCGGTCAGCACCGTACCGGACAGGCCCAGGAACCGGTATGCCGTGATCATGATCAGCGGCATACAGATCTGCTTGAGCAGCAGGATCAGATAATGCTCTTTCTGTGTAAACAGCTTCCTGAGGTCGGAGTTCGCGATATACGTGCCGAGGATGATCATCGCCATCGGGGAATTGAGACTTGCCACGCCCGAAAGCGCGTCCGCGATCGGGGCGGGCAGCTTCACGGAGAAAATATACAGCGGCAGCCCGATCAGTACCGCGATCACGCCCGGATTGAGCACCAGCGAGCGCAGCGGGAATTTATGCTTCTCCCCGTCTCCGGCGCTCATAATATGAACCCCGTATGTAAACGCCATGACCTGATAGGAGACGACCGCGGAGGAGCAAAGGAACACGCCCTCGGTCCCCACGACCTTTTCCGCAAGCGGCAGGCACATATAGCCCATATTGCCGAAGATGCACGCGAATTTATAAACAGCTCCCTGCCTCACGGGCGTTTTGCGAAAAAACGGAGCGGACAGCGCCATCCCCACAAAGTGCGTGCAGATCCCGCAGGCGAACGCAATGAAGAAATACCGCAGATTCTCGGCGGAATACTCCATTTTCAGAAACGAGTTGACGATGACCGAAGGCGTGACCGTATAAAAGATCAGATTCGTCGTCGCTTTCGCGGTTTTTGCGGTATAAAAACCAAGCTTGTCTGCGAGGAACCCGACGCCCGCCAGCAGAAACAGCGTTAAAACCTGCGTGCCGGAGGTCAGCATATTCTGAAAAAACATCGGCAAAGCTACCTCCGCATCGAATAATCGGTCGATTCTCCGCCCGAAAGCGGCCGTCAGACGTCGCTGCCGTCGCCGGAGATATAACGGTTGGAATACTCGTCGGCGATACGAAACGCCTCATCCTCATCGGATCTGGGATCCGGCGAGGGAACAGGCTTCGCTTCGGGAACGACCGGCGTCGCCGTCGGCTGATCGATCACGAGGTCCTTCGTCGGATGCTCTTTCGCTTTCAGATCGAATACCGACGAAAGCAGAAACACGATCACAAGCAGCGCCGCGCCGAAATCGCAGAATTCCACGGCGGAGTCGTCGGTCAGATACGCGCTGCCCGCAAAAATATATGCGGCAAGGCGGGAGATGAAGATCATCAGCGACGCAGAGGCGCCGGCAAGCCCGAGGCCGAACGCGAAATGCAGCTTATCCTTTCCCTCGGCGCCTGCCATGATCCGGGCAAATTCGAGGAAGAACAGCATCATCAACACCGCTGCGACGATTTCCCAGAACAGCTCCGTGACGGAGAGAAAGCTCTGCGCGCGGATAAATCTGCCCATGAGACGGAAAATGTAAAAACCGATCGGGAAGACGGACATGACCTTCACGCCGTCATAAGCCTTTTTGTCAAGGAAATACGAAACGGCGATCACGATCATGTAGAGCGCCGCCAACATGGCGAACGCGATCTCAAGCACCCGCGGCAGAGACTGCGTTTCTTTGAAGAACACGCCCATGGAATCCCATTCACGCGAATCATAAAGATCGAATATCTCGGAGAAATGGATCATCGCCGTCGCCACGAGCGACACGGCGTAGATCACGGCGGAAACCGCCAGATAATAGTTCTTTCCCTGCGGCGGCACACCCTCGGGGATCTTGGCGCTCAGGTGGCTGAGGATGAAATAGATCGCGAAGCTGACCGCGGCAACGGTATAAAGCAGCGGAATCGCAATGCTGTTTTCTTTCTCGATAAAGAAGAAACCGGTATCGGGCTCAAACAGATACATCAGCTGAAACGCGCGTATCGCAGCCATAATCACGGTAAAGATCCCGAACAGCACAAACAGCATTCTCGGATCTATGGCGTTCACCTTGCCGCGAAAACGCGGCTCGCGCGCTTTCTTATCTTTTTTTTCGTTCAATATGACTTCGGTGGTCACGATCTGCTCCGTCGCTTCAGGCGCGGGAGCGCCGGTGTAAAAATCATTATCCATAATCTTGATTCCTTTCCTATGGTAAACTATACGTAAATCAGCGTTCGTCCTGCGGAATATACGCCCGCTCCCCGAGCGTCTCCGTCGATTCGGTCCGCTTGCTCAGCGGGATGTAATCCTGCGGCAGCGCGAGAGATTTATACGCCGGCCGGATGATCCTGCCGCTGGTCATGATCTCCTCGATACGGTGCGCACACCAGCCCGCCGTCCGCGCGACGGTGAACATCGGCGTATAGAGATCGACGGGGATGCGAAGCATCCGGTAAATGAGCCCGGAATACAGATCGACGTTCGCGCAGATCTTTTTCGCCGAACCCTTTTCCTCAGCGAACACGCCGGGGGTCAGGCGCTCCACCGCTTCAAGCAGCTTGAGATCATCCTCAAAGCCGGTGCCGGGACAGAAATCCTCAGCCTCCTTCTTCAGAATCACCGCCCGCGGATCGGAGAGTGTGTAAACCGCGTGTCCCATCCCGTAGATCAGGCCGGAACCGTCCCCCGCCTCGCGCCGCACGACGCGCTTTAGGAAATCCGCGATCTCCTCGTCGTCGCCGTAATCGCGAACGTCGTTTTTCATATACTCAAGCATCTGAATGACCTTCAGGTTCGCGCCGCCGTGCTTCGGCCCCTTCAGCGCGCCGATGCCGGCCGCGATCGCGGAATAAGTATCCGTTCCCGACGAGGACAGCACGCGCGCGGCGAACGCGGAGTTGTTGCCGCCGCCGTGATCCGCGTGGACCATCAGGCAAAGATCCAGCAGCGCCGCCTCACGCTCGGTGAATTGCTTATCGTGGCGGATCGAATTCAGAATAACCTCCGCCGTGCGCTGATCCGGCTCCGCCGGATGGATATACATACTTCTGCGGTAGAAATTGCGTTTTTTCACCTGGTAGGTATAGGCCATCATCAGCGGCATCTGAGCGATCAGCCGGACCGACTGCCATAATACGTTTTCGATCGAGGTGTCGTCGGCATTCTCGTCGTAGGAATAAAGCGCCAGCACGCATCGGCCGAGCTGATTCATCACGTCCGGCGACGGGGAACGCATGATGATATCTTCAATAAAGCTCTTCGGCAGCTCGCGCGCGAGCGACAAAAGCTCGCAGAAGCGGTTGAGGTTTTCCGCCGTCGGCAGCGAACCGAACAGCAGCAGCCAGATACACTCCTCATAGCCGAAGCGTTTTTCCTCACGGCAGCCGTTCACGATGCTGCGCACGTCGACGCCGCGATAAGTCAACCGGCCCTCGCGGGGCAGCTTTTCACCGTCTTCTATATAATAACCCTCGACGGAGCAGACCTTGGTCAGTCCCGCCATAACGCCGGTGCCGTCGGAATTGCGCAGACCGCGCTTGACGTTGTAGCGGTCATAATTCGACGCGGGGATCCGGTCGTTTTTTTCCATATTCACGCACAGTTTGCTCATCAGGTCGTGCGGAAGCGCAGCCATAGCCATAAAATCAAATCCTTTGAGACATATACATAGTACATTTTATTACATATAATAGCAAAAGTCAATGGTAAATTCTGATTTCCCGGCTTCGCCGGGAAATCAGAATTTTCAGGCATTAGGCATTGGGCATTAGGTAAGCGCTGATTAATTCCGGTGCGCAGATTGCGCCGTCAGATTTTTCGTCAGATTGTTCAAAAAGACCGCAGGAAGGCTGTCGCCTTTCAAGGGAT
>JAFRPB010000251.1 GCA_017429345.1 Clostridia bacterium | reverse complement strand
GGTCGCTCCTCAGCGTTGCCCTATCCTCCCTGACGGTAAAGCGGGAACCATTATATCACAAAAAAGTGGATTTATACTATTCACTTTAAAAATTGTCCTTGACAAAGGGTCACGAACAGAAGTCGCTTCGCGACTTGAATTATTGAAAGCATAAAAGAAAAATCATTTTAAATCATAGTGTTTTATTTATTGCACCGTTTTTCTATAAATGGGGTACGGGGTGGACCCCCGTCATTCATTCCACATGTGTCATTCCTCATTTTTCATTTGCAAATACTGAATTATCGGGCTTTGCCCGATAATTCAGTATTTCAGCAGCGCCATCACCTCGGCGCGGGTGCGGGCGTCGCGGCGCATGGTACCGCGCAGTGCGGAGGTGCGCGTCACCGCTCCGGCGGCCTTAATGCCGCGCATGGTCATGCACAGGTGCTCCGCCTCGATCACGACGGCGACGCCCTGCGGGTGCATTTTCTCATTGATAAAGTCCGCGATCTGCGCGGTCAGCCGCTCCTGAAGCTGCGGCCGCGAGGCGAAGCACTTGACGATGCGGGCGAATTTCGACAGCCCGAGCACCTTGCCGTCGCCGGGGATATATGCGATGTGCGCCTTGCCGATAAACGGCAGAAAATGATGCTCACACATCGAGTAAAGCGGGATATCCTTCACAATGACGATCTCGTCGGTTCCGCTTTCATCGAAGAATTTAAGATATTTTTCCGGCTCGTCCTCGAGACCCGCAAAGATCTCCTCATACATATCCGCGACGCGGCGGGGCGTTTCGGCCAGACCCTCGCGCTCGGGATCCTCGCCGACCGCCTCGATGATATCGCGCACGGCGCGGCGGATCTTTTCTTTATCCATACTGTTCTCTCTCCCTTACAGATGCAGCCGCCGGATCGCGACCGCGCCGGATCCGGCGCGAAAAATCATTCGGCGTCCTCGTAGTTTTTTGTCAGATCGATATGAAGCACGTTCAGCTCCTCAACGACCGAATAGTTCACAATATCCGTCCTCAGATCGGTTTCGGTCCTCTGCGCGGCGCTGCGCAGCATCCGGAAAATCCGCTGCCCTTCAATCAGCTCCCCGACAGCCGATTCCCGCAGAAGCGCAGTATCAAACGCGACGTCAAACGAAACGCCGCCGTCGCGGACCGTTTCGACAAGCCGGTTTTCAAATACGGCACGCGCGTTGTCGTCCCACGCGGAAAACCAGCGCCCCTCCCGGACGAAATAATTCTGGTCCCGGTAGATGCATCCGCTCTCCGGCGGATATTCCGGAAAATGCGATAAAGCGACGCCCGCCTGCGTAACGTTGAAATAAGTATATCCCGCGGCGCCGCTCCCGGAATCCGCGTCGTCCCACGTGACGTCAAGATAATACGGCTTGCCGCCGATCGATACCGTATTCCACATGTGACTTTCCCGACTGCCGCCGGAAACCGCGTCGCCGGAGACAAGATAGTTATATATTCCAAGCCCGTCAAGCAGATATTTCGCCGCCTTCGCGTAACCGGAGCAAATCGCCCGGTGTTCGACCAGCGCCCCGTAAATATCGGAATCATGCTCGCTCTCTCCGTAAGAGCAGGACGCGATCAGCAGATCGTGAACGATCTTTTCTTTCTGATAATCGTCCGCCCCCGGCGGTACGGCGGCGAAGACCGCCTGCCGTTCCCGTTCCAGCGCGGCAAGCATCCCGGAATACTGCTCCGGCGTGCAGGAGTATTCCGGCTTATACCAACAGGCGAACGTGTGGAACTCCATCACCGCCGTGTTCGTTAAAAAGAAAAGCTCGGGATTGTCATATATAAGCGCGCGGTGAACGGCGGTGAAATCATCCTCGTCGATTTTCAGCGTGCGGATCTTCTCGGGAAACTCAAAAATCTGCGCGCGGATCTCTTCATACGCCTGCCGCTGCCGTTCGTTCAGCAGAGAAAAGAAATATTTTTCCGACGGAACCTCCGCGTCCCCGGGAACAGGCGGATCCTGCGGCGCCTGAACGGTCGGCGGCTCCGTCTGAGAAAACTCAAACAGCGTCGGCAGACCGATATTCCACGCCAGATCCGAAAGATCCTCCCGAAAATACCACAAACCCGCGCCGAGCGCGATGATAACGCAGAGCGCCGCTAATACTTTTTTCATTATCCCTCATTCCCGGCATAACCGGCAAAACCGTCGTTCTCGATCACAAGCGTATCGGAATTCGCCGCCGCTGCAATCCGATCCTCCCACGCGGAACGGTCATACGCCGTGATATCGGTCTGCGCCGCGTTGACGAGCTCGTCAAACAGTTTTTCTCCCCCGGCGATATTCTCCGGCGTCAGATAAGCGCGCAGCATCCCGGCGAACACATCGCCGCGCATCTCATAGGAGACGTTCTCCCCGCCGCCGTATTTGAGATAAAGATAAAGATCGTTGCCCGAGATCGCGTTCGCGCCCGGCTTCAGATTGACCGTCGCGGAGGAACCGGAATAGGAAAACCCTTCGGGCGTGTTGACGGTCACCTTCCCCAGCAGGTCGGTCACTTTCGCGAACTGGGCGGGCGTACAGATATACACGCGCTGATAACTCGCCGCGGTTCTCTGATTCACTGCGTTCCTGACGCCCTCGAGCCCGCCGCCGGCATAGATCGTGCCGATCGTAACGGCGGCGCCGTTCATCAGATAGCCCTGATCGTCGGGGATAGCGCTTACGCCGATCTTATGATTCGTCAGATCCGCATCCACGCCGAAAAGCATCCCGCTGCCGTCGTTATCGCGGAAATAAAACAGCAGCTCCGTGCGGCCGTAAAGCCCGTCCTGCACCTCAATCTCATTGCCGTGCTCGTCGGTAACGACGACGGTCTTATTCGCGTTGACTCCCCTGTGCGCCGCGAGAATGATAACATAAGCGACGACCAGAAACACGACGACGCCGACGGCGATCCATTTGCGGTCGATTTTGATTTTTCCGAGATTCACTGCTTTCACTTCCTATTTACCCGAGTTTAACGATAATAAAAATATTATACTGATATATAAAAAATAAAGCAAGAGTTATTGACGCATTTGAAAAAAAGTTTTTTGCCCTTGACTTTTAATCGGAGATACATATAATAAATATACAGCAAAAGTGTATGTTTATCCGACATTCAAACGTTTGGGAGGAATTGTTTTATGGAAAAGAAAATCAAAAAGGTCGTCCTCGCTTATTCAGGCGGTCTGGACACCTCGATCATCATCCCGTGGCTGAAAGAGAATTACGACAACTGCGAGGTCATCGCGGTCTCCGGCGACGTCGGGCAGGGCACGGAGCTCGACGGGCTTGAAGAGAAGGCGCTGAAAACCGGCGCTTCCAAGCTCTACATCGAGGATCTGAAAGAAGAATTCATTCACGATTACGTATGGCCGACGCTCAAGGCGGGCGCGACCTACGAAGGATATCTTCTCGGCACGGCGTTCGCCCGTCCCGCGATCGCGAAGCGCATCGTCGAGATCGCGAAAGCGGAGGGCGCGGACGCGATCTGCCACGGCTGCACCGGCAAGGGCAACGATCAGGTTCGCTTCGAGCTGACGATCAAGGCGTTCGCGCCGGATATGAAGATCATCGCCCCGTGGCGCGAGTGGGATATCAAATCCCGCAGCGAGGAGATCGACTACGCCGAGGCGCACAATATTCCGCTGCGCATCAACAGAGAGACGAATTATTCCAAAGATAAGAACCTGTGGCATCTGAGCCATGAGGGCCTCGATCTTGAGGATCCCGCAAACGAGCCGCAGTACAACAAGCCCGGTTTTCTTGAAATGAGCGTATCGCCCGAGCAGGCGCCGGATCAGCCGGAGCCGCTGACGATCACCTTTGAAAAGGGCGAGCCCGTCGCGGTCAACGGCGAAAAGCTCTCCCCCGCGACGATCGTTGCAAAGCTCAACGAGATCGGCGGCAGAAACGGCGTCGGTCTGTTCGACGTGGTCGAGAACCGCCTTGTCGGCATGAAATCGCGCGGCCTTTACGAGACGCCCGGCGGCACGATCCTTTACAAAGCGCACGAGATGCTCGAGACCATCACCCTCGACAGGGACACGATGCACTATAAAGAGCTCGTTTCAAAGAAATTCGCAGAGCTCGTCTATTTCGGCCAGTGGTTCACCCCGCTGCGCGAAGCGCTTTCCGCTTTTGTGGATAAAACGCAGCAGACCGTCACGGGCGAGGTCAAACTTAAACTCTATAAGGGCAATATTATTCTTTCCTCGGTCACTTCCCCCTATTCTCTTTACAGCGAGGAGATCGCGACCTTCGACGAGGACGAGGTCTACGACCAGACCGATTCCAAGGGCTTCATCAACCTGTTCGGACTGCCCATCAAGGTCCGCGCAAAGCTCGGTAAATCCTGATTTGTCGAGGCGATGATTTGTAGGGGCGGGCATGACCGCCCGATCGACTTCTGCCTAACGGCAGAGATCGCCACCGGCGATCCGCACCCTGCGGCAAAGATCGCCACCGGCGATTCGCATCCCTTGCGGTGGGGGTAGCGAGGCGGAGAAATTGTATATTTTACAACGGATTTAACCGTATTGCATTTTTCGCCCGTCTATAAAGGACGGGATTCAAAACGCAAGCGGGCGGTCATGCCCGCCCCTACATTTGTGAGCCCGACGCCGCGGCAAAGACCTCGACAAATCAGTCTTTATCTCACATCAATAAAGGAACAACCACATGGACAAACTATGGACCGGCAGATTCAAAAAGGCGCTGGACGCCGAGGTCAACGATTTCAATTCCTCGATCCGCTTTGATTCGAGAATGTATCGGGAGGATATCGAAGGCTCGGTCGCCCACGCGGCGATGCTCGGCAGACAGGGGATCATCACGCCGGAAGAATCCGAGCTGATACAGAAAACGCTGAAACAGATCCGCGCCGATATCGACGCGGGTACGCTCGATATCGACCCGGCGGCGGAGGATATCCACTCCTTCGTCGAGGCGGAGCTGACAAAACGCATCGGCGACGCGGGGAGAAAACTGCATACCGCCCGCTCGCGCAACGATCAGGTGGCGGTGGATATCCGGCTTTATCTGCGCGGCCGCATCGAAACGGTCAAAGGGCTTCTCGCGTCGCTCTGCGAAGAGATCTTCACGCTCGCGGAGAAAAACCGCGACGTCATCATGCCCGGCTACACGCATCTGCAGCGGGCGCAGCCGATCACCTTCGCGCATCAGCTCATGGCGTACGGAATGATGTTTCTGCGGGATATCGACCGGCTCGGCGACTGCCGCAGGCGCATGAACGTCTCGCCCCTGGGCTCCTGCGCCCTCGCGGGCACGGGCTTCGATACAGACCGGTATTTTGAGGCGCAGCTTCTCGGCTTCGACGGCATTTCGGAGAACAGCATCGACGGCGTTTCCGACCGCGACCACATCATCGAGCTCGCCGCCGCGTTTTCAACGGTCATGATGCACCTCTCCCGCTTCTCGGAGGAGATCATTCTCTGGTGCTCGTGGGAATTCAAATTCATCGAGCTGGACGACGCGTATTCCACCGGCTCGAGCATCATGCCGCAGAAAAAGAATCCGGATATCGCCGAGCTCGTGCGCGGCAAGACCGGCAGAGTTTACGGCGATCTCGTTTCGATCCTGACTGTCATGAAGGGTATCCCCCTCGCCTACAACAAGGATATGCAGGAGGATAAAGAAGGGATCTTTGACGCGGCGGACACCGTGGAGCAATGTCTGCGCGTCTTCACGCCGATGCTCGCGACGATGCGCGTGCTTGAGAAAAACATGAGAACCGCCGCCGCGAAGGGCTTTATCAACGCGACGGACTGCGCGGATTATCTCGTGACGAAAGGGCTGCCCTTCCGCACGGCGTATAAGATCACCGGAGAGATCGTGGGCTGCTGCGTCGAGAACGAAAAAACGCTCGAGACGATGACGCTTGAAGAGTACCGGCAGTTCAGCGAACTGTTCGGCGAGGATCTGTTCGCCGCCATCGATATGGACGCGTGCGTCGCGAAACGCACGAGCGCCGGCGGCGCTTCGCCCGCGGCGGTCGACCGGGAGATCGCGTGGGCGAGGAAGAGGCTCGCTCAGCTGGTTGATTAATCCTGATTTATCGAGGCGTTCACGCCTCGATAAATCAGGATTTACCAATTCGGAATTCGTAATGCGGAATGCGGAATTTCAGAAAAGCGCTTCGCGCCTTTTAATTTTATAAAATCATTTTATAATTCAAAGAGTTATAATAAGTCAAACGATAACCCGCCTTTGCGCACAAAAGAAAAAGTCTTATCTTCTATAATGGCGTGTCGTTTGCGACCGCACCGATATTCCGAATTCCGAATTCAGCATTCCGAATTGTTGAGAGGTCGAAGACCTCGATTAATCATCATTCCCTCTTGACATCCCCCACGCTATATAGTAGAATAATTCCAAACAATATAAGTGAGGTAATTCATAATGAAATACGTCTGCTCCCTTTGCGGATATGTTTACGACGAAGAGCTCGGCGATCCCGAGAACGGCATCGAGCCGGGCACCCCGTGGGAAGATCTCGGCGAGGATTTTGTCTGCCCCCTCTGCGGCGCGGGCAAGGACGTCTTCGAAGAAGAATAATCACGACCCCCTTACCGGAGACAGGTTCTCCGGTTTTTTGATATTTTGACCGAAAGAAAGGAATTTCATTATGCAGAAGATCACCGTCACCGATACCGTGAAATACATCGGCGTGAGCGACAGAACGCTTGACCTGTTTGAGAGCCAGTATATCCTACCCGAGGGCATGGCGTACAATTCCTATCTGATCCTCGACGAAAAGATCGCGATCATGGACACCGCGGACAGGCGCGTCGGCGAACAGTGGTTCGCGAATCTCGAAGAAGCGCTCTCGGGCAGAACGCCGGATTATCTCGTCGTTCATCATATGGAGCCGGATCACGCGGCGAATATCATGAAAGTCGCTGAAAAATATCCCGAAATCAAAATTGTCGGCAACGCGAAGACCTTCACCTTCGCAAAGCAGTTCTTCGGCGCGGATCTCTCCGACCGGGCGGTCGTCGTCAAGGAGGGCGACAAGCTCCCCCTCGGCGCGCACGAGCTGACCTTCTTCATGACGCCGATGGTGCACTGGCCCGAGGTCATGATGTCCTACGACTGCAAGGATCAGATCTTCTTCTCTGCGGACGCGTTCGGCAAGTTCGGCGCGCTCGACGCGGAAGAGGACTGGGCGTGCGAGGCGCGGCGGTATTATTTCAACATCGTCGGCAAATACGGCGCGCAGGTGCAGAACGTGCTGAAAAAGGCGGCGGCGCTCGATATCGGGATCATCTGCCCGCTGCACGGCCCGATCCTTAAAGAAAATCTCGCGTATCACATCGGGCTTTACGACACTTGGAGCAAATATGAGCCGGAGAACAAGGGCGTATTCATCACCTATTGCTCGATCCACGGCAATACGAAAGCCGCCGTCGAAAAGCTTGAGAAAATGCTTCTCGACCGCGGCGCGGAAAAGGTCAGCGTCGCGGACCTTGCCCGCGACGATCAGGCGGAGTGCGTCGAGGACGCGTTCCGTTACGACCGCCTCGTGGTCGCCGCGCCCTCCTACGACGCGGGACTGTTCCCGCCCGCGGAGGAGTTCCTCGCGCATCTGAAAGCAAAGAATTATCAGAAGCGTACGGTCGGTCTCGTCGAAAACGGCTCCTGGGCGCCCTCGGCAGGCAAGGTGATGAAAGCCGAATTCGATGGGATGAAGGAGATCACCCTGCTCGAGCCCCTCGTTTCGATCCGCTCCGCACTGAACGCGGACTCCGAAGCGGCGCTCGAAGCCCTTGCCGACGCACTGACGAAATAAACAGAAAAAACGAAGCTTGCGCCGAGGAAAACGATCGATACGGTTGATTGCCTCTCCCGGCTTATTTGCCGCACCGCACCCCGATTCCCAAAAAAAAAACAACAGGAGTATCGTTATGAATAATCTTTTCGCGTTTCTTCCCTGCTATAACGAAGAGCCGAACATCGGCGCTCTGATCGACAAATGGTATGCACAGAAAGACGGATTGCTTCAGCGCGGCTATGATCTGATCATCGTCGGCATCGACGACTGCAGCAAGGATCATACGAAACAAGTTATCGAAAGCAAATGCGGACAATATGAGAACGTCAGACTGCTGCCCCACCCGGAGAACCGGGGACTTTGCGGCGGTCTGAACTCGGCAATCGGTTATTTCCTGCAAAACGGCTGTGAGAACGACCTGATGGCGCTGATGGACGGCGACAATACGCACGACCCGATCTATATCCACGATATGGTCGAAAAGCTCCTGTCAGAGAAGAAAGACTGCGTGATCGCGTCCCGTTACTGTGAAACATCAGGCGTTAACGGCGTTGCGAAGCACCGGGAATTCATGAGCGATATGGCAAAGCTTTATTACAGCTTCGTCCTGCGTGTTCCGAACGTGAAGGATTACACCTGCGGATATCGCCTTTATACTTATACTATCATTAAGAAACTCGTTACGGAATACGGCGAAGACCCGATCAAGGAAAAGAGCTTTGCCTGCATGATGGAGCTGCTTTATAAGCTGTATACTGTCGGCGCGGCGTTTGACGAAGTCGGCTTCGAGCTGCATTACGACGCGAAGCTCGGCGAAAGCAAGATGAACGTTTTCAAGACAATGAAGAACAGTCTGGGCGCCGCGATTCGTTTGAGAAGGACAGACAAAAAGCGCGGGAGGGTCGGCAATGATTAAAAAAGCAAAAGCTTTTTCCCCTTACATTATTATGTTCGGCTTTACCGTCGTTCTGTCCATGTCCACGCATTTCTTTATCAAATCAACGGATTTCGGTCATGACTCCGGTATCTTCGCCTATGTCGGTTTTGCTGTCACACAGGGAAAAGCGCTTTACACCGAAGCATGGGACAACAAGGGACCGCTGTTGTATCTTATCGAAGCATTGGGGATTCTGATTCATTACCGATACGGCATCTTTCTGCTTGAATTCGTTTCACTTTTCTCTTCCGTGTTCCTGCTGTATAAAACCGCGGCGCTTTTTGTTACAAAAGGCGTTTCAGTCGTTTGCGCGCTTCTCAGTATGATGTTGCTGACCGCAACGCTTGAGGGCGGCAACCTTGCGGAAGAATACGCGCTGCCGTTTACGATCCTCGGCTTCTACTATATCGCCAAATTTCTGAAAAACAATTTCATGCTGAAAAAGTATGAAATGATGCTTGTCGGCATGTGTATTTCCGCGGTGTTTTTACTCAGAATGAACATTCTCGCATTGCTCGGCTGCGCGGTTCTGGGCGTTATTATCATTCTGATAACAAATAAACAATACAAGGTTCTCGGAAGTGTTTTTCTCTTTGCGTTTCTGGGCTTCGCCCTGTTTATCGCTCCTTTTGTGATTTATCTTCTTTCCAAGGGCATTTTGGCAGCGTGCATCGACACGGCATATTTCGGCATTCTCGGCTCGTTTTCCGATATCACGATGAAAGAACGCAAAAGGAACGTTGTCGGAATGATCTTGCAGATGGCGCCGAGCGGCGCTCTGATGCTGATCATTACCTTTGTTCTGTGTTTTGTCTGCTATTCATTGAAATGCAAAATGAAAAACAAAACCGCGCTCGATCAGCTCGGATGGATCGCGTTTTTCGGTCTGCTTGCAACGCTCTTGGCAAATTCTCTGTCCGGCGCTCCGCATATGCACTATTTTATGTCTTTTGTCCCGGCGCTGATCATCCCGGCGGTATGGATTGCAAAGCAGATAGAAGAATTCATAAATCGGAACTGTTCCGAAAAATGCCGAAAAAACGGCTTAAATACCGTCGTGTGCGGCACGTTGCTGGTTGCCGTGAGTTTTTCGTGCATGCTGTATTTTTTCATGGGCGCACGAAAAAGCGTACTCTATTCTTTTTCTTCGCATATGGCAACGACAGAGGAAAAAGTGGTCGATTATATCGTCAATAATACTGAAACGACAGACACAATTCAGGTTTTCGGCGGCGCATCGGCGGTTTCGTCGTACTACGGAGCGAGAAGGTTGGCCGCTTCAAAGTATTTTTATTACTCCAACGGCAGATTCAGCGAAGAGGCGAAAACGGAATTTGCGCAAACGATCTGTGCGGATCTGAAAGAGAACCCGCCGAAGCTGATCATGTTCGATACGAATTCCCACGACGGAGAATTCACAAAGCAGGAGGATTTTCTGCTCCACTGCGGCGATCGCGACGGATGGGACGCTTTTCTCGCCGAGAATTATACCGAGCAGGAGACCGACTTCGGCTTTATCGTCTATCTGAGAAAATAAAAAAGCAGGTGATCATCATAAAAAAATACATGTCCTTCAAGGAGATCGCGGCGTATTCCCTGGGCCTGTTCGGGTTTCAGGCGATCGTCGGCTTTCTCAACTCCTATCAGGCGGAATTCTATCATTCGCAGATGGCGGCGAACCTCGCCGTGATCGGTATTCTGATCCTCGTCGTCAAGGTCATTTCGGCGGTGTTCGATCCGGTGGTCGGCAATCTGATCGAGCGGGGCAAAAGCCCGAAGGGCAAGCTGCGTCCCTTCATCGCCTATTCGATCCTGCCGCTTCTGATCACAACGGTCGTCATTTTTATCAAAGTTCCCTTTACCGGCGCGGGGCTCTATGCGTATATTTTCGTCACGTTCCTGCTGTGGAGCATGGCCATGACGCTGGGCGACGTGCCCTCGCAGGGCATTGCCTCGGTGCTGACGCCGGATCCGGACGAACGGACGAACGTGATCTCGATTTCAAACACGTTCAAGCAGATCGGTTTTTCCGCTGCGGCGGTGCTGGTGCCGGTCGTCTGCATGATCGTGCCCGGCGGTTCAAAGGTGCTCGGGATCGAGAAAGGCCAGCAGGACGCGCCGATCAGCTCGACCGAATATCTCGTGACGGCCGCCGTCGCGGGCGTGCTCGGCTGCGCGCTGTTCTCGCTGATCTACTTTTTCAATAAAGAGCGCGTGCAGTATTCGCAGGAGAAAATGAGCTTTCGGGATATGTTCGCCGCCCTGCGCGAAAACAAGCCGCTGATGCTGGTGATCGTCTCCTATTTTCTCGGCGCGGGCAGACAGATGGCGATGGCGATCCAGGTGCAGGCGTCGAGCGCGATCATGGGCAGCGAAAACTATGTGATCGTGCTCGGCATCACGACGGGCGTGGGCACGATGGTCAGCATGGCGCTGACGCCGGTGCTCATCAAAAAGCTCGGCGAGAAAAAGACCTTTATCGGGCTTTCGGTCTACGGATTCCTGATCTCCGCCGCGGCTTTCCTCGTCTACGCGTTCGTGACTCAGAACATGATCGTGATGTTCGTGCTGCTGTTCCTTGTCGGTCTGCAGTTCGGCGCAGTCACGCTGATGCCGATGATCATGGTCAGCGACTGCGTGGACTGGTATGAATACAACACGGGCAAACGCGCCGAGGGTCCCGCGTTCTCCCTTTTAACGCTCACGATCAAGGTCTGCCTCGCGGTCGGCGCGGCGCTGGGCCTTGTCTTCGTGCAGTTCTCCGGTTATAACGCGGGCGCGGTCCAGGTGGCGCAGAGCACGAAAAACGTGATCTTCTTCGCCTACGTCGCGATGCCCGGCATCTTCAGCCTGCTCTCCGTATTCCCGATCCTGAAATACGATCTGACGGGCGAAAAGAAAACGCAGATCGCTTCAGCGCTGCAGCAGCGCCGGGGCGACGCGGAAAATTGACGTAAGGGTGAAGCCGTATGAAAAATCAGCAGAGCTTTGCGGATCTCGAATATGAGATGCGAAAAAAGAAAACAAAACGGGAGATTTTTCTCGATCGGATGGACGGACTCGTCCCATGGGAGGAATGCGTCGCGCTCGCGAAGCCCTTCTGCCCCGAGGGACGGCGCGGCAGACCCGCCCGAGACCCGGAGATGATGCTGCGCATGTATCTTCTGCGCAGGTGGTTTCATCTCTCCGACACGGCGACGGAGGACGCGGCTTACGACAGCTTCGCTTTCCGCAAATTCCTGCATTTAAGCTTTTTTGACGAACAGACGCCCGACGCAACGACGCTCGGCAAATTTCGCAGAAAACTCGACGCCGCAGACGCCGGGAAGCGCATTGAAGCGCTGATCGACGAAGCGCTGAAAGCACGCCGGCTGACCCTGCGCCGCGGCTCGTTCACGGACGCCGCGGCTGTCAGGCTGAAGGGAAAGACGAAGGGAAAGGGAAACGTGAAAAAGAGTTGAGAGGGATGAGGGATGAGAGAACGGGCGTCGGAGCGAGGAGCGATTCCCGAACTCCGATATCCGATCCCCGATCCCCGATATCCGATCTCCGATATCCGATCCCCGATATCCGATCCCCGATCCCCGATATCCGATCCCCGATATCCGATGTTTATAACAAGCGCCCGTTCTGCGATGCGGAACGGGCGCTTCGGCGTTGATTCTCAAAATAAATCGTCAACATATCCCGCAGAATTTTTTTCTGCGAATTCGACACGGTCGCTGCGATTCAGGACGCCGATGATTCGGTCGATATCCTTACGCGCGTCCATATTGAGCTCAACGATCACGATTGTGCTGAACGGAACCGCCTCGACCGGCGCGTTCGTATTCGACGCGACGACTTCGGGATCGGCAGCCATCGACGTCGTAACGCGACGGAAGCTTTTTTCAAGCAGAGCGCGGTCTTCGGGAGAAAGATCTCCTTTTTCCATTTCCGAGATCAGGGCTTCGGGCGTTTCGATCTCCTGCTTTTGATCCGTATACACCGACAGCATGACGATCTTATCCATCAGCTTCAGATTCGTAAACTCCGTCCAGACCGCGATCTGTTTTTCGAGCCGCGCCGCAACGCGCAGGATCAGGCGCGCGTCGTCCGCGCCGACCCGTCCGACGCCGTCCGCGTTTGCCGCAAGCAGAGAAGCCCCGTCAAGCTCCGTCATCTTCGCCGCGGCGCGAAGCGTGTTGCGCGCGTCTGCCGAGGTCACCCTGCCGTCGGAATCGGGATCGAGCAGCAGCACGACAGGCGCGGAATACTTTGTCTCTCCCCCTTGCATGACGCAAAGCGTGTCGCCGTTTTTCAGCGCCGCGCCGTCGGTCCGCCTCGTCCCGTCCGCGCCGAAGAAAGCGACCTCGCCGTCGTCGATACCGAAACTCTCCGTTACATACTTCCACGCGCTGCTCTGCGAAAAAAAGTACGCCGCGCCGTCCGCGAGATCAACGTGATACCAGAACTCCTCTGCCGACGCCGTATTTTCCGCAGCGTCTGCGGAGACGTTCGGAAACAGATAATCCCTCTCGGCGCAGGCGATATCGTCCCGCGCGTTCAGCGCTTCGATCAGCTCGTCGATATGCGCCTTTCCCTTATCCGTCAGATACAGCTTTTCGATCCGCATAAATGTTTCGACGTTTACAAGGTCGCCCTCCTGATAGAAAAAGATCGCTTCGACTTCCTTTACGTATTCCGCATTGAAATAAGACGGCGCGTAATCCTCGTCGGGGAAAGAATATTCGTGCTCCATCGACACGAGGATATATTCGTCGACCGGGATCGCGCCCTCGGGAATGAAAGAATCATTCTCTTCCGCAAGCGCGGTCGGAACGATCGCCGCGCAGAGCGCAAAACACAGGATCAGAACGGCGGCAGCCGTTTTTCTGACGGTCGCAAATAATTTATGAAACATCATTTTTCTCCTTTCAACTTAAAAGGTCGTCCAGCAGCGAATCAAAAACCTGCGCGTCGGCGGAATACGTCAGCAGGATATAACATCCCCTGCCTTCATTTACAAATCCGATCATACGCCCCCCGCACCGTCCGCAAGTGATGCTCACGCCGCCGCGATTCTCCGTCCGAACGTCCGTCCACGCTTCGGCGTCGTACCGTTCCGGCAGCGCAAGGGGTCCGAGATACGGTTCCCAGAGCACGAAGCTTTGCACGCCGTCTCTGCGCATCTGCACCTCATACCCTTCTCCGAGGGTATTTGCGGTATTTTTCCCACTTGTGCCGTAATAACGGAACCGGACGGCCGTGCACGCCTCGAGATCCAGCGCGTAAAGCCGCGACTGCGGCGTTTCGAGATAAGCCGACGAGCCGCCCAGCATTTCTTCAAGCGAATCAAAGCTGCGAGAGTAGGATGAATACTCTTTCCCCTCGCCGTTCGAAGCGAGAGAATTGTTCTCAAGCCGGTGACGAACGGAAAGCCCGAACCACGCGCCGCCCGAAAGAATCAGCGCCACCGCCGCCGCAAGCGCAGCCCACCGCAGCGCAGTCATTCGGAACGGCCGTTTTTTACCGACCTTCTCTCCGTAGGGCAAAATATATTTTTCATCAACGCCGCCGAGGGCGTCCAGAAGCTTTTCCGTCATACCGCGACCCCCTCCTTTTTCAAAAACTCCCTGAGCTCTTCCCTCGTCCGGAACAGAAGCGTTTTCGTTTTGCTCTGCGAAAAGCCCGTTTTTTCGGCGATCGCGGCAATCGGCTCGAAGTACCAGTATCTGCCGATAAACACGTCCCGCCGGTCGTCGGACAGCGACGCGAGAAACCGGTTCAGCAGATCCCGCAGCTCCGCTTCTCCGACCGCGTCGGACGCCGCGGCGTCCGGCAGCGCATCCGCAAGCTCCTCATATACCGCGTCGTAGCCTCCCCCGCCGCGTTTTTTCGCCGCTCTGCGTCTTTGCAGGTCCAGCGCGATATTCCGCACGATTCTGCCCAGATACGCTCGCAGGCTCCGCGGCGCGTCCGGGGGAATGGAATTCCACGCCCTGAGATAGGTGTCATTGACGCATTCCTCCGCGTCGCTGCGGTCGCGCACCACGTTCCGGGCGACGGCGCGGCAATACCCGCCGTATTTTTCATCCGTCCGGGCGATCGCGGCTTCGTCCCGCGCGTTGTACAGCCCGATGATCTGAGCGTCCTCCATCGAAAAACCTCCCTTCACCTTTAAAGACGTAAAAAACGGTCCGTTCGTTTCTGATATTCTCTCAAAATCGGATAATATTGTGCGGAGACAGACAAAAAATCCACGCATCAATACGCTCCATATGGCTGCGCTCGCTTTTAAGGCAACACCGCACAATTCGGGCGTGCGGATTGCGCAGTAGATTTTTTCGTCAGATTGTACAGATTCTCCGCAGGCAACCTGACGGTTGGCAAGGAGAAGATGTGCAATATGACGGAACAAAGATCAAGCAAGACG